>CANGXU010000070.1 GCA_947457885.1 Betaproteobacteria bacterium
AAGCATGCGCGGCCGGCCGCTGCCTGCGGCCCACGGGCTGCCGCTGCGCAGGCTCGCGCGGCGCGACTGGCTGTGGCTGGCGGTCGGGCCCGCGCTCGCCACACCCCTGCTGCTGCGCGTGGTGCCCTCGCATTTCCTGCCGATCCTGCTCGGCGACTACCTGCTGCTGCATTTCGGCCTCTACGGCCTGCTCACCGCAGTCGGCGGTGCATGGCTCGTGCGCAGCGGACGTCTGGCGCCACCGGCGGTCTGCGTGCCGTCTCCGGCCACGGCGGCGATCGCACTCACGATGATCGCCTGGGCAACGCTGGCCATCGGTATCCCGGTCGATCGTTACGTGTTCAACCTCTGGCCTGCCGACGGGCGGGGCCCGCTGATACTGGCGATGCTGGTCGGGACGCTCGTCTGGGCGATGGCCGACGAAGGGCTGGCACGCCATCCGCAGGCGCCACGCTTCGCCTACCCGGCCACGAAGGCGCTGTTCCTCGGGTCCCTGGTGCTGGCCGTGGCGCTCGATCTGTCGCGGCTGTTCTTCCTGGTGATCATCATCCCGGCCATCCTGCTCATGTTCATCGCATACGGGCTTCTCAGCCGATGGTGTTTCCGGGCGACCGGCAGTCCGTGGACCGGGGCACTGGTATCGGCACTGGCCTTCGCCTGGGGCATCGCCGTGACTTTTCCGGCGATCAACCGCTGAACCTGCCGCAGCAGCACGCCGGCGGCGGCCGTGGTCAGAAGTGGCGCGACGCCATCACCGGCGCGATCGACGGGTCGAACCTGAGTTCGAGCAGGGTCGATGTTTCGACGCGGCCACCCGACCTGCGCAGGAAGTCGTCGAGTCCGGCTTCTGAGTCGCAGCGGAGAAACGCCAGGCCGTGCAGCGTCGCGAGGCCGCTGAAGTCGAGCACCGGCGGCTCCAGGGAGAACAGGTCGATGGGCCCGTCGGCGAGCCGCCCGGCGGCCTCGTTGAGCGTGGCATAGCGCCGGTTCGACAGCACCACCAGCAGCAGCCTCGCCCCGTGGTGGACGGCGGTCCACAATGCTTCGGACGCGTACAGCGAGGAGCCGTCGCCGACGACCGCAAGCACCTGCCGCTCCGGGCGCACGAGCACACCGCCGACCGCGGCGGCCAGCGCCCAGCCGATGCCGCCACTGCCGTTGATCAGGTACTCGCCGGCGCGCGCGTCGATGAACTGCCGGACATCGGAGGTGGACAGTCCGGACTCGTCGAACACGATCGCATCGCTGAACGCGCGCAGCAGTGCGACGATCGCACGGGTCGGATGGAACACGGCCGCAGCAGCCTCGGGGAGCGCGACCTCGGGCAGCCAGCGGCGCTGGCTGGCACCCCTTCCCGCCACCGAGTCTGCCGCCAGCGCCGTGCCGATCGCCGCGAGCGAGGAATCGAGATCGGCCAGCCGGGCCAGCTCGAACTCGCCGTCGGCCCCCAGCACCGCGGGATCGTGGCCCAGCCATGCCTTGGCCTGGCGCAACGCGGGCTCGGCATACAGTGTCGTGCGGAAATTACGGAACCCCACGAACAGCAACGCGTCGTGCTCGCGCAGGCGTTCTCCGATCGCCCTGAAGCCTGGAGACAGGTACCCGGCATGGCTGGGCGATCGGGTATCGAGCGGCAGCATCGCCGTGTAGGGGCCGCTGTACACCGGGGCACCGATACCCTCCGCGAGCCGCTGCAGGGCGCCCGACGCACCGGCCCAGTGGACATCCTCGCCGGCGATCAGTGCCGGGGAGCGTGCGCCCCGCAGGAAGGCCGCGAAGGCCTCGGCGTCACCTGCGGCGAGTCCGGCCAGCCTCGGTGGCTGCACCGCCACCGGCTGGGCATCGATCTCGAGCTCGAGCAGGTCCGGGGCGCAGATCAGCGCCACCGGTCCGGTCGGCGGCGTCAGCGCGACGCGGATCGCCTGCCTGACGTGGAACGCGATATCGCTGGCAGAACCGAGCGTGTACACCGCCTTCACCAGCGGCCGCACCATCTGCTCCAGCGGGCCGTGCAGGATCGGCCCGGTATGCAGGAACCGGCTGTCCTGGCTGCCGACCAGCACCAGCAACGGCGATTTCGCGATGCTGGCCGTGTACAGGTTGCCCATGCCGTTGCCGAGGCCGGGAGCCACGTGCAGGTTCACCACGCCCAGCCCGCGCCGCAGGCGCGCCTGTGCATCGGCCATGGGTACAGCCGAAACTTCGGACAGCGCGACCACGTAGGAGAGGCCGGCAGGCCCGCGCCCGGCACAGGCCCGGACCATCGGGATCTCGGTGGTGCCGGGATTGCCGAAGATGTGCCGTACACCGACGGCCTCCAGCGACTGCAGCAGGAACTCGGCGACTTTCATTCGTACCCCGACCCGATGGCGTGCACGGCGAACGATCCGCTCAGCGCATCACGAAAGGATTTGGCACTTCCGTCGCCGTGGAAATCCAGACGCTCTTGGTCTGCAGGTACTCGTGGATCATGTCCTGCCCGTTCTCGCGCCCCAGGCCGCTGCGCTTGTAGCCGCCGAATGGAGACAGGTAGGACACGGCCCGATAGGTGTTGACCCAGACGGTGCCGGCGCGCAGCCGCTCGCTCATCGACAGCGCACGGCGGATATCCTGCGTCCATACCCCTGCAGCCAGCCCGAACCGCACGTCGTTGGCGATCCCCACCGCGTCGTCCTCGTCCTCGAACGGGATCACCGACAGCACCGGCCCGAACACTTCCTCCTGGGCAATGCGCATATCGTTCTTCACGCCGACGAAGATGGTCGGCTCGACGAACCAGCCATCACCGCATTCCGGCCGTACGGCCTTGCCGCCACCGAGCACCGGGATCGCGCCCTCGCCGCGGGCGATGTCGATGTACTCTAGGATCTTCCGGTACTGCGGCTGGTTGGTCACCGGCCCCACCTGCGTGCCGGGACTCATCGGGTCACCCATGCGCGCGGTCTTCGCGAACTCGACCAGCCGCTCCACGAAGGCGTCGTGGATCGATCGCTGGACCAGCAACCGGGACCCCGCGATGCAGGTCTGGCCGGTGGCGGCGAAGATACCGGAGATCACGCCCTTCACGGCGTTGTCGATCTGCGCATCGTCGAACACGATGTTCGGCGATTTTCCGCCGAGTTCCATGCTAACGGGCTTCAGGCCCTTCGCGGCACTCTGGTAGATCAGCTGGCCAGTGCGGTCGGAGCCGGTGAAGGCAAGCTTCGCCACCTTCGGGTGCTCGGACAGCGGGGCTCCGACATCCGGCCCGAAGCCGGTGACCACGTTCACCACCCCGGGCGGGAAGCCGGCCTGCTCGACCAGCGCCATGAACTCGAGGATGGATGCCGAGGTGTATTCGGACGGCTTGATCACCACGGTGTTGCCGGCGGCCAGCGCAGGCGCCAGCTTCCAGGCCGTGAGCAGCAACGGCGAGTTCCACGGCACGATGGCCGCGACCACGCCGAGCGGCTCGTGGCGGGTGAAGTTGAGCACGTCCGCCTTGTCGGTGGGGATCACCGCGCCTTCGATCTTGTCGGCAAGGCCACCGTAGTAGCGGTACCAGTTCGCCATGTACGCGGTCTGGCCGGCCATCTCGGAGAGCAGCTTGCCATTGTCGCGTACCTCGATCGCGGCAAGCCGTTGCGCCTCGGGCCCGATCAGATCGGCGAGCCTCAGGAGCAGCGCACCGCGCTGGGACGCATTCAACCTGGGCCAGGGCCCGCTGGTGAACGCCCGATGGGCGGCCTCGACCGCGAGGTCGACATCGCGTGCGTCCCCCTGCGCGATCATCGCCCATGGCTTCGCGGTGAAAGGGTTGTGGCTCTCGAAGTGACGCCCACCGGCCGGCGCCGCCGGACGGCCGTCGATATAGTGCTGGTAGACCTTAAGTGTCTCGCCGCTGGTATCCATCGTCTGCCTTCCTCCACCCCGGTCCGGCGCGGCGGCCGCCGCGGCCGATGCCGATTGCGCTACGGCTGCTTCGATGCCGGGATCATCACCGGGTGCGCGACTGCCGGCCCGAGCAGCGCGTCGCGGAACCGGCTGCGGATGTACGGACCGTCGCGCATGGGCAGCGTCATCGGCGGCTGGGCGGGATCGACCTTCAGGTTCATGAACACCGGCCCGGGCCCGTAGATCGCCTCGAGCGCAGCCGGAAGGCCATCCTGCGCAGTCACGCAACCGGCGACCGGGAAACCGGCTGCGCGGGCGATACCGGCGAGGTCGACGCCGCGCCCGGTGTGCGTACCCTGCATGCCAGTCTCGACATAGTGTTCGTTGTCCATCACCACGATCGACAGGTTGGCCGGCTTCTCGCATGCGATCGTCGCGAGGCTGCCCAGCCCCATCAGCATCTCGCCGTCGCCGGTGATGCAGAGGACCCGCCGCTTCGGCTGTGCCAGCGCCAGGCCGCAGGCGACCATGGCCGCGCCACCCATCCCGGCCCAGTTGTAGAAGTTGAGCGGGTTGTCCCCGGCAGAGAACACGTCGTAGCAGGTCGTGCCCAGCCCGGTGATCACCAGCGCATCGGCGCGCCGCGCGAGGATCGCCTCGATCAGCGGCCGACGCAGCATCGCTGCCGGGGAATGGGAAGGAGGGTTCGCACTGGCCATGGGAGGAATCCGTTCCTGCGGGTATGTAGGGGCTGCTACTTGTTCCAGTTCTTCGCGCCGATGGCCCGCTGGCCGATCAGCACCGCGACCGCGCGTCCAGTGTTGAAGGCCATCGTCGCTGCCGCACCCACGGTCGGCGCGATCTCCGCCGGCTGGTCGACCGGGTACACCAGCGTGCCGACGCTTTCGAGCGCCGCGCGGGTACCCTGCCCCATCGGCAGTTGCCACGGATTGAACTCGGCCCACTCGCCGCGCATCGTGACGAGCATCAGCAGGGGCACCCGCATCTCGATCGGCGCCGCGAGCATGTTGATCGTGTTGCCGACCCCGGAGGACTGCATCAGCAGCACGTGGCGATCGCCGCCGAGCCACGCGCCCAGCCCCATCGCGACGCCCTCTTCCTCGGTGGTCAGAGAGACCGTACGCATCGCCGGGTTGGCCCGGCAGCGCTGGATCAGCCGGCTGTGGCCGGCATCGGGCACATAGGAGACCTGGCGGATGCCGGCAGCCTCGAGTTCGGCGTAGACGTCGTCCGGCCAGCCGGAAGTAACTTCTGCCACGTGGGTTTCCAGTATCTGGGCGTGTACCGGGGGCGTGCCGCGCGGCTTCTGCACGGGACTCGCGGGACGCAGGTTGACGGGGTGCTGGCGACGACGGACGTCGAAGCCGGACGATCATAGGATTCGCTGTCCCCGCTGGTCAAGCATGCCTATAATCCGGCGCGGCCTGGACGCCGCCCGCCGACGACGCGCAGACGATCCTCGGCGACACTGCCCGGACCGGAGCCGACCGCCGATGAATGCCCCTTACTCGACCGATACCCACCAACCCCTGCGCCAGGCCGTACGCGATCTGTGCGGTGCCTTCGACGGCGAATACTGGCGTCGGATCGACGAGGAGCGCGGCTACCCGGAAGCGTTCATCAAGGCGCTCGAGGAGGCCGGCTGGCTTGGCGCGCTGATCCCGGAAGAGTATGGCGGATCAGGCGTGACCCTGACCGAGGCATCGATCATCCTCGAGGAGATCAACCACGCGGGCGGCAACTCCGGCTACGTGCATGCGCAGATGTATACGATGGGCACGGTGCTGCGCCACGGCTCGGAAGAACAGAAGCGCAAGTACCTGCCCGGCATCGCGTCCGGCAAGCTGCGCCTGCAGTCGTTCGGCGTTACCGAGCCTTCGACCGGCACCGACACCACCAACCTGAAGACGACCGCGGTGCGCAAGGGCGACCGCTACATCGTCAACGGCCAGAAGGTGTGGATCTCGCGGGTGCTCTACTCCGACCTGATGCTGCTGCTCGCGCGCACCACGCCGAAAGACCAGGTCAAGCGCAAGTCCGAAGGACTGTCGGTGTTCATCGTCGACCTCAAGCAGTCGATCGGCAACGGACTGACAGTCAAGCCGATCCGCAACATGATGAACCACCAGACGAACGAACTGTTCTTCGACAATCTCGAAGTGCCGGCAGAGAACCTGATCGGAGAGGAAGGACGCGGCTTCAAGTACATCCTCGACGGCATGAACGCCGAGCGCCTGCTGATCGCCGCCGAGTGCATCGGCGACGGCCACTGGTTCATCGAGAAGGCGACGCAGTACTCGAAGGACCGCATCGTGTTCGACCGCCCGATCGGCCAGAACCAGGGCATCCAGTTCCCGATCGCGCGGGCGCACGTGAACGTCGAGGCTGCCGACCTGATGCGCTTCAAGGGCTGCCGGATGTTCGACGAAGGGCTGCCCTGTGGTGCCGAGGCGAACATGGCCAAGCTGCTTGCAGCCGACGCCTCCTGGGAAGCGGCCAACGTCTGCGTCCAGACGCACGGTGGCTTCGGCTTCGCCGCCGAATACGACGTCGAGCGCAAGTTCCGCGAGACGAAGCTCTACCAGGTGGCGCCGATCTCCACCAACCTGATCCTCTCCTACGTCGGCGAGCATGTGCTCGGCATGCCGCGTTCATTCTGATCGGCGGCCCGCGATGAACCCTTCCACGCAACGGCGGCCGCTGGCCGGCATCACCGTCGTGTCGGTCGAGCAGGCCGTCGCCGCGCCGTTCGCCGCGCGCCAGCTGGGTGACCTGGGCGCACGCGTGATCAAGGTCGAACGGCCCGACGGCGGCGACTTTGCGCGCGGCTACGACAAGGCGGTCGACGGACAGTCGGCCTATTTCGTCTGGCTCAACCGCAACAAGGAATCGCTGTCGCTCGACCTCAAGCAGGAGACCGCGCGCGAGGCGCTGCACCGGCTGGTCGGAAAGGCTGACGTGTTCATCCAGAACCTGGCACCGGGCGCGGTCGAACGGTTGGGCTTCGGTGCCCAGGCGCTGCGCGCGAAACATCCCCGGCTGATCACCTGCGATATCTCGGGATACGGCGCAACCGGCCCGTATGCCGACAAGAAGGCCTACGACCTGCTGATCCAGAGCGAATCCGGCGTGCTCTCGGTCACCGGCACCTCGGACACACCGTGCAAGGTCGGCGTATCGATCGCCGATATCGCCACCGGCATGCATGCCTATTCGGCGATCCTCGCGGCGCTCTACCGGCGTGAACGCGACGGCTGCGGTGCGCACATCGAGGTGCCGATGTTCGACTGCCTGGTCGAGTGGAACAGTCATCCTGTCTACTACACCCACTACTCCGGCAATGCACCGCGGCGCAGCGGCCCGGACCACGCGACGATCGTGCCCTACGGCAAGTTCGACTGCGCCGACGGCCACAGCGTGATGCTCGGCCTGCAGAACGAGCGCGAGTGGGCCGTGTTCTGCGACCAGGTGCTGGGGCGCCCCGAACTCGCGCGCGACGACCGGTACGACAGCAACACCAAGCGCACCGAGCGGCGCACCGAGATGATGGCGATCTTCCAGTCCGTGTTCTCGCAGATCACTGCGGCTGAACTGGTCGCCCGGCTCGACGCGGCGGGCATCGCCAACGGACGCCTGAACACCCCCGCCGATGTCTGGGACCACCCGCAGCTGGCAGCACGCGAGCGCTGGCGCGAGGTCGAGCATCCCGGCGGCACCATGCGCGCGGTGCTGCCACCGGCGGCGTTCGACGATTTCGAGGCGGCGATGGCGCCGGTGCCTGCGCTGGCAGAGCATACCGACCGGATCCTGTCCGAACTCGGCTACAACGCGGAATCCATCCGTTCGCTTCACGCGTCGCGCGCTGTCTGAGCGAGACGTTGGCCGACTGCGCCGGGATGCATCGGATCGCATTGCACACCGGACCGGCACACTGGAGGAGAAACCGAAGATGACCAACCCGTCCACCCCACCGGCGGCAGGCGAGACAGCGGCGCTGTCCGCATTCCTGGCCTCGCTGCGGTACGAACAGATCCCGGCAGCCGTGGTCGCCCGCTGTGAAGACCTCTTCCTCGACTGGTTCGCGTGTGCGATCGCCGGACGCACGGCCCGCCCGGTGAAGATCATGGAATCGTTCGCGGCAACCATGGGCCCGGCCGCTGCCGGCCCCACGACCGGGGCCCAGGTGCTGACCAACCGCACGCTCTCCTCGCCGCTGTTCGCGGCGATGGTCAACGCGGCCGCATCGCACGTCGTCGAGCAGGACGACCTGCACAACAGCTCGGTGCTGCATCCGGCGACCGTGGTGTTCCCGGCGGCGCTGGCGACCGCGCAGTCGGTCGGAGCCTCGGGCCGCGACTTCATCGCCGCCTGCGTCGCGGGATACGAATGCGGCATCCGTGTCGGCGAGTTCCTCGGCCGCTCGCACTACCGCATATTCCACACCACCGGCACCGCAGGGACGCTGGCGGCCGCCGCAGCGGTCGGACACCTGCTGAAACTCGACGCGGACCGCATGCAGCATGCGCTGGGTTCCGCCGGCACGCAGGCCGCCGGCCTGTGGGAGTTCCTGCGCGATGCGGCCGACTCGAAACAACTGCACACGGCCAAGGCGGCGTCCAACGGACTTACCGCGGCCTGGCTGGCCCGCGACGGCTTCACCGGCGCGCGCCGCATCCTCGAGGGCCCGACCGGGATGGCGGCAGGCATGTCGACCGACGCCGACCCCGCCTGGCTCGTCGACAGGCTGGGCGAGCGCTGGGCGCTCGCGGAAACCTCGTTCAAGTTCCATGCGTCATGCCGGCATACCCATCCGGCAGCCGATGCGCTGCTCGAACTGATGCAGTCGCACGCGCTGGCCGCCGATGCGATCGCGTCGGTGCGCTGCCACGTGCACCAGGGCGCGATCGACGTGCTCGGCCCGGTGACCGATCCGCGCTCGATCCACCAGTCGAAGTTCTCGATGGGGTTCGTGCTTGCCCAGATCGCCCTGCACGGGCGCGCCGGCCTGGGCGAGTTCACCGACCCGGCGTTGCGCGACGCGAAGGTACGCTCGTTCCTCGAGCGGGTCACGATGGTGCTCGACCCCGAGGTCGATGCCGCATATCCGAAGCGCTGGCTGGGCCGGGTCGAGGTGACGACCACCGACGGGCGGCACTTCGAGCAGCGGATCGACACACCGAAGGGCGATCCCGGCAACACCCTGTCGCGCCCTGAACTGGAAGACAAGGCCCTGCGGCTCGCAGCCTATGCCGACGGCGCCACGCCCGACGAGATGCGCGCGGTCATCGCACGCTGCTGGCGCCTGCACGATGAAGCCGGCGTTCGTGACTGGCTCGCCTGACCGACAGGCGCTGCCATGCTGACGCGCGGCACCTGTCTGACCGACTTTCCCGGGAGACCCCTTCGATGAACGAGATGAACCGGATGCCGAGCGTAGCGGTCCTGGCCGCGATGGTGCTCATTGTCGGGCCGCTCGCCGCTCGCTCGACGGCCGCGATGGCCCAGCAGGCATGGCCGGTGAAGCCAGTGCGCATGCTGATCCCATGGCCGCCGGGCGGCTCCAACGACGTTGCGGGCCGCATCATCGCACCCCGGCTATCCGAGGCGCTGGGCCAGCAGGTGACCATCGAGAACCGCGGTGGAGCAGCTGGCACCGTGGGTGCCGACGTGGTCGCCCGCGCCGAGCCCGACGGATACACGCTGATGCTCCACTCGGTCACGCACCTGTCGAACGCCGCGCTGTACCCGAAACTTTCGTATGACACGGTGCGCGACTTCACGCCGATCGGCATGGTGTCGACGCAGCCGACGCTGCTGGTCGTGCATCCCTCCTTCCCGATCCGGTCGGTGAAGGACCTCATCGCACTCGCGCGTGCGAAGCCGAAGCAGGTGCTGTACGGTTCGGCCGGCAATGGCAGCGCACCGCACCTGTCGATGACGCTGTTCTCTTCCATGGCCAAGGTCGAACTCGAGCACGTGCCCTACAAGGGCGGTGGCCCGGCCCTCGCAGGCCTGCTCGGTGGCGAAGTGCCCCTGATGCTCGCGACCGTGCCTTCGGTGATGGGCCAGGTCAAGGCCGGCAAGCTGCGCGCAGTAGCGACCACCTCCGCCCGGCGCCTGCCGATGCTGCCCGACATCCCGACCGTCTCCGAGTCCGGCCTGCCCGGCTACGAGATGAGCCCATGGATGGGCATGTGGGGCCCGGCACGGCTTCCCAGGCCGATCGTCGACCAGGTCAATCGCGTGCTCGCGAAGGTGCTGTCCACCCCCGACGTGCGCGACCAGTTCCTGCAGCAGGGGCTAGAGCCGATGGCGATGTCCGTCGACGACTTCGCCGCCCTGATCCCGCGCGAGATCGAGCGCTATGCACGCCTGATCAAGCTGTCGGGCGCCCGCGTCGAATAACCCGCCGGAGCCTCTCGTGCCGAAGATCGTCGCCATCCACCAGGGCACCGCCCCGATCGCCTCGGCGATCCGCAATGCCTACATCGACTTCACGAAGATGGATGCGAGCATCGTCGCGGTCGTCACCGACGTGATCCGCGACGGGCGGCCGGTGGTCGGCTACGGGTTCAACTCCAACGGCCGCTATGCGCAGCAGGGTCTGTTGCGCGAGCGCTTCATCCCGCGCCTGCTGGATGCCGCCCCGGCCTCGCTGCTCGACGACACCGGCGACAACCTCGACCCGCACAGGGCGTGGGCCTGCATGTTCGCCAACGAGAAGCCCGGCGGGCATGGCGAGCGTTCGGTGGCGATCGGCGTGCTCGACATGGCCCTCTGGGATGCGGTCGCGAAGATCGAACGCAAGCCGTTGTGGCGACTGCTGGCCGACCGGTACCGGGGCGGCGAAGCCGATCCGCGCGTGTTCGTCTATGCGGCGGGCGGCTACTACCATCCGGGCAAGGACCTCGGAGCCCTGCAGGACGAGATGCGCGGTTACCTCGACCTGGGCTATTCGGTGGTCAAGATGAAGATCGGCGACGACCTCTCCGAGGACCTGCGGCGGATCGAGGCGGTGCTCGAGGTGGTCGGCAGCGGCGACCGTCTCGCGGTCGACGCCAACGGACGCTTCGACCTCGCCACCGCGGTGGCCTATGCAAAGGCACTCGCCCCGTACGGACTGTTCTGGTACGAGGAAGCCGGAGATCCGCTCGACTACGCGCTGCAGGCGGCGCTGGCGGAACACTATCCGCATCCGATGGCCACCGGGGAAAACCTGTTCTCGATGCAGGACGCGCGCAACCTGGTCCGCTACGGCGGCATGCACGCCGACCGCGACTGGTTGCAGTTCGACTGCGCCCTCTCCTACGGCCTCGTCGAATACCTGCGCACGCTCACGATGCTGCGCGAGCATGGCTGGTCGCCGCGCCGCTGCATCCCGCATGGCGGCCACCAGATGTCGCTGAACATCGCGGCCGGCCTCGGGCTCGGTGGCAACGAGTCCTACCCCGGCGTCTTCCAGCCATTCGGCGGCTTCGCCGACGGCATCCCGGTCGAGGACGGCCATGTCCGGCTGCCGGACGTGCCGGGCGTCGGCTTCGAGGCGAAGTCGAAGCTGTTCGCGGTGTTATCCGCCCTCGCGGGTCCGGGCCGGCGATGAAGTTCCACCTCGCCGATACCGCCGGCCTCAACACGATCACCGGCCATGGTCCGGATCACGTACTCGTCAACGGCGTACGCCATGATTCGCCGCTGCTGGTCGGACCTGACGTCGGACCGCTCCACTGGAGCGTCCTCGACTTCCCGTCGCTGCAGGCTGCGCACTTCGAAGCACTGCTTGCGCACGAACCCGAACTGTTGCTCCTCGGCACCGGCCGGCGGCTGCGCTTCCCCTCCCCGGCGCTGACCCGGTGCCTCGCGTCGGCACGGGTGGGCATCGAGGTGATGGATACGCCAGCGGCGTGCCGCACCTACAACATACTCGGTGGCGAAGGCCGCCGCGTGCTGGCCGCGCTGCTGTTCGATCCCGCCTGACCCCGGTCCGGCCTGCGGCCACCGCCACCGGGATGGGTGCCGCCGCCCGAACCGGCGCGTAACGTCAGCCGGCGGCAACGCCTGCCAGGCGACGCACGTGCGCGAGGACGCTGCGCGACAATGCCGGGAGGCTGTAGCCGCCCTCGAGCACCGAGACGATCCGCCCGGCACACAGGCGGTCGGCGACCTCCATCAGGCGCGCGGTGACCCACTCGTAGTCGTCCTCCACCAGGGCCAGCGACGCAAGCCGGTCGTCGCGGTGGGCGTCGAAGCCCGCCGAGATGAACAGCATGTCAGGGGCGAACCGTTCGAGCGCGGGAATCCACGTCTGCTCGACTGCGGCCCGGAACGCACGGCCGTCCGATTGCGCCGGCAATGGCACGTTGACCATGCGCTCGGAGCGACCGTCGATGCCGCTGTACGGATACAGCGGATGCTGGAAGGTCGAGACCATCATCACGCGCGGATCGTCGCGGAAGATGTCCTCGGTACCGTTGCCGTGGTGCACGTCGAAATCGACCACCGCGACACGGTCGAAGCCGTGTGCCTCGAGCGCATGCAGCGCTCCGATCGCCACGTTGTTGAACAGGCAGAAACCCATCGCACGCGCACGCTCGGCATGGTGGCCTGGCGGACGCACCGCGCAGAATGCGTTGTCCACCTCCCCGGTGGCCACGAGGTCGGTCGCCCGGACCGCCGCACCCGCGGCATGCCGGATCGCCTCGAGCGTGTACGGATTCATAGCGGTATCGGGATCGATCTGGCGCAGGCCGGTGGCCGGCGAGGCGCGCTCGATCGCATCGACCAGCCGCGAATCGTGGGCGCGCTCGATCTGTTCGCGCGTGGCCGCCGGTGCGATCTCGCGGCGCAGCAACGCACACAGCGCAGGATCACGCGCAAGCCGGTCTTCGATCGCCGACAGACGGTCGGGAGACTCGGGGTGTCCGTCGCCCATGTCGTGCAACAGGCAGTCGGGGTGCGTCAGCCAGACGGTGGTCATGAGAGTCGCCAGCGTTCGATGGGGCAGGAACGGTTAGTCTACCGCGCCGGTAGACGATGCTGTCCCCGCGTGCCTCGGTCAAGTTGGGGTGCGCCTTGCCGTAGATGCCAAAGCCATGAACGACGCCCCCTTCCTCCCCGCCATCCACCGGGTCATCGACCAGGTGGGTACCGTCATCCTCGGCAAGCGATCCCAGGTCAGGTTGGCGATCGCCTGCCTGCTCGCGCGCGGCCACCTTCTGATCGAGGACGTGCCAGGCGTCGGCAAGACCACGCTTGCGCATGCAATCGCGAAATCGCTTGGCCTGGACTTCCACCGCATCCAGTTCACCAGCGACCTGCTGCCGAACGACATCCTCGGCGTATCGGTGTTCGACATGAACGCGCAGACGTTCGCCTTCCATCCCGGCCCGATCTTCGCCCAGCTGATCCTGGCCGACGAAATCAACCGGGCCACGCCGAAGACGCAGAGTGCGCTGCTCGAGGCGATGGAGGAGCATCAGGTGACGATCGAAGGCGCGACGCGCCGGCTGCCCGAACCGTTCTTCGTGATCGCCACCCAGAATCCGTCCCACCAGATCGGCACCTTCGACCTGCCCGAATCGCAACTCGACCGGTTCCTGATGCGCATCCGGCTCGGATATCCCGATGCCGAGGCCGAACGCGCGCTGCTGGCCGGCGCCGAACGGCGCACGATGATCGATGACCTGCCCGCGTGCATGGACGTCGCGGGACTGGTATCGCTGCAAACCCGGGTGCGCAGCGTGTTCGTGGCAGATGCGCTCATCGACTATGTGCAGGCCCTGCTCGCGCATACCCGGCGCGCCGCGGACCTCGCGAACGGACTGTCGCCGCGCGCCGGCCTTGCGTTGCTCAACGGCGCGCGGGCCTGGGCACTGATCGACGGCCGCAACCATGTCGAGCCGGAGGACGTACAGGCGATCCTGCCGTCGGTCGCCGGCCATCGCCTCCATGGACAGGCGCTGGGCGGCGCAGTCCCCGGGCAGGAACTGGCGGAACGGCTGCTCGCCGAAGTCGCCGTGCCCTGACGGTAAGCGTGCCCGGCCAGCGACGGAACCTGCACCGATGAACGCGATCGACTCGGCGCCGGCGGCCGTCAGTAGTGGTGCCCGGCCCTGGCGGAGGTTGGCGGACTGGCTGTTCAATCGGCGTGGCCGTGAACCCGCTCCAGTCCGTCTGACCCAGCGCAGGATCTTCCTGCTGCCCACACGCTACGGCCTGTTCTTCGCACTCGTGCTGCTCGTCATGCTGGGCGGATCGATCAACTACTCCCTCAGCCTGGGCTTCGTGCTCACCTTCCTGCTCGCCTCGATGACCCTCGTGTCGATGGTGCACGCGTTCCGCAACCTTGTCGGGCTGGAGGTGTCGATCACCCCTGCAGGGCGCGCATTCGCCGGCGACACCGCACGCTTCGATGCCACGTTCGTCAATCCGCGCCGGCTGCCTCGATACTCGGTCGCGATCGCGCATCCGGCGGGCTCGGTGCAGTCGACCGACTGCCCCGGATCGGGTGCAGGGGTATGCATGCTGCGCATCCCGGCACCCTCTCGCGGCCGTCTGTTCCCGGGGCGACTGACTGTCTTCACGAGGCATCCGCTGGGCCTGTTCTATGCCTGGTCGTACGTCGAACCGGACCGCGCCGCGGTCGTCTATCCGCGCCCTGAAGCCGTGGCTGCTCCGCTGCCCGCCGGCGGTACGGGCGAAGAAGGGCAGCGCACCGGTATGCTGGACGGCCAGGACGACTTCGAGGGCCTGCGCCGCTGGAAACCCGGCGATGCTCCGCAGCGCATCGCCTGGAAGGCAGTGGCCCGTGGCCAGGGCCTGCTCACCAAACGGTTCGTGGCAGAGGCTGGCGCCCGCGCATGGTTCGACTGGAACGACACGCCCGCATCGCTGGGCGAGGAAGGCAGGCTGTCGAGGCTTGCCCGCTGGGTGATCGACGCGGACGCGGCCGGAATGACGTTCGGGCTGCGGCTGCCCGGCCGGGTCCTGGCACCAGCCAGCGGCGAGGCACAGCGCGAAGCCGCGCTGGAGGCGCTTGCCCTGCACGGGAGTCACCGGTGATCGCCGCGACGGCCTCGCCGCAGGTCCCCTGGCTACGCGAGGCGCTGTGGTGTGCGGTGATCGTGCCGCTGGTCGCAGCACCGCTGCTCGCCGATGCACCCCACGCACTACTGGTCCTCGGCAGTGCCCTGGCCTTCTGGCGCGCCTTCGTGATCGGCCGTCGCTCCATAGGTGCGCGCCAGCACGACGCGGTGCTGCCAGTCTCGTTGCACAGCAACTGGATGCTGCTCGCGTCGCTTGCCGTAGTACTCGCACCGCACGCCTGGCGGCTGCCACCGTGGCTGACCCTGCTGGTCGGCCTGCTCGTCGGCTGGCGCATCGCCGTGATGCGCCGACGGCTGCAGCCACCGCCGCGCGCGCTGCTGGTCGCGATGGTCAGTGCCGCCAGCGCGGGTATCTTTCTGCAGTACGGCACCCTGTTCGGGCGTGAACCGGGCGTCGCCCTGCTGTCGGTGATGATCGCGCTCAAGTTGCTCGAACTGAAATCCAGGCGCGATGCCACCGTGCTGGCCTTCCTCGCCTATTTTCTGGTGATCACGAATTTCCTCTATTCGCAGACGCTGCCAACAGCTCTGCTCATGCTGGTCGCCGTCGTCATGGTGACCGCGACGATGATCGGGTTCCACCAGCGCCAGCCTGCGTTCCGGCAGACGACGGCGCTCGCCGCGCAACTGCTCGCGCAGTCCATACCGCTGATGGTGGTCCTGTTCGTATTTTTTCCACGGCTGCCTGGCCCTCTATGGGGCCTGCCGCGCGACGGTGGCCAGGGCGTCACCGGGCTATCGGATTCGATGAGCCCCGGCAGTCTCAGCCAGTTGTCGGCCTCGGCCGATGTGGCCTTCCGGGTCGAATTCGTGGGTCCAGTACCGCGCACCGCCGACCTTTACTGGCGCGGTCCGGTTTTCTGGGAGTTCGACGGGCGTATCTGGAGCCCTGGCGGCGCGCCGCCCGGGCAGGCGGCAGCACCGGTCGTGCGGGCGATCTCCGAACCGATCGCCTACACGGTCACGCTGGAGCCGCATTTCGAACGCTGGCTGCTGGCGCTCGACATGCCGAGCGCGCTGCCACCCGAGGCACGTGCAACCAGCGACTTCGCCCTGCTCGCGAATGCTCCGGTGCGTACCCGCGTCCGATACGAGGGCCGGGCGGCGCTGGACTACCGGGCGAACGAGAACGAAACCGAGGCAAACCTGCGGCGCGCGCTGCAACTGCCAGCCGGGCTGAACCCGCGCAGCCTCGCGCTGGCGGCCGGTTTGCGCGATGCCGGCCTCGAACCGCAGCAGGTGATCGAGCGCTTGCTCGCCAGGTTCCGGAACGAACCGTTCTTCTACACGACGAATCCGCCGCTGCTTGGCTCCGAACACACGGTAGACCAGTTTCTTTTCGAGTCGCGACGTGGCTTCTGCGAACACTATGCGTCGGCATTCACCTTCCTGATGCGCGCGGCGGGCGTGCCTGCACGCGTGGTCACCGGCTACCAGGGAGGCGTGGTCAATCCGGTCGGCAACTATCTGGTCGTGCGGCAGGCCGAGGCGCATGCGTGGAGCGAGGTATGGCTGTCGGGTCGCGGCTGGGTGCGCGTCGATCCGACGGCCGCCGTGTCGCCACTTCGGGTCGAGTCCGGCATCGCAGCGTCCATCGCCATCGACGATCCGCTCCCGATGCTGGTCCGCGGCTCGCTGCCGATGCTGTCACGGGCAGGCTTCGCGATGGATGCGATCGCCAATGCATGGAACCAGTGGGTGCTGTCGTACAACACGCAACGCCAGCAGCAGTTACTGCGCAACCTGGGGATCGACGCTGACGACTGGAAGGTACTGTCAGTCATGCTGCTCGCCGGAGCCGCTGCGGCGACCCTGCTGGCCACGCTGCTGGCGCTGCGCGGCGTCATTCCGGGCAGGCGCGATCCGTCGGTGGCCGCATGGGAACGGCTTTGCGGCAAGCTTGCCCGGGCCGGCCTCGTACGTTTGCCCTCCGAAGGACCAACCGCCTATGCACGCCGTGTCGCCGACGTGCGCCCCGATCTCGCGGAGCCGGTACGGCAGATCGCCGACGCTTATGTGCGCCTGCGCTACCAGCCGCCGGATCCGCAGCGGCCCGCCGCGGCGCTGGCCGGCGACCTGCGCCGCCGGGTACGGCAGCTAAAGATCTGAACGCGCCCGCCGTTAAACCAGCGCAGGTCCTCGCCCGGCAGCCTCCAATGTAATGAGCGACAACCGTGTTTCACCCCAAGCAGACGCGCCCGGTCCGGCCGAATACGCAGAGGATGCACTCGCCAATGCCATGGACGGGCCGGGTGAGCCGGACATGGCACCCACCGTCGATGCCTTCGAAGCCCTGACACCGTTCGACACATCCCTCGCCGGTGAGGCGGATGGCCACGCCCGTGTGCAGAGTGCTGCGACTGGTGGATGGCTTGCGCGGCTGCCTGGGGAGCGGCGCCACTGGATCATGGGGAGCATGGTGGCCGGGGGAGTGCTGCTGGGCGGGCTGCTCAGTGGGGGCATCGCCTGGAAAATGATCGGCAGCCGCGACGCCGAGGTACTGGCCCGTGCCGCTCGCCTCGACGCGCAATCGAGCCAGCTTGCGCAACAGGCCGATCTGATCAAGGTCCTGACGCGTGCGATCGATGAACGTCCGTTGCCCGATGATCCCGCCACGAACCCAGCCCCGGCTTCCGCAGCCGGATCGGCAACGCCCACCGCTGCGCCCGCTCCCTTGGCTCCGTCGGCTCCCTCGGCTCCCTCGGCTGCCTCGCCCGAATCGCCCCCGGAACGACCGGCGGTGCAAGCTGCGCCGGCGCGGGCACTCCCGCCAGCAGGCGTCTCGCCAGGCTACGCGGGCAGTGGCATCTGCGACATCCCGGGCGGCAGCGAAGGACCGGCCAGGATGCGCCGATGTATCGAATGGTTCGCGGGCCAGGACAGGGGCACAGCGCGTGTCGCGCCCTGAGGGCACTGCAGCTACGCTGCGGGTTCAGTCGGACACGTCGGTCTCGACTTCGAAGCGCACGTGCTCGAAGTTCAGGCCGCGCTCGAGCAGTTGCAGGAACTTGATGTTGGTTCGTTTGCCTTCGATGACCAGCCGGAAGCGCGCGTTCTCGATGTACACGCCGGGTTCGACCAGGACGGAATTGTCTTCCAGCAGGGCGATCGCATCGTAGTACACAGACACCCCCGGATCGAGCGAACGCTCGAACACGGATACCTGCCGGGTGTCGAGCGCACCGATGCGTCCGCATTGGCCGAAGCCCGGGAATCGCTGTATCCCGACGGTTGCCTGCCCCTTCGG
>CANGXU010000071.1 GCA_947457885.1 Betaproteobacteria bacterium
CAGCAGGTAGGACGCCGACTTTACCAGCGCGGTGGCCGGCCCCTGGCGCGTCAGCCAGGCGGTGAACTCGGGATAGAACGTCAGCGCACGGTCGGTCGCGTCTAGCGAGAAGTACTGCAGCGACTGCGTGGTGCGCGTGGCCGGGTCCATGAACACGATGCGTATCCCGCGCAGCGGCATGCGCGGCCGCTTGCTGGCCGGGTCGGCGTAGGCGGCAGTGAGCTCCGGGAAGAGGTCGACCGGCTCGGCCGAGACGATCTGCCGGTTGTACAGGGCCATCATCACCGCCATCACCGGCACCGTGCCGCGCAGGCGCGGTGCGGTGAGCTGGCGGCTCATGTACGAGGTGATGAAGTAGTTGCGCTCGAAGATGTCGCGCAGCGCGTCGCGCACGCTCGCCAGCAGCTCGGCGAACTCCTGCGGCGTCTTGGTGGAGAGGTCGGGCAGTTCGCTCGGCCGCTCAAGGCTGAAGAAGACATAGCGCGCATGGTTCGGGAACAGCGCATACGCGTTCAGGAAATCGGGGCCGCTGAACGGGTAGAGCATCGTCCGGTTGCGCGCATCGGGCACTCGGATGTTCTGGTCGCGCCAGGTCTCCATTGCCGACAGGCGGGCGCGCACCGGTGCCCACTGCTCGCGCATCCACGCCTGGTGCGACCGGAAGGCCTCGAGCCCGACGAAGCGGTCGATCACCGGATCGCCCGGTGCAGGCGTGATGCCGGCCATCAGCTGCGCGGCGGCCGTGAGGCGCCGGTCGGGCTGGGCCATCGGCGACAGGCTGGCCGGGACGGCGGTGGGCTGCGGCTGGGGCTGCGCCTGCTGCGGTGGCATGCGGCCCTGCGCGCCCGCGAGCACGGGCATGCCTCCGGCGGCCAGCGAAAGCAGGCCGGACGCCAGCGCGCGACGGCGGGCTGGGGAGGCGGGAAGGGTCGGAACCGGTTCAGGGGCGAGGGTGGGGGCGGGGAGGCGCATGCTTTGAGGTGCTTCAGGGACGGGACGCGGCGGGCGGCGCTGCGGCCGGTCGGAGTGGAAAAGCCGGACAATCGGAGAGTTTAACGTCGCAACCCTTACATCCGTGCACGGCGGCGGTCCCCGGCTGTCGGCGGCGGTCAGAAACGACTCGGAAACACCACACCCAGGTCCGATTCTTATCGGCGCCAGCCCGTACAAATTGACCGGCTTGCAAATTTCCCGGAAGCCCGTCTATTATTAGCACTCGATTTCGGCGAGTGCTAACAACTCAGGTGGCGGGCAACGTTTCCTCCATCGGATACGGCACTCGGTTGTGTTCAACAGAAGCAATCCAAGCAGGAGCTCAACTCATGAAAATCCGTCCGCTGCACGACCGCGTCGTGGTCCGCCGCCTCGAAGAAGAGCGCAAGACCGCCTCCGGCATCGTCATCCCCGACACCGCTGCCGAGAAGCCCGATCAGGGCGAAGTGATTGCCATCGGCAACGGCAAGATCCTCGACGACGGCAAGACCCGTCCGCTGGACGTGAAGGTCGGCGACCGTGTCCTGTTCGGCAAGTACTCTGGCCAGACCGTCAAGGTCAAGGGCGAAGAGTTCCTCGTGATGCGCGAGGAAGACATCATGGGCGTCGTCGATCTCTGATCGAGCCCGTCTCTTCGTACCGTATCGGAACAACCCCAGAATTCAGGAGATTCAGACATGGCAGCTAAAGACGTCAAATTCCACGACAGCGCACGGTCCAAGATCGTCGTCGGCGTGAACGTGCTGGCAGATGCAGTCAAGGTCACCCTCGGCCCGAAAGGCCGCAACGTCGTGCTCGAGCGCAGCTTCGGCGCCCCGACCGTGACCAAGGACGGTGTCTCCGTCGCCAAGGAAATCGAACTGAAGGACAAGTTCGAGAACATGGGCGCGCAGATGCTGAAGGAAGTCGCTTCGAAGACCTCCGACATCGCCGGTGACGGCACCACCACCGCGACCGTGCTGGCCCAGTCGATCGTGCAGGAAGGCATGAAGTACGTTGCCGCCGGCATGAACCCGATGGACCTGAAGCGCGGCATCGACAAGGCCGTCGAGTCGGTCGTCGCCGAACTGAAGAAGATCAGCAAGCCCTGCACGACCAGCAAGGAAATCGCCCAGGTCGGCTCGATCTCGGCCAACTCCGACAGCAACATCGGCGACATCATCGCCAAGGCGATGGACAAGGTCGGCAAGGAAGGCGTGATCACCGTCGAAGACGGCAAGTCGCTCGAGAACGAACTCGACATCGTCGAGGGCATGCAGTTCGACCGTGGCTACCTCTCGCCCTACTTCATCAACACTGCCGAGAAGCAGCAATCGGTGCTCGAGAACCCCTACATCCTCCTGCACGACACGAAGATCTCGAACATCCGTGACCTGCTGCCCGTACTCGAGCAGGTCGCCAAGGCCGGCCGTCCGCTGCTGATCATCGCCGAGGAAGTCGACGGCGAGGCGCTGGCCACCCTGGTGGTGAACAACATCCGTGGCATCCTGAAGACCTGCGCCGTCAAGGCCCCGGGCTTCGGCGACCGCCGCAAGGCCATGCTGGAAGACATCGCGATCCTGACCGGCGGCACGGTCATCGCTGAAGAAGTCGGCCTGAAGCTCGAGAACGCCACCCTGACCGACCTCGGCCAGGCCAAGCGTATCGAAGTGGGCAAGGAAGAGACCACGATCATCGACGGCCACGCCGACAAGGCCAGCATCGAGTCGCGCATCAAGCAGATCCGCGCGCAGATCGAGGAAGCCACCAGCGACTACGACCGTGAAAAGCTGCAGGAGCGCGTTGCGAAACTCGCCGGCGGCGTTGCGGTGGTGCGCGTCGGTGCCGCTACCGAAGTCGAGATGAAAGAGAAGAAGGCACGCGTCGAAGACGCACTGCACGCGACCCGTGCGGCCGTCGAAGAAGGCATCGTCCCCGGCGGCGGCGTGGCGCTGGTGCGTGCCCGCTCCAACCTCGGCAAGCTGAAGGGCGACAACATCGACCAGGAAGCCGGCATCAAGATCGTGCTGCGTGCGATCGAAGAGCCGATGCGCCAGATCGCTTCGAACGCCGGTGACGAGGCTTCGGTCGTCGTCAACAAGGTCGTCGAAGGCAAGGGCAACTTCGGCTACAACGCGGCCACCGGCCAGTACGGTGACATGGTCGAGATGGGCGTGCTGGATCCGACCAAGGTTGCACGCGTCGCACTGCAGAACGCAGCCTCGGTTGCCGGCCTGATCCTGACCACCGACGCGATGGTTGCCGAGGCAGCGAAGGATGATGCAGGCGGCCACGCCGGCCACAACCACGGCGGCATGGGCGGCATGGGCGGGATGGACATGTAACAAGGCCTCCCGGCCTCCGGAACGGCCCGCGCACGCGGGCCCGACCGGATCTGTTTCAGAATGGCCCCGCTTCGGCGGGGCTTTTTGTCGTGCGCAGCACGGCCGCGCCAGGCTCCGGATGCACCCTCGTTGCACGTAGAATGCGCCTGTATTCAAGCGCGACGCGTGAACGACATGACTCCGCCGGCCGTACTTCGACTGCTGCAGAGAATCAATGGTGCCGCGCGCGCCGAACAAGCGCACGCGCCTGATGACTGCGCGGACGGGCTCGAGCCTCGGGTGAACTGGGCAATCCAGCCCTGGCGGCGTTCGCCGTTCATCTGGCAGCAGCGTGCGCTCTCCGGCGCCAGGATCGGCGCGTTCCTGCTCCAGCACGGCTTCCGGCCGATGACGCCGGCTGGTACTGCACTGCTCGATGCGGCGATCGCCGACCCCGTGGCGGCGATCGAGGACCCGGCATCGCTATGGGCGGCGCTGTTCGGCCGCCAGCTCGTCGAGTGCACCCTCGACGCCGATGCCGGCCAGCCCCGTGCCGACCGGTTGCTTGCAGATCTCTCCGCGGCAGCCCGCCCAGGCGTCGCGCTGACCGAAGTCCGGCAGGTGGTCTATCGTGGCCGGACGCTGGTGATGTTCCGTTACCTCGGGCAGCGGCATGCGTTCAGCGTATCGCGCCAGGGCAGCCGGCTCGATGTCGACGCGGTCCTGTCGGGGTTCAACGCCCTGATGGCGCACCTCGCCCATCCGTGCCGGGGATTCCGGATCGATCGCCCGTGGCCGCCGGAGGGCAGCGCGAACGCGACCGCGTACCTGATCGTCACGCGGGCGGACCGCTTCGAGGCCGCTGCCCGTGCGCTCGCCATCCCGCTCGCGGCTCAGCCCGTGCGCCGGACCACGTAGCGCACGAACGCGTCGCGCTTCGCGAAGCGGTCGTACAGGCCCCGCGCGCGATAGTTGTCTTCGCGCGTCATCCAGTAGATGCGTGACCAGCCTTCGTCGCGCATGCGACCGCGCAGGTGCTCGATGAGTGCCGCTCCCACGCCGCCCGCACGTTCGCCCGGCTGCACGTACAGGTCTTCGAGGTAGCAGACCGGCGCGATCTCCCAGGTGTTCGCATGCAGGATGTAGTGGCACAGGCCGATCGCGCTGCCGTCGGCACCTTCTGCCACCAGCCCGTGCACGGTCGAGGCCGGGTCGAACAGACGCGACCACAGCACCTGCGTGGTCGCGTCATCGAGCACGACTTCGTAGAAGGCCAGGTAGCCCGCCCAAAGCACCTGCCACTGCGGCTGGTCGCGCGGCTCGATCGGGCGGATGGCAATGGTGGCGGGCATCGGTCGGTCGTCCCGGCGGCGCTCAGCAGCGTGCCAGCTGCAGCGCACCCGGCGCGAAGAACTCGTCCAGCGCGACCGGGCGGTCGATCAGGCCCTGCGCATGGGCCCAGCCGATCTGCGTCTCGACCGTGCGCCGGTTCTCGGGCGCATCGCCGGCACCCACGCCCGAAGCTACGCCATACGGCCAGAAATCATGGCCCATCACGCTGCGCGTCTGCTCCAGGTGCGTGGGCGTCCATGGCAGCATCACCTTCGGTGCCTGCTCGATCTCGAGTTCTGCCACCGCGAGGTCGCGTGCCGTTGCGAACGCTGCCATCAGCGCGGGTGCCAGTGACGGACACGCCTCGAGGATGCTTCGCCGCACGACCATCACGTGCATGATCGGGAACAGTGCAGTGTCGCGCCAGTAGCGCTGCTCTTCGGTGGCGTAGTCGGGGAACATGCGCATCACGGTGTGCCCGTCGAAGGTACGTGGCGGCGTGTACGCGCAGAGGGCGTCGAGCCCGCCGTCGGCGACCAGGTCTGCGAGGAAGCGCCCGCCCGCGGTCTCGATCGACCAGCCATTGCGCAGCACCGGTGCGGTGACCTGCGCACGCTCCTGGCGGTCGACATCGCCGACCACCCAGTGCACCTTCGACAGGTCGACGCCGTAGTAGTCTGCCCAGATGCCGCGCACCACAAGCGATACGGTATTGGTGAACTCGCGCGTGCCGACCCGGCGCCCTTCGATGTCCTTCGGCGTGCGGATGCCGGCGGCGCCACGCACGAACATTGCGTGGTGGCGGAAGCAGCGGGTCGGGAAGATCGGCAGCGCGACGTACGGCGAGGCACCGCGTGCGGTGGCGATCAGGTAGTTGCAGAACGACAGTTCGGTGATATCGAACTCGGCGGTTTCGAACGCGCGCGAGAACAGGCTTTCGAGTTCGCCCGAGGTCCAGACGACGTCGAAGCCTTCGACCGGAGCCCGTCCGTCGAGCAGCGCCCGCGTGCGGTCGAACAGCCCGACCGCGCCGGTGAGCTTCGGCAGGCTCAAGCCTTCACCGCTGGCAGTGCGCTGACGCCGACCATGCTGTCGCGCGACACCAGTTGCGCGAGCTGCGCCTCGGACAGGCCTTCGCTGCCTTCCGGCCGCATCGGCAGCACGATGTAGCGCAGGTCGGCCGTGGAGTCGTGCACCCGCACCGCGACATCGTCTGGCAGTACGGTGCCGAACTCGCGCAGCACCGCGCGCGGCTCGCGCACCAGCCGCGCGCGGTAGGCGCGGCTCTTGTACCAGGCCGGCGGCATGCCGAGCAGCATGCGCGGGTAGCACGAGCAGAGCGTGCAGACGATGACGTTGTGCACCTTCGGCGTGTTCTCGACCACCGTGAGCTTCACGTCGAACACGTTCATATCGAAGCCGAGCGATTCGCAGGCGGCGGTAGCGTCCTGCAGCAGCAGCGCCTTGAAGGCCGGGTCGACCCAGGCGCGAGCGACCACGCGCGCCCCGCCTTCAGGCGTTCGGCTGTCGTAGCTCTCGACCGTACGCCGGACCTCGTCGGCGGTGAGCACGTCCTTCTCGATCAGCAGTTCGCGCACCGCGATCTCGAGTTTTCGGTAGTAGTCGAGCGTGTCGTCATGGTCACGCTGTGGGGCGTGCGGGTCGTGCGCCTCGCCGTGCGCGTGCGGGTGGTCGTGTCCGATATGCATGTCAGGCCTTCCTGAGCCAGTGTTCGTAGAGGTCGACGTCGATGGTGTCGACCGCGGGGCCCTGGTAGTCGGGCCAGACCTCGGCCTGGGCGAAGCGCACCCGGTAAAGCATGCGCTTCGGCTCGCCGCTACGGCCGTAGGCCAGTTCCTCGGGATTGCGGAAGCGACCGACCGCGCGTTCGATCACGCCGCGCTTGCCGCGTACGTAGAACGGCGTGCGGATGTGGCCGGGCACGTCGGCGTCGAGTACCGCGACGGTATCGCCGGGCGAGAGTGTCCCGGGGTTCATGGCAGAACGTCCTTGCGCCGCTCGATGTCGGCGACCTTGGCGGTCAGTTCCTCGATCGAGATGAGCCCCTTGGCGATCAGGTTGGTGCTGATCGACTGGATGCGCCGCTGCGCATAGCCGGCGCCGTGGTAGACCTCGGCGCCGACCGATTCCAGGCCGCGCCGGTTCTCGTCCACGCGCATCACGCCTTTCTGCGAGAGCAGCAGCAGCATCGCCTCCACCCGCTTCTCCCAGAGCATCATCTCGTGTTCCTGCTTCGGGATCTCGCCGGCGGGCTCGCCGCCGATGTCGTGGTAACCCTTCATGGCCGGGCCTTTCAGGCTTGAGCGTCGATGGGCCTATTCTGCATCAGCGCCGGGCCGTGTGCAGCGCCGTCAGCGCGCCCGGTACTTGCCTAAAGGGGCGCGGATGAACATCATTGCCATCCCGATTTCCCTATCCCTCTGAGGTCCCTCGATGAACCGCCTTTCCACGCCTGCCGGAACCGTCTCGCGCCGCGCGCACGCTGGCATGCCGCTCGCGGCCGCCGTGGCTTTCGCCATCGCTGCCCCCGCGGCTTCCGCCCAGGAGTTCCCCCAGCGCCCGGTGCGCATCATGGTGGGCTTCTCCGCCGGCAGCGTGGTCGATATATCGGCACGGGTGGTGGCCGAGAAGCTGTCCGACGGTCTCAAGCAACCGGTGCTGATCGACAACCGGCCCAGCGCCGGTGGCATCGTCGCCGGCGAACTCGTCGCGCCCGCCAACCCCGACGGCTACACCATCCTCTCGGTGTCGGCCTCGCATGCGATCGGCCCGGCGGTGACCGCCAAGCTGCCGTACGACATCCTGAAAGACTTCGCCGGCATCAGCACCACGGTGAACGTTGCTTCGGTGCTGGTCACCGCGGCGAGTGGCCCGAAGACCGTGAAGGAACTCATCGCCCAGGTGAAAGCCAAGCCCGGCTCGATGAACTTCTCCTCCGGCGGCATCGCATCGTCGACCCACTTCGTCGCGGAACTGTTCAACAGCATGGCCGGCATTCAGGCCACGCATGTGCCGTTCAAGGGTATCCCCGAGGCGCTCAACGCCGTGATCGCGGGCACCGTGAACTACACGATCACGCCGATGCCGAATGCGATCCCGCAGACCGCCAGTGGCAAGGTCAACGCCCTGGGCATCACGGTGGCCAAGCGCCAGCCGCAGATGCCCGACACTCCGACGATCGCCGAGGCGGGGCTGGCCGGCTTCCGTTACGACACCTGGTTCGGCCTGCTCGCGCCGGCGGCGACGCCGCGGCCGATCGTCGACCGGCTGAACGCCGAGGTCGTGCGCGTGCTGAACCTTCCGGAGATCCGCGAGCGCTTCCGCACGCTGGGCGCAGATCCGATCCCGATGGGCGCGCGCGAGTTCGACAAGTTCATCGCCCAACAGGCGCAGCGCTTCGTCGAGGTGGCGAAGCAGGCGAACATCAAGGCCGAGTGACCGTCGCCGGGCCAGGCATCGACGAGCGCGCCAGCGCCGCGCCGTTGCGTATCGGGATCGACCTCGGCGGCACCAAGATCGAGGCGATCGCGATCGACGGGCGGGGGACGCAGCGCGCACGGCTGCGGCGCCCGACGCCGCAGGGCGACTATGAAGCGACACTCGACACGATCGCCGCGCTGGTCGCCGAGATCGAGTCCGACCCGTCGCTCGCGCCCCTCGGGCCAGCCCGGGTCGGGGTCGGCACCCCGGGCGCATTCTCCAGCGTGACCGGCCGGCTGAAGAACGCCAATTCGACCTGCCTGAACGGCCGGGCACTCGCGGCCGACCTCGAGGCGAGGCTCGCCCGGCCGCTGCGCTTCGCCAACGACGCGAACTGCTTCGCGTTGTCCGAGGCAAGGGATGGCGCTGCAGAGGGAGCGCGCGTGGTGTTCGGCGTGATCCTGGGCACCGGCGTCGGCGGTGGCATCGTGGTCGACGGGCGCGTGCTTGAAGGCCGCAACGCGATTGCCGGCGAATGGGGGCACAACCCGCTGCCGCTGATGGACGAGCGCGACGGGCCGCGTCCCGACTGCTACTGTGGCCGCGCCGGATGCGTCGAGACGTGGCTGTCGGGCCCGGCACTGGCTGCCGATCACCTGCGCACGACCGGGCAGGCGCTGTCCGCACAGGCAGTGGCCGCCGGGGCCGTCGCGCGCGATACCGGTTGCGCGGACACGCTCGAACGCTACTGCGGGCGCGCAGCCCGCGCGCTGGCGGGCGTGATCAACCTGCTCGACCCGGACGTGATCGTGCTCGGTGGCGGCCTGTCCAACATCGACCGGCTGTACGAGCGCATCCCCGAACTGTGGGGCCCGCACGTATTCTCGGACCGCGTCGATACGCTGCTGGTGCGCAACCGCCACGGCGATTCGTCCGGCGTACGCGGCGCCGCCTGGCTCTGGCCGGCGCAGGGCTGAACCGCAACCGCGCCGGCGTTCAGTCGGCGCGCGCGCCGGAGTCGCGGATGATGCGTGCGTACTTCGGCTGTTCCGCGCGGATGAACGCGGCGAACTGCGCCGGGGTGTTGCCGACCGGTTCCGACCCGAAGGTGGCCAGCCGCTCGCGCACCTCCGGCAACTGCAGGCTGTCGACGATCGCACGGTGCAGGCGGTCCAGGATCGGTGCCGGCAGCCCGGCCGGCGCGAACACGCCGAACCAGGTGCTGATGTCGAAGCCGGACACGCCGGCCTCCTGCATCGTCGGCAGTTCCGGCAGGAAGGCACTGCGGGCACGGGTCGTGACCGCGAGTGCCCGCACCTTGCCGGCGCGCACCTGCGGCAGTGCCGAGGCGAGGTTGTCGAACATCATCGGGACCTGTCCTCCGACGAGGTCGGCCAGTGCCGGCGCGGCGCCCTTGTACGGCACATGCACCAGCTCGATCTTCGCGGCGGTCTTCAGCAGTTCGCCGGCCAGATGTCCGCCACTGCCGCTGCCGCCCGACGCGAAGGCGAGTCCGCCGGGCCGCGCGCGGGCCAGGGCGACCAGCGCCTGCACCGAATCGGCCTTTACCGACGGATGCACGACCAGCACGTTGGGCACGTTCGCGACGAGCGTCACCGGCGTGAAGTCGCGCACGGCGTCGTAGCCGATGGCCGGGTACAGGTAGGGATTGACCGCATGCGTGGACAGCGCGCCCATCAGCAGCGTGTAGCCATCCCCCGCCGAGCGCGCGACCAGTTGTGCGCCGAGGCTGCCGCCGGCGCCGGGGCGGTTATCGACGAGCACTGGCTGACCGAAACGTTCCGCCAGGCGACTGCCGATCAGCCGTGCGCTGATGTCGAGCGGGCCGCCCGGCGGGAATGGGACGACGAAACGGATCGCCTTCGAGGGCCAGGGCGCCGCGCCCGTGGCGATGGCACCGGCAGCGACGGCGGGCGCAGTGGCGGCCAGCAGCGACGCACCGGCCATCATCGACGCAGCAGCCGCGCTGCGCAACGCAGCGATCGGGGGAGCCTGCATCCGGTGCGTGCGCCTCATTGCGCGGTGATCCCGGCCTGCCGGATCAGCCTTGCCCAGCGCTCGTACTCCTGGTCGATGAACTTGCGGAACTGTTCCGGCGTACTGGCGATCGTCTCCAGGCCCGCTTCGCTGTAGCGCGCGAGCAGGGGCGGGCTGGCCAGCGCCTTGCGCGCGGTCGCGCTGATGTCCTGCACCAGGGCCGCGGGCAGGCGGGCCGGCCCGAACAACCCGTACCAGGTGACCGACTCGAAGCCGGGCAGCCCGGCCTCGCCGTAGGTCGGTGCGTCCGGCAGCGCGACCGAACGTTTCGTGGATCCGTTCGCAATGACCTTCAGCTTGCCGCTCTTCACGTAGGGCAGCACGGTCGGGATGCTGGTGATGGTCAGCTGCAGCGTGCCGGACAGCAGGTCGACGACCATAGGCGTGGTGCCCTTGTAGGGCACGTGCAGCGCCTGCACGCCGGCCGTGAAGGCGAACATCTCGAAAGCCAGGTGCGTCGAACTGCCCTGTCCGACCGAGCCGTAGTTGAGCTTGCCCGGCTGCGCCTTCATCAGCGCGATCACTTCCTTCAGGTTGTTCGCAGGAAGCTGCGCATGGGCGACCAGGAAGAACGGGCTGTTCACCATCTGGGTGATCGGCGTGAAGTCCTTCAGCGGGTGGTATCTGACCGAGGAGATCAGCAGTGGCGCGGCGACCATCCCGGAATGCGTGCCGGTGAGCAGCGTGTAGCCGTCGGGCGGGGATACGCGCACGATGTCGCTGCCGATCGATCCACCACCCCCCGGGCGCGGATCGACGATCACCGGCTGGCCCCAGAGTTTCGACAGCTCGTCCGCGGCGCCGCGCGTGACGAAGTCGACCGGGCCACCGGCCGGGAAGGTATGCACCAGGCGCACCGCCCGCGACGGGAACGGCTGCGCCTGCGCCGCCGTTGCCATCAGCAGGGCGGCCGCGGCCAGTGTCAGTGCCCGCGTCGTGCGGACACAGGCCGTCGTTCGTGTCGGGTGCATGCCCTTCGTGCGGTGTGTCGTGTCGCCCATGTCGTTCTCCTCGCGCGGCTATGGTGCCACATCGCCGCAGGCGGCCCGGACTGCCCAAATTGCCCGACCAACGCCGTTGCGCTATCGTCGGCGCCCCACGCAGCAACCGTGATCGAGCCAGCCGTGACCGACAAGAAGCAGCCGTTCCCATCGCCAGGCGCGCAGCCCGGCATCCAGCCAGTGTCGCAACCTGCGCACGCGCCGGCTGCGCGCGGGTCGCTGCAACCGCTGTTCGATCCGCGCGCGATCGCGGTGCTCGGCGCGTCGGGCGATCCGGAAAAGCTGAACGGCCGCACGGTGCGCGCGCTGGTCGACAAGAAGTTCGCCGGCGGCGTCTATCCGGTCAATCCGAAGTACGACCGCATCGCCGACCTCACCTGCTACCCGGACGTGCAGTCGCTGCCCGACGGCATCGACCTGGCGATCGTCGCCACGCCGGCGGCGATCGTCGCGAAGACCCTGCGCGAACTGTCCGCACGCGGCGTGCGCGCCGCGGTGGTGTTCAGTTCCGGCTTCTCCGAGACCGGCCCGGAAGGCGCGCAGCGGGAACAGGAAGTCCGGCAGGCGATCGAAGACACCGGTATGCGCATGCTCGGCCCGAACTGCCTCGGCTTCATCAATGCCTCGCGCAACGTGATGGCGACCTTCAGCCAGTTCGCCAGCGGCCCGACGCCGCCCGGGCCGGCTGCATTCGTTACGCAGTCGGGTGCGCTCGGCACCGCTACCAACAGCACCGCCCGGCGCCGGCATTTCAATTTCGGCTACTTCATCAATACCGGCAACGAAGTCGACGTCGAGTGGTCGGAGGCGATGCGCGCGGTGCTGGAAGACCCGGCGATCCGCGTCGGCTCGGGCTACATCGAGGGGCTGCGCAATGGCGAACGGTTCATCGAGACCGCCCGCTACGCGATCGACAACGGCAAGCCGCTGGTCGCGATCAAGGTGGGCCGCACCGCCGCCGGGGCGCGCGCCGCGGCATCGCACACTGGCGCGCTGGCCGGTGCCGATGCGGTGTTCGATGGCGTGGCCCGGCAGTTCGGGCTGCTGCGGGTGCGCAACGAAGAACAACTGCTCGACATGGTCGAGGTTCTGTCGAGCTGCCCGCCTGCGGCTGGCAACGGCATGGCGGTGATCACGCGTTCGGGGGGCGCCGGCGTGATCATGGCCGATCGCGCGGGCGAACTCGGGCTAGAGATGGCGCAGTTCACGCCCGAGACCCGCGCCCGGCTCAAGGAAGTGGTGCCGGTGTTCGGTGCGATCGGCAATCCGGTCGATGTCACCGCGCAGGGGCTGGTCGACCCGACGCTGATCCAGAAGAGCATCGAGATCGTGCTCGAAGACCCCAACGTGCATGTCGCGATCATGTGGCTGTCGCTGACCGAGAAGCTGTGGCAGATGAACGTCGATATCTTCAAGGCCATAAAGGCGAAGTACGACAAGCCGCTGGTCGTCTGCTGGGTCAGCATCCCCGAGCAGGCGCTGCTCGCACTGCGGGCTGCGGGCATCCCGGTCATCCGGATGGCCGAGCCGTCGGTCGATGCCCTGGCTGGCCTGGTGCATTTCAGCGAGGCCCGGCGGCGCTGGCTGGCCGACCGCGAAGCCCGCGAATCGATCGTGCTGCCGGCACTGCCCACCCTGGACCGGTTGTCCGGGCAGAAGCGGGCACTCACAACGCTCGAAGGCGCAGCGCTGCTGGCCGAAGCCGGCATCGACGCCGCGCCCGTGCTGCTGGCCACGACCGCCGATCAGGCCGTCGAGGCAGCGGCCGCGCTCGGCTACCCGGTTGCGATGAAGATCGAATCCCCGGACATCCTGCACAAGACCGAGGTGCTTGGCGTGAAACTCGGCCTCGCCGACGAAGCTGCGGTGCGCGATGCCTGGACGGTGATCCAGGGCAACATGAAGCGCAACCTGCCCGAGGCGCGCATCGACGGCATCATCGTGCAGAAGATGATGCCCGGCGATGCCGAGTTCGTGCTGGGCGTGAGCCAGGACCCGGTGTTCGGCCCGGTCGTGATGGCCGGGATCGGAGGCGTGCTGGTCGAGGTCATCAAGGACGTCACCTTCCGCAGCGCACCGGTCACCCCGGCGCAGGCGGCCGGCATGCTCGACGACCTGCGTGGCCGGGCGATCCTGGACGGGGTGCGCGGCAAGCCCCCGGTCGACCGCGTCCGGCTGGTCGAGCTCATCTGCGCGGTGTCGCGCCTGGCCGCCGCTGCCGGACCGCGCCTGGCCGAACTCGATCTCAACCCGATCATGCTCACGGCCGACGGCGCGGTGGCGGTCGACTGGCTCATCGTCACCGCCTGACCGCCGGGACCCGGGCCAGGCGCGCATTACCGGTCGGCGTGCCACAAACCCGGGTCTGACCCGGGTTTGTGGCCTGGATCTACGGTGCGGGATCGTGGATGGCGCCGATGGCGCGAAGCACGCGCTCAGGTGTCACCGGGAGTTCGAGTACCTGCGCGCCCAGGGGTGCCAGCGCATCGTTGATGGCGTTGACGACCGAGGCCAGCGCGCCGGTGATGCCCGCTTCGGCGCCGCCCTTGGCGCCGAGCGCCGAGGTGGCCGTTGGCGTGGTGACATGGCCCACATGGATGTCCGGCATCTCGGCCGCCATCGGCACGAGGTAGTCGGCCAGCGTGGCGTTGCGCAGTTCGCCCTGGTTGCCGTACAGGCAACCTTCGAACAGCGCCTGTCCGATGCCCTGCACCGCCGCGCCCCGCAACTGCTCGTCCAGCAGCAGCGGGTTGATCACCGTGCCGCAGTCGTCGACGATCCAGTGCCCGAGCACCTTGATGAAGCCGGTGCGCGTGTCCACCTCGACCCAGCTCGCGCTGGCGCCATTGGTGTAGATGCCGTCGTACTCGGTCTGCGCGTAGTGGCGCTGTGCCGCGGGCTCTGGCTGGAAGCCGCGCGGGAAGCGCTCGGGCCGGAAATAGATCGCGTCGGCCAGTGCCTGCAGCGTGCACACGCAAGCCCGGTCATCGCGACGCAGGAACGTGCCGTCGACGAGCTCGAGCGCGTCCGGGCTGCATGCATGAAGCGCGGCCGCGGCTGCGACGAGCTGCGCGCGCAGGGCGATGCCAGCCTGCCACAGCGCCTCGCCGGAAATGCCGGTGCCGCGCGAGCCCCAGTTGCCGCCGCTGACCGGCGTATGCTCGGTGTCGCCCATGAAGACCCGGATATCGACGATCGATGCGCCGACCGCGTCGGCGGCGATCTGTGCCATGGCGGTTGTCACGCCCTGGCCAGAGTCGGTCAATCCGACCGCGCACTGGATGCCACCGCCCTGGGTCAGCCTGACCATCGCGCCGTCGCGGCTGGCGATGGGTGCACCGCCGCGGCCATAGTTGGCCGACGAGTGGTTGGAATTCTCGACGAACACTGCGAGCCCGATGCCGCGATATACGCCCTGGTGTGCGCCGCGTTCATGATCGGCGGCCCGCTCGCGCTGATCGGCGCGCAGCCGGTCGTAGCCCATCAGCCGCGCCAGTTCATCGAGGCAGGCACACAGCGACAGGCGTTCGAAGCGTGCCCCTGAGGGTGCGCGATGCGGGTAGGCATCGTCGGGCACCAGGTTACGCCTTCGGAACGCCAGCGGATCGATGCCTAGCTGGCGCGCCGCGGCATCGACTGCGGCTTCAGTGAACAGGCAGGCCAGCGGATGACCGACGCCGCGGTACTGTCCGTAGATCGCCATGGTCTGCATCGCGACTCGGATGCGCGCCCGATACTCGGTGGCGCGATAGCAGGCGCCGGTGAGCCCGAGCACATGGCGCGACTCGTTGACGCTGCCGCGCGGGTAGATCGAGAACGGGCCGGCGCCGCACAGGTCGTCGACCTCGAAGGCCGTGAGCCGGCCGTCGGCATCGACGGCCGCACGCACGACGGCTTCATGGCCTCGCGCATGCACGTCGGAGACGAACGCTTCGAGCCGGTCGGCCACGTAGCGCACCGGACGCCCCAGGCGCTTCGCCGCCACCGCCACCGCCGATTCGTCGCCGTAGCAGTGGATCTTCGAGCCGAACGAGCCGCCGGTGTCGGCTGCGACGACCCTGACCTGGTCGCAGCCGATGCCCAGCACGCCTGCGAACACCGCCTGCATCATCCATGGCACCTGGGTGCCCATGTGCACCGTGAGTCGGTGCTGCGCCGCGTCCCATTGCGCGAGCAGGCCGCGCGGCTCCAGGGCCATCGCCGTCACGCGCTCGGTGCGCATGGCGAGCTCGACCACCGTGCCAGCCTGCGCGAACGCCTGCTCGACATTCGCGGTGGCGACCGTCGCCGCGAACATCAGGTTGCTGTCGAGTTCCGCATGCAGCCTGGGCGCATCGGGCTCGAGCGCCAGCCGGGGGTCGACCAGCGGCGGCAGTTCGGCCCACTCGAAGGCGATCGCTTGTGCGGCGTCTTCGGCGAGCGCGCGGCTCTCGGCGATCACCAGCGCAACCGGTTCTCCGACCCAGCGCACCCGATCGCGCGCCAGCGGCCACTGCAGCGCGGCCTGCATGTCCGCCAGGTGCGCGAGCAGGCCGCGCACCGGCTGGCAATGCGGGGCGAGCGCTTCGCCGTCGTAGGCGGCCACCACCCCTTCCATGCGCAGCGCAGGCGCGAGGTCCAGCTTCACGATCGTACCGTGCGCAACCGGGCTGCGCAGGAACGCGGCATGCAGCAGCCGGTGGGCGGGCAGGTCGTCGACATAGGCACCGGCGCCAGTCACGAATCGCCTGGCCTCGGCGCGTACGGTCGATTGTCCGATCGCACGCGCACGCAGGTCCGTGCCGTCGCGGTTCGCGGGCGCGCTGCTCATGGGACGCTGGCGTCCGTGCCGGCTTCGCCGCGCAGGCGGCGCGCTGCGAGTTCGACTGCATCGACGATGGCCTGGTAGCCGGTACAGCGGCAAATGTTGCCCGACAGATACTCGCGTATCGATTCGCGCGACGGATCCGGATCCAGCTCGAGCAGTTCCGCAGCGGTGAGCAGGAACCCGGGCGTGCAGTAGCCGCACTGCAGGGCGTTGCGTTCGATGAACGCCTGCTGCAGGGCCTGCATCACCGGGTCGTTCCCCTCGCCCTCGATCGTGCGGACCTGCGCCCCGTCGGCCTGCACGGCGAGTATCAGGCAGCCGCGGATGGCTGCGCCGTCCACGCGCACGGTGCATGCGCCGCACACGCCATGTTCACAGCCCAGATGCGTACCGGTGAGTCCGCAGCGCTGGCGCAGTACGTCGGCAAGATGTTCGCGCGGCGAAACGGCGAGGCGAACCCGCTTGCCATTGACCTCGAATTCGATGTCTGTCGTGGATTCCAATTCACTCGCCTGTATCAGGGTGGCCGAGATCGCGCCAGGCCTCGCGCAGCAGGTGTACGGCGAGATGCCGCTTGGCCTGCGCCGAGAACCAGAGGTCGGCCCTGGGTTCCAGCTCGGCTTCGAGCTGTGCGCGTGCTTCCGCCAGGCCTGCGCCTGCGGCCAGTGCCTCTCCGCAGGCGGTAGCCCTGATCGGGGTATCGCCGATGCCGAAGAAGACCAGGCGCAGGGTCCGCCATGCACCTGGCCTGCCGCACGCCGATACGGCGAGCCCGACCGCTGCGTAATCGCCATGGCGGCGGGCGAGCTCGCGGAAGGAGAACACGGAATCGTGGCTGGCCTGGGCGAGGTCGCACCCCACCAGGAGTTCGTCGCCGCGGCGGTCGGATCGATAGAGACCATGGAAAAAGGATTCGGCGGCAACGCAACGTTCGCCGCCCGTGCGGCTTGCCAGGCGGATCGTCGCATCGAGGGCGACCGCGCAGGCAGGCCACTCGGCCGCCGGGTCGCCCAGCGCGAGGCTGCCGCCCAGCGTGCCGCGGTGGCGAACGGCCGGATGGGCGATCCACGGTGCCGCAGCGCGCAGCAGCGGCGCACATGCGGCGACCAACGGATCGACGGCGATCTCGCGGTGCCGGACCAGTGCACCGAGCCGCAGCCCGCCAGCGGTGTGCGACTCGATGGTTGCCAGGCCGTGCAGCGCATTGATGTCGAGCACCACAGCCGGCTGCACGAGGCGCAGGTTCAGCATCGGCACCAGGCTCTGTCCACCGGCCAGCACCAGTGCGTCGTCACCGTGCTCGGCGAGCACCTCGAGCGCATGCTCGACGGACGCTGCGCGAACGTAGACAAACGGTGCGGGCTTCATTGCGACGGTCGTGCGGGGAATGCCGGTTCGCGTGGGTCGCGGCGCGCCGGAGCATCGACGGCCATCACCGGTTCAGTATACTCTGCGCGCCCAGTGTCGGGCCCGGGTTCCCGGAGGCAAGACAACGGCAACGCAACAGCATGGGCGTGACTCGTCACCGGGTCGACAGGGGGATCAATGGCGGGCATCACAGCAGGTACGGGGCGCGCGGTCGACCATCGCACGCAGGCGGGGCAGGGGCAGGGTCAGAGTCAGGGCAAGGCGCAGGGTCGAGCGTCCGGCGGATGGTTGGCAGCTTGTGCGCTGCTGGCCGTCGCCCCTGCGGCGATCGCCCAGACGAAGGGCCAGCCTGCTGCCTCCGAAGCCTTTCCGCTGCGGCCGATCCGGCTGATGGTTCCGTTCGCACCCGGCGGGCCCACCGATTTCATCGCCCGCGTGATTGCCGGCCGCCTCGGTGACCGGATGGGACAGCCGGTCGTGGTCGACAACCGCGCCGGTGCCTCCGGCAACATCGCGATCCAGACGGTCGCCAGGGCCGTACCCGACGGCCACACTCTGCTGTTCTCCAGCAGCAACCTCGTGTCCAACCCGCTGCTCTCCGCGGTCGCACCGTTCGATCCGGTTCGCGATTTCGCGCCGATCTCCTA
>CANGXU010000072.1 GCA_947457885.1 Betaproteobacteria bacterium
CTCATGCGCACGACCTTGTAGGCCTCGGCCATCGTGCGCAGCATGCTGAAGCTGGTGCCGCCGCCGACGTCGGTGGCGATGCTCACCTGCACCCCGGCGGCATCGGCTGCGGCGAGGTCGAACAGCCCGCTGCCCAGGAAAAGGTTGGAGGTCGGGCAGAACGCGACCGCGGCCCGTGCCAGCGACATGCGCCGGCGGTCTTCCGAGTCGAGGTATATGCAGTGTGCATAGACCGAGCTGCGCAGCAGGCCATGCCCCTCGTACACGTCGAGGTAGCTGCGTGCGCTCGGGAACAGCGACCGTACCCAGGCGACCTCGGCGAGGTTCTCCGCCACATGGCCCTGCACCAGCACGTCCGGATGCTCGGCGGCCAGTTGCCCGGCGAGCGCCAGCTGCGCTTCCGACGAGGTGCAGGCGAAGCGCGGCGTGATCGCATAGCCGAGCCGGCCGCTGCCGTGCCAGCGCTCGATCAGCGCGGACGATTCATCGTAGGCCGACTGCGCGGTGTCGCGCAGGTCGTCCGGGCAGTTGCGATCCATCATCGCCTTGCCGGCGACCAGGCGCAGGTTGCGCGCGGTCGCCTCCTCGAACAGTGCGTCGATCGACGTCCGGTGCACGGTGCCGAACACCAGCGCTGTCGTGGTGCCGTTGCGCGCGAGCTCGTCGAGGAAGAACGCCGAGGTGGAGCGTGCATGTCCGGCGTCGGCGAACCGGCGCTCTGCCGGGAACGTGTGCCGTTCCAGCCAGTCGAGCAGCGTGCTTCCACCAGAGGCGATGACATCGGTCTGCGCATGGTGGATGTGGGTGTCGACGAAGCCGGGCAGCAGCAGGCAGCCGGTGTGGTCGACCAGCGGCGTGCCGGCGGGCAGGGTGCCCAGCAGTGCGGCGGCCGGCCCGGTGCGTAGCACCCGTCCCTTCTCGACCAGCAGCAGGCCGTCCTCGATGTACTCGGACCCGCCGTGTCCGGAGCCGGGATCGGCAAGGAAATGCAGGATCGAGCCGCGAAATGCACGAAATGCGCGCAGTGCGTCGTCGGGGCGGTCGGACGGTTCGGTCATTGCAGCTGCCGGCCGGCGGTCGAGGATGCATTCGCGCAGGATGCTGTGCTCCGTGCGCGGTTTCTGTAGGGACCCCTGCGGATACCATCCGAACCCGAGTCTTGAACCATCAGGTTCAAGAGTGGTTGCCTTCCGAGCACCTCAGGTACGTCCGACGTGGGACGCGCACACAGCGCTCTGTAGGTCGGCAACCGAAGTTACCGCATTGGTTCAAGAGATTCCGATCCGTACGGCACCGCAGGGGATTGATCTGCCGATGTTGCCGCGACGTTGCCGCAATGTTGCCAGCAACAGGCTGAATCTACGACTGTCGCGACTGAGACTTGAGGCTCTAGACTACACCACTAGAACAGCTTGTCCTGCTCCGAAAGTGCTTCGTCGAGCGATGCATTGAGCACGCCGACCCGTCGCCGCAGTTCCGATACATCGAGCGGCCCGGCGACGCGCGTGGTGAGGTGCTCGTGTGCGATGTTCAGCGCAGCCATGATCGCCACGCGCTCGGCGCCCATCACCTTCGCGCCGTCGCGGATGTCGCGCATCTTGTTGTCGACATACGTGACGGCGTCGAGCAGCTCCTGCTCCTGGCCGGGCGGGCAGGCAATACGGAATTCGCGACCGAGGATCGTGACCTCGAGCGCCTTGCCATCAGCCGACAATCGCCCTTCACTCATGCGATGCACCCGGTTGTGATTCGATGTTCAACGGCTCACTCCTCGTCACGCGCTGGCGCCGGCGGCACGCGCTCTAGCAGCGCCTCGACACGCCTTCGCGCGGCCTCGATGCGTTCGCCGAGCTGCTTGTTCTCGTTGTGGGCCACCACGAGCTGCTGGCGAAGCGTGCCGTTCTCGGTACGCAGCCGCCGGCTGAGTTCGATGAGCTGCGTGATGCGCTCTTCAAGGCCCTTGAGGTCGAGATCCATGCTGCGACTATAGGTAATCGGCGGCCGTGCGTCAAAGCAGCGCATGCCGCCGCGGGCCTCGCGGCCCGCCGACGCAACCGGCGCGCCCGGTGGTCCGCGTATATACTGCGAGCGCGTTCCAGGTGCCTCGCCTTTTTCCAGGGTGGGGTTAAACGGGAAACCGGTGGGTGGCTGACCAGGTGGTCTGCCATGAAGCCGGTGCTGCCCCCGCAACGGTAAGCGAGTGCGGACAGGCCAACGCGCCACTGTGGGACGACCATGGGAAGGCGGCCTGTCAAATCTTGCGAGCCCGGAGACCGGCCAGGAGCGTCGACTGCCGCACTGACCTTCCCAGGTGCCGGCGGCGGTCAGCAGCAGACCGTTGCGGGTGGCGACCGGTCGACCTGGATTTCTCGCTCCGCGGTGATCCGCGCACAGGGGCGGCACGGTTCGACGGTACAAGCCCCGGGACAGCCTGCTGCCGGATGCCGGCGTGCGGAGGGCGCGCCGCTGCCAGGAGCCTGTCCATGAAGAGCCCTACCCCCCGCCACGCCGCCGCGCTGTCGACGGTGGCACTATGCCTCGTCCCGCTCGCGGACGCCATGGCCCAGATCGCACCGGTCACTGACCCGGCCGCCGCCGCGCGTGCGATGTCATCCGCGGTGGCGCAGTTGTCTCCGGTCGCGCTGCGCGAAGTGGTGGTCACCTCCACCCGCTTCGAGGAACCGGCTGGCGAGCGGCCGGTCAACCTGAGCGTGATCCCGCGCGATGCCATCGCCACGACGCCGGCCCGCACGCTGCCCGAACTGCTGGCGCTGCAGCCCGGCATCAGCGTGCGGGATCTCTATGGCGGCGGCGCATCGGGTGCGACCGTGGACCTTCGTGGCTTCGGAGCGGTCGCGGGACAGAACACACTGGTGCTGGTCGATGGCCGGCCACTGAACGACAGCGATCTCTCGGACGTGTCGTGGTCGACGCTGCCGCTGACTGCTATCGAGCGCGTCGAGATCCTGCGCGGCAGCGGCGCCGTGCAGTACGGCGCCGGTGCCAGCGCGGGCGTGATCAATGTGATCACCCGCCTGGCGCGGCCCGGCGAGCGCTCGGTCGACCTGGCCGCGCAGGGCGGAAGCCTTTCGACCGGTGCGGTCACCTTCAACGGCAACCTCGGCAGCGGCCCGCTGTCGCTGCGCCTGTACGCGAACCACCTCGAGACCGGCGGCTGGCGCGCCAACAGCCGTAACGAACAGGATGTCGGGCAGGCGGACCTGCGCTGGCGCGACGGTCCGAACACCCTGACCGCACGCCTGGCGATGGACCGGCAGAACAGCCGGCTGCCGGGCGCTCGCCAGGTGCAGCCGTCGGCCGGCGTGAACCAGCTCGATTCGAACCCGCGCGGGACATCGACGCCGCTCGACTACGCCGTTCGCGACGGCGCGCGCGCGAGTATCGATTTCGACCGCGTACTCGACATCGGGGCGTTCAACGTCGGTGTCGGCTGGCGCCAGAAGAACCAGTCGGCCTACTTCGACTTCGGCGGTTTCCCGAACTACTCCGAGCGCGAACTTTCGGTGCTGTCGATCACGCCGCGGATACGCTTCGTGAACGTGTTCGGCCCCGCCAGCGTGTCTACGACCGTCGGCGTCGATGGCTACCGATGGGACTACCGGCTGGCATCGAGCAATGCCCAGGGCAACATCGGGCGCCCGGTGAACACGGTCGCGGCCGTACAGGACAATGCGGCGCTGTACCTGGCGACCACAGCGTCGTTCGCCGCCGCCGGTACCACCGTCACCGCCGGCCTGCGTCGCGAGCGCTACAAGTCGAGCGCGACCGATGCCTACGATCCATCGGCGCCAGGGGCTGCTTTCGGCTCGGCGGCACCGACCGGCGACCAGACGCTCTACCAGCATGCGTGGGAACTGGGCCTGCGCCAGTCGCTCTCCGGTGCATGGGCGGTGCTGGGCCGTGCCGGGCGCAGCTACCGCTTCGCGAACATCGATGAAATCTATGGCACAAACGCTGCCTTCACCAATGAGTTCCAGTTCCTGCGGCCGCAGGTGGCCACCGGTGGCGAGGTGGCGCTCGACTACACGAAGGCCTCGGCAGGCGCGCGGCTCGCGCTGCACCGGCTGGATGTCGACGACGAGATCCGGCTCGATCCGTTCACCTCCGGCGTCGGCAACACGAACCTGCCGGCGCTGCGCCGGCAGGGCGCTGAACTGGGCGGCTGGTGGCAGGCGGTGCCGTCGCTGCGCCTGACCCTGGCCTACACCTGGACCCAGGCGCGCTTCCGGGAAGGCGTGCTGCCCGGCTCGGCCCCGTTCTTCCAGACCGACATCGCACTGGCTGGCCGTACGGTGCCCCTGGTGCCTGCGCACCAGCTGGCGGTCGGCGCGGCCTGGAAGCCGATGCGGGAACTGACCCTGTCGGCCAGTGCGCGCAAGGTGGCCAGCGCGGTGATGGACAACGACGAGGGCAACACGCTCGCCGCGCGCATCCCCGGCTACACGCTGGTCGACCTGCGCGCCGCCTGGGACACGCGCAGGTGGCAGGCCGCGCTGGCGGTGAACAACCTGTTCGACCGGAGCTACTTCAACTACGGCGTGCGTTCCGCGTCGGCGTTCACGCCCGACCGGTACAACGCCTATCCGCTACCCGGCCGCACGGCGCTGGCGACGGTGGCATACCGTTTTCAGTGACGGTCGGCGCGCGAGGGCGGGCGGGGGGCATAATGCGTTCCTCGCCCGCCTGTTGCGGGACTCCCCGAGGCCGGTTACTCAGCTGACCTCCCTGCCGTGGCTTCTTCGAAGGATCCTTCTGCCGGCTTGCCTGCCCCCGCGCCGCCCGTCGACAGCGTCGCGCTGTACCGCCGCCTGCTCGGCTTCGTCAAGCCGCACGCCCTGATCTTCGGCTGTGCGATCCTCGGCATGGTCGGCGTCGCGGCAACCGAAGCCACGCTGCCGCTGGTGATGAAGCCGATCCTCGACGGTACGTTCGTCGAACGCGATCCGAAGTGGATCACGCTGATCCCGATACTGCTGATCGGGCTGTTCGCGGTGCGCGGAGTGGCCACATTCCTCGCCACTTACTGCACCCAGTATGTCGGGAGCCGGGTCGTGCTCGACCTGCGCACCCGCATGTTCGACAACCTGGTGCGCCTGCCCGCCGCGTTCTACGAACGCCACGCGAGCGGCAACGTGATCTCGCGGCTGACCTACGACGCGGCCCAGGTGACCACGGCAGCGACCGATGCCATCACCATCCTGGTGCGCGACGGGGTGACCATCATCGCGCTGCTCTTTGTACTGGTCTGGATCGATTGGCAGCTGACGCTGATCGTGTTCGCGATGGCCCCGCTGATCGCGTGGATCGTCCGCCTGGTCAGCCGTCGCCTGCGCGAGGCGAGCCTCGGTGCGCAGCGTTCGATGGGCGACATCACCCATGTGCTGCAGGAAACGGTCGAGAACCAGAAGGTGGTCAAGGTGTTCGGCGGGCAGGACTTCGAACGTCGGCGCTTCTTCGACGTGAGCAACCGCATGCGCCGCTACACGATGAAGCATGTGACGGCCGCCGCGGCCAACGTGCCGGTGGTACAGATGATCGCTGCCGTCGCGGTGTCGATCGTCCTCTACATCGCGGCCAACCGGGCGATGCAGGACCAGACCACGGTCGGCGCATTCATGTCCTTCGTCACCGCAATGCTCCTGCTCACATCGCCCCTGAAGCGGCTCACCAGCATCAACGAGCACCTGCAGCGCGGCCTGGCCGCAGCGCAGACGGTGTTCGAGGTCATCGACACTCTGCCCGAACCCGATCCGGGCACCGTCGACGCGGGACGGATGGCCGGAGTGCTCTCGTTCGAATCGGTCGGCTTCCGCTATGCGGCAACCGACGAACGGCAGCCGCCGGCGCTCGACGACATCACGTTCTCGGTGGCGCCCGGCGAGACCGTCGCGCTGGTCGGCACGTCGGGCAGCGGCAAGACGACCATTGCCAACCTCATTCCCCGCTTTCACTCGCCGACGCGGGGCCGGATCACCTTCGATGGGCGTGACAGTGCCTCGCTCACGCTGGCCAGCCTGCGCAGGAACATCGCGCTGGTCAGCCAGGACGTCACCCTGTTCAACGATTCCGTCGCTGCGAACATCGCCTATGGCGACATGGTCGCCGCTTCGCGCGACGCAGTGGTAGCAGCGGCGAAGGCGGCCGGCGCGCACGAGTTCATCGAACGCATGGAGGCCGGGTACGACACTCTGGTGGGCGAAAACGGCATCCGCCTGTCGGGCGGGCAGCGCCAGCGGCTGGCGATCGCGCGCGCTTTCCTGAAGGACGCGCCGATACTCGTGCTTGACGAGGCGACGTCCGCACTGGATACCGAATCCGAACGGCAGGTACAGGCGGCCCTCGAGCAACTGATGCACGGGCGCAGCACCCTGGTGATCGCACACCGGCTGTCGACCATCGAGCGCGCAGATCGCATCCTGGTGCTGTCAGGCGGCCGCCTGGTCGAAACCGGGACCCATCTTGAACTGCTTGCTCGCGATGGGGTCTATGCACGGCTGCAGCAGTTGCTCGAGGCCTGAGCGGCGGGGCCGCAGCGCCCGGGTCATGGTCGATCCCGATCGGCGAGGAATCCGGTCGCCGCATCGATCACGCGCGAGGCCGGCAGACGGGTCAGGCAATCCGAACTGCTGTTCACATGCCGCTCGCAACCCTCCAGCAGGCAAGGTACACCGGGTGCACAGGGGGCAACGCCCTGCAGGAGATGCACGTTTCCGACCCGGCCGCTGCCGACACGTTGCCATGGGCTGGTATCCCCGGCGTATGCGGCCGGCCACGGCCCCCACTTCACCGGGTTCGACGGACCGAACAGCGCGAGAGTGGGTACGCCGAGGGCAGCGGCCATGTGCGTCACGACGGTATCCGGTCCAAGGTAGAGGGCCGCCCGTTGCAGCACGCCCGCCAGCTGCCCCAGCGACAAGCAGCCGGAGAGGTCGATCGTGTCCTGCGGCAGCCGCCCGCGCAGCGATTGCACGTAGGCTGTTTCGTCGGGGGAGCCTGACGCGGACAGGACCACCCGCAGCCCCTGCGCGCGCGCCCACTGCCCGAAGGTGACGAAGCCATCGTCATGCCACATCTTGTAACGGAAGCGGGGCCACGGATGAACGACGACGAACGGCGCCCGGCCCAGCTCGGCTGCGATCCCGGCGGGCAGGGCTGCGTCCGTGGCGACATGGACCGCTGGCAGTCTTTCGATGCCCAATGCACCGGCGAGCCGCAGGTTCTGCAGGACAGTATGGGTATCGCAGTCGTCGCAAGGGACCGATGCGCTGAGCAGGCGGCGCTTCCACAGGTGCTTGGGTCCGCTCAGATGCACCCCGAGTGCACGTCGCCCGGCGATGCGCGCATACAGCGTCGGGCGATCGCCCGGGATCGTGCTCAGTGCGAGGTCGTAGCGGCCGGCGATCCGGCGCAGCAACTGTGCATGCGCGCCAGCGGAGGGCCGTTCGGCCACCTCGATCACCGCATCGATGATCGGCAGTCCGGCCAGTACGCCGCTGGTCCCCGCGAATACCAGTACTTCCAGGCGTGCGCCGGGCCATGCGGCGCGAAGTGATGCAATCAGCGGCGTGGTCAGCAGTACGTCCCCGATGCGGCGTGTGACCACGACCAGCATGCGTCGCGGGGGCGCTGGCATCGGCAGCAGGACGCCTGTCGCGGCTTCAGTCGGCATGCTGCTCCAGGCCGTTCTCGGCGCGGATGCGATCGCATGCCACCAGCGCGTCGAGGCGGCTTCGGTTCTCGTCCAGCCGGCTGCGGTCGTTGTCTGCATGCCAGAGGTGGGCCAGGGGCGTGGCGAACCGGCCGTTCTTGTGCCTGACGCCGGCGTGCAGCAGCCGGATGACCAGGTCCGAGTCCTCGAGGCCCCATCCGCTGTAGGCATTGTCGAAGCCGTTGACCCGGACCAGGTCGGCGCGCCAGACGCCGAGATTACAGCTCTTGGCACCCTGCCATCGGGTGGGTTGTACCTTGCGCCAACCTAACGGGTCGCCCACGCCGACATGCCACAACGGCGCCAGCCGGTTCACGTCGCGGCGAAGGAAACGCCGCGCCCATTCTGCAGCCGGGAGTTTCTCCAGCGCCACCGGCGGCACCGCCAGCACGAGGTCGGTGAACGTACGGGACAGCAGTATCCGGTTGCCGGCAACGAACCAGCCTGGCTCGGCGAGCCGGCGGTGATTGCGCACGAAGCCCGCTAGCGGCACGCAGTCGCCATCGGTGAACACCACGTAACTGGCCGAGGTGGCGGCGATCGCGCGGTTGCGGATCGCGCCCGCACGGAAGCCCCGGTCTTCGTGCCAGACATGGCGCACCGGGAACGGCGCCCTTGCCGCGAACTGCTCTACCACCGAACGTGTGTCCGCAGTCGAGCCGTCGTCGGCCACCAGCAGTTCGATGTCGAGGTCGTCCTGCATGCAGTAGGCCGACAGGGCACGCTCGAGCGCATCCGGACGGTTGTAGGTGGTGACCACCACCGCGATCTGCATCATCGTCGGCGTAGCAGCATCAGCTTCAGGTAGCGGTAGTAGCTGCCTTCCGCGTTGGCGATCGCCAGCAGCAATCCGTGGCGGCCATCGAGGAAGCCCAGCCGCAGCACGTAGGTGCGGATGAACGTCCACAGGCCGTGGCCGATCGCGCGACCGACCGACCCCTGCGCGCCGCGTGCGAGCATCATCTGTGCACCGTCGGTCGAATAGCGATTCATCTTGTCGATCACCTGCTCCAGGCTGGTGAACGACTCGTGGTCTATGGGTTCGGCGAACGTGCCGATCGTCGACGGCCCGGCAATCACCCGCTCGTGCACTAGGTCGTCGGAGAAGTGGGCCGAGCCCCGCCGCCATAGTCGGGTCACGTGGTCCGGCCACCAGCCCGAATGGCGCATCACCTGCCCGCAGAAACGGGACCGGCGCGGCATCCGCCAGACCGCGGGCGAGGCAGCGTCGGCGGTCGCTGCGGTGATCGCCGAGGCCAGGGTTGCATCGACCCACTCGTCCGCATCCAGCGAAAGGATCCAGTCGCCGTCCGCGAGTGCGAGGGCCCTGTTCTTCTGCGGGCCGAAGCCAGGCCATTCGGCGGCGATCTCCACCCGTGCGCCCCGTGCCCGGGCGATCGCCACGGTGTCGTCGCTGCTGCCGCCGTCGAGCACGATGACCTCGTCGGCGAAGCGCAGCGAGTCGATGCAGCGCCCGATCCGCCCGGCCTCGTTGAACGCAATGATCACGGCGGACAGTCGCGGGCGAAGGTCTGGCGGCGAAGTCATCTGGCGGGTTCCCGCGACGCACCCCCGGTCGGGAAGCGAGCCGGTTCCGTGACGCGCAATGCCTGCGCCGCGAGCGCGGCCAGGAGCAGTCCGAATCCGCTAGCGGCGTACTTGAGCGTAAACACTTCGATCGTGATCGAGCCTGCGGCCATCGCCAGCAGGAGGCCCAGCCCGAGGCGGCAGGCCATCGCGACATCCGGGTCGGGGTCGTTGCGCCTGCGCCAGAAGGCGACGGCGGGAACCAGGAAAAGCGCGAGCACGGCAATGCCGCCATGCACGCCCGAACGCAGCGCAGCTGCAAGGACCTCGTTGTGCGGTCCGTTGTTCGCGAACGTGCTGCGTGCCAGCGGCGTAGCCATCTCGACGATGACCGGATCGTGGACCTGCGCAGCGAGCCCGCGATCGCCATACCCGGAGAACGGCCTGCGGGCGATCAGCTCGACGGACATCAGCCACATCGAGAGCCGCTGCCCGGAGGAGGTGTCAGGGTCCGTCCGGGTGAGCCACTTGTGCACCTCGACCGGGGCCGACGCGAACAGCGCGACCGGTGCCCGGTTGACCGCCAGGTTCACCGAAAGGATCGCGGCAGCGGCCACGACTGAAATCGCCACGATCTTCGGATCGAACTTCGGTCTGGTGCTGAGCAGCCAGGCTACGAGCACCACGCAATAAGCCATCATTCCGCCGCGGGAGCCGGCGCCCAGGATCAGCCAGAGGCCGGATCCGAGCCCGACCAGGGCAAGCCAGAACGCCGCGCGGTCGAGGTGGTCGTCGCGGTCATCGATCTGGCGCCGGCGAAGGCCGAACAGGCACAGTGCGCAGAGCATTGCAGAGAACGCCCCGAGGGAGTTGGGGTCGACGAACCGGGTGGCGAAGCGTCCGCCCCAGTTCTGCGTGTACTGGGGAAATCCGAGCGTGACCACCAGTGTGACGACCAGCGCGATCGGCGCACTGAAGCGCACCAGCCGGGCGACATCCACGCGCAACGCCCACAGCATGAGCATCGGCAGGGCGCAGAAAGCCAGCCGCGACGGCGCATCCAGTGGCTTGGCGGAAAAATCGCCTCTGAGCAGCTCGCCGAGGATGACCGACACCAGCGGCAGGCACAACGCGACGGCGATGAAACCGAGCGGCTGCAGTGCGCCCAGGTCGCGGGCCCTGGAAAGGTCGCCCCGGACCCGCAGCACCGCAGGGACGAGCAGCAGCAGCACGGACAGGTTCGCTGCACTGCGGATCGAGAGCAGGCCGACGATCGCGAAGCAGAGCACGGCCGCAGTGTACCAGGTCAGATACTGATCGTATCGGTCGTTCAACAGCGGCATCCGCTCGAGTGCCTGCACTCAGCCAGTCGTGGCCGACAGCACGGCGCGAACCTGTTCATCGAAGATCCCGTACTCCGCCCGCACCCATTGCCGGTACGGTTCGAACGCCAGGTGGTGTGTTTCGAAGTCGGCGAGGATGCTCTCGATCAGCGGGACGGCGCGTTCCACGAAGTCCGCAGCACGGGTGTCGAACTTGTACCTGGTCGGGATCGGCAGGTCGATGTCGTTGCCTGCCGATCCGAGCCGACCGGATACGATGCAGCAGCCATGCGAAGCCGCTTCGCGCGGCAGCCTATCCCGGCCCGGGTGGTGGCCGAAGTCGACGTACAGTCGTGACGTGTCGAGAAGCTGCGACAGCTGGTCGCGGTCGAGTCCCTTGAGCGGCAGGAAGTCCCAGTCCGGCCGCGCGGCGCGCAGGCGATCGACGAACGCCTTGCCCTTGGTCGGGTTGTAGAGGATCCGCTTCTGTTTGCCGGCGAGCAGCGCCGGCGTCTGGTCGACGAAATGACCGACATTGATGTAGTCGATCAGCGGCTCGGGTTCGATGCCGCATGCGCGAAGGTACGCGGTCGCATGCTCGGTCTGGGAGAGATGGCGCAGTCGATGCAGGCCCCTGGCACCGTTCCAGGGACGCTGCCCGCGCAGGGCCCGCTTCCAGTACTGTGACCAGTCGCGCAACGGGTTGACGTTCTTCCGGCAGAGGAAGTTGTCCAGCGACAGCCACCACAGGGCCGCCTGTGCTTCGCGCACCTTCAGTGCGTCCGAAGGCATCACCTCGGGGAATATGATCAACTCCCCCGGAAGGTCTTCGTAAGGCGCCTGCGGCGCATCGTACTGCGCATAGGGCGGCGGAACCTCGAACGTGCGGTCTGCCGGCCAGTACACGATGAAGGCGGGGTGTCCGGCGCGGCGCATCGCGTCCACCAGCTGGTGCAGGGCTTCCGGTCCCCCGGTGACCGCGTTGCCCGGGCAGACGACGAGGATGCGGCGAAGCGAGGTCAAGTGCTCATCCTTTGCGCTGATCCGGGGCATGCCGGCTTTCGATGCCTGTCCATTCAGTCGTCACCTTCCCGGGTGGATGACAAGCTCTGCGCGAACCTGTCGGTATCGTGCAGCGGATAGCGGGACGACGCGCCGAGCCAGGCCCGGCGCAGGCGGTTCGCCAGCGAAGGCTTCAGGATGCCCGTGCCGGCACCCTCTGCGAGAAACCGCATGCGCTCGGCGCGGAAGTGCTTCGACGTCAGGCCCCACTTGAGCAGGAGGGTGTGGCCACCCTTGTTCTTCCGGATCCGTCCGGTGCTCCGCTGGGAGAAATGGTAGACATGGCTGTCACCCACCACCCTGAACCTGCGGCAACCCACCGCCCACATCTTCAACAGGAAGTCGTCGTCCGAGGACATGCCAGGAGAATACTCGATCCCGTAGCCGCCCAGCCTGTGCCACCAGAGGCGCGAGACCACGGTCGGCTGCGACCCTTCGCCATCGACGTCCGCCGAAGGCAGGCTGGTCACTGCCTTGAGCAGCGCCTGCTCGTCGAAGTCGGGCGGTGTTCGTCCGGCATCGAAACAATCGATGAACGGGACCTTGCTCGGGAATGGTTCAATCAGTCGTGAAGAATAGAGCGCCAGGTCGGTCGGGGCCTGCGTGATCGCCCGCAGAAAGGCGGTGTCCCAGCCCGGGCAGCAGTACATGTCGTCGTTCAGGTAGGCGATCCAGGGCTGCGTGGCATGCATCGCCAGTTCGTTCAGCGACATGCAGACGCCGAGGTTGCGTTCGCTGTACGTGTGCCGGATACCCTGCGATTGCAGCCACTCGCGGGTACCGTCGGCGCCTTCGTTCACGTGGACGAGGATCTCGTACGGGACGGACGTGTGCTTGCGGATCCCCGCCACGCAGAGCTGCAGGTACTCGAGGTTGTTCCAGGTCGGAACAAGGATGCTGAACATGGGATCTACCTGACCTGCCGTTGCTGAGCGCGCAGTCCGCGCCCGCCGCAGGTCGTGCGCAATATACTCGAGACGATCCGGCAACAAATGGAGTGGGGCATTTCAGAGGGCGGCGAATGACGAATGGACGCAACGAAGGCCGGGCCGTGCTGGTACTGGGCGGCGCCGGCTACATAGGCTCCCACATGGTTGCATCGTTGGTGGATGCAGGATGGGTACCCGTAGTCCTCGACAACCTGGCTACCGGCCATCGGGACCTGCTTCACCCCGGCGTTGCGTTCGTCGAAGGCGACTTCGGCGATCGCAGGATGGTGGTCGCCCTTCTGAAGAAGCACCGGGTACAGGCGGTCATGCATTTCGCTGCCTCTTCACTGGTCGGTGAGTCGGTTCAGTATCCGCTCGTGTACTACCGGAACAACGTCTCGAAAACGATCGAGTTGCTGGATGCCATGCGGGAGGCCGGGGTTCGAAACCTCATCTTCTCTTCCACAGCCGCAGTCTATGGCCAACCTGAATCCGTCCCGATCACCGAAGCGCATTCTCTGCATCCGACGAGCCCGTACGGCTCCACCAAGGCCGTGATCGAGCGTCTGTTGACCGAGGTCGAGGCTGCACATGGGCTGCGCCACATGTCGCTCCGGTACTTCAATGCCGCAGGTGCCCACCCCGATCGACCCATCGGCGAGCGCCATGATCCGGAAACACACTTGATCCCGAGTTTAATGCAAGTGGCGCTTGGCCAGCGTCCGGGCGCGGAGGTTTTCGGCCTCGACTGGCCGACGCCTGACGGCTCCTGCGTTCGCGACTACGTGCATGTGTGTGACCTGGCCAGTGCGCATCTGCTCGCGCTCGAAGCGCTGCTGGCCGGTGCGCCGAGTGCGATCTACAACGTGGGCACGGGTGTCGGGTGCTCGGTCCTGGAGGTCATTGATAGCGTACGGCGCGTCACCGGTCTTCCGGTGCCCTTCGTTCCTGCTGCGCGCAGGCCGGGCGATCCGGCCGTCCTCGTCGCGGACGCCGATCGAATCGGGCGCGCGCTCGGCTGGCGGCCGGAACTCAGCGATCTGGACACGATCGTCGAGACTGCGTGGGCATGGCATCGTCGTGGGTGAATCACGACGACGCGCGTGAGCCTTCCTGGTCGACCTGTTGCGGCTGGTACTCGGGCACGAACTGCGCGAGCGTCTGCTTGACTGCTCCGTCGCCGGCCGGTGCCGACTGCAACTCGGCCAGCCAGAGCGCGAGGCGATCGAGGAAGTCGCTGCAGCCCGGGCGTGCTTGCGCGATGCGCAGCTTGTGGTGCGGTGTCGGCAGGGTCGCCTCGTCGTCGGCTAGCAGTTCCTCGAACAGCTTCTCGCCCGGCCGCAGGCCGCTGTAGACGATGCGGATCTCGTCCTCGCCGAAGCCGGACAGCCGGATCATTGAGCGCGCGAGATCGGCGATCCGTACCGGGTCGCCCATGTCGAGCACGAAGATCTCGCCACCCTTGCCCATAAGGCCGGCCTGCAGCACCAGTTGCGCGGCCTCTGGGATCGACATGAAGAATCGGGTGATCTCGGGATGGGTGACCGTGACCGGGCCGCCGGCGGCGATCTGGTCGCGGAAGCGCGGGATGACGCTGCCCGCACTGCCCAGCACGTTGCCGAAGCGCACCATCACGAAGCGGGTGCCGGTAGTGGTCTCCTGCAGCCGCTCGCAGACGATCTCGGCCAGGCGCTTGGTCGCGCCCATCACGTTGGTCGGGTTCACCGCCTTGTCGGTCGAGATCAGCACGAACTTCTCGACGCCAGCGTCGATCGCCGCGCGGGCAACGGTCCAGGTGCCACCGACGTTGTTCAGTACCGCCTCGGCGCAGTTGCCGGTCTCCATCAGCGGCACGTGCTTGTAGGCCGCTGCATGCAGCACGACGGTCGGCCGGTACTGCCGCATCACCTGCGCCATGCGCACCGGCGAGCGGACGTCCCCGGCGACGGCGGCGATACACAGGCGGGCATGCGCACGCGTGCCCGCAGCCGGGTCGCTGAATTCCTGCTCGATCTGGTAGAGCGCGAACTCGGAGGACTCGACCATCACCACCAGCCGCGGACCGAAGCGCGCGATCTGCCGGCAGAGTTCGGAGCCGATCGAGCCGCCGGCGCCGGTGACCATCACCACCCGGCCGGTGATCCAGCCTCTCAGCCCGTCGCTGTCGAGCACCACCGGGTCGCGCCCGAGCAGGTCGTCGAGTTCGACCGCGCGGATCTGCGAGACCGTCACCTTGCCGCTGACCAGATCGTCGAACGACGGCACCGTCAGCACCTGCAGGCCGGCCGCGGTCGCGAGGTCGGCGGCGCGCTTGCGGTCGTGCTGACCGGCCGAGGGCATCGCGATGATCGCGTGCGTAGCCGGCATCGAGGCGAGAGCATCGCGCAGTGTGTCCAGTGCGCCGAATACTTTCACGCCGTGGATCGAGCGGCCATGGCGTCCCGTGTTGTCGTCGAACAGGGCGGCGACACGCCATTCGCCGCTGAGCGAGAACTCCTTGATCAGGCCCGCAGCCGCATCGCCCGCGCCGAGCACGAACACCGAGCGTGCGCCGCCAGCGCGCGCCTGGCGCCGTTCGCGCAAGATCCGGTAGAGCATCCGGCTGCCGCCCATCGCCATCGCAAGCAGCAGCGGGTCGAGGATCAGCACCGAGCGCGGCACGCCGGTGGGCCGGCCCTGCAGCATGAGCACCATCGCCACCGCCATCGCCGCAACCAGCACCGCGAGCACGATGCGCTGCACGTCGGGGACACTCGCATAGCGCCAGATGCCGCGATACAGGCCGAACATCCAGAACACCGCGGCCTGAAGCGGTACCACCCAGGCCAACGATGCCAGCATCGCGCTGAAGAACGGCTCGGGTACTTCGAGGTTGAGGCGCAGCCAGAACGCCGCGCACCAGGCGAAGCCAGCCGCGACCACGTCGTGGACGAAGGCCAGTGCGGTGCGCAATCGGACGCTGACGTGCATCAGCCGGGACCGCTGCCGGGAAGGCCGGGCCCGCTCATGCAGGGATCGGGGGGGCTGCCGGGCTGAACGGACATGACCCACGCATGATACTACGGCGTCGTGCTGGCTCGCTGTCGTGCTGTCGTGCGGCGCTTTGCTGCTGCGACGGCGCTTCGGCCGCCGGTCCCGCCTGGCGCGCCGGGCTCAAATGCGGCAGCCAGCGTGCCAGCAGCGGAGCCGTCACGCCTTGCGCCACACCACCCGGTTCACGTAGTCGGTGTAGCCGAGGATGATGCGCAGCACCTTCTCGGACACCGCCGGGCGGTGGTAGTCGGCCACCGGCGCGAGCGTGCGCGCCGGGCTGCCGGCCGGCTCGCCGCGCGACTGGGTCTCGAGCACCTTCAGCCCCTGCAGCACGCGGTCGGTGTCGAGGCCGACCATCATCACCGCCGCCTCCTCCATCGCCTCCGGGCGCTCGTGCGCCTCGCGCAGGTTCAGCGCCGGGAAGTCGAGGATCGACGACTCCTCGCTGATCGTGCCGCTGTCGGACAGCACCGCACGCGCATTGCGCTGGAGCTGGACGTAATCGAGAAAGCCGAACGGGGTGTGCAGCTCGACCAGCGGGTCGAGCGTCGCGGCTCGCTCGGCGAGGCGATTGCGCGTGCGCGGATGGGTGCTGAAGATGATGCGCTGGCGGAACTTGCGGGCCAGCGCATCGAGCATGGCCGCGATGCGCTCCAGTGCGGCCGGCGGATCGACATTCTCTTCGCGGTGCAGGCTGACCACGAAGTATTCGCGGGCATGCAGCTCGAGCCGGGTCAACACGTCCGAGGCCTCGATACGCGGCAGGTAATGGTGCAGCACCTCGTGCATCGGGCTGCCGGTCTTGATCACCCGGTCAGGCGGCAGGCCCTCGCGCAGCAGGTAGTCGCGCGCGATGTCGCTGTAGGGCAGGTTGACGTCGGAGATGTGGTCGACGATGCGCCGGTTGAGCTCTTCGGGCACGCGTTCGTCGAAGCAGCGGTTGCCGGCTTCCATGTGGAACACCGGGATCTTGCGCCGCTTGCAGGCGATCGCCGACAGGCAGCTGTTGGTGTCGCCGAGGATCAGCACTGCGTCCGGCCTCTCGGCCTCTAGCACCGGGTCGACACGCATCAGGGTCTGGCCGATGGTGTCGATCGCTGTGGACCCGGGTGACGCGGCTGCCAGGAAATGGTCGGGCCGGCGGATGCCGAGCTCCTCGAAGAAGACATCGTTCAGCGAGTAGTCGTAGTTCTGGCCGGTATGGACGAGTACCAGGTCGGTCGCCTGGTCGAGCCGGGCCAGCACGCGCGACAGCCGGATCAGTTCCGGCCGGGTGCCGACGATGGCCATCACCTTCAGTTTCTTCATCAGACCGCCTCGGGGTAGGTGTCCGGAGCCGCAGGATCGAAGATCTCGTGCGACCAGAACAGGGTGAACAGCTCGCCCTGGCCGGTATTCCGGATATCGTGGGTGTGCAGCGTCGGCATGTCGACGTACACCGGCGCATCGCCGCGTACCTCGAAGGCATGGGTATCGGTGGTGAACATGCGGCGCACCCGGATCGTCGCCTCGCCGGCGGTTACCAGGAAGCGCTCGATCTTGCGCCGGTGGAAATGGCTGCCGCGTACCACGCCCGGATGGCTGGAAGACGCGAAGCACTGGCCGCCATGGCCGGTCTTCACCGCCTCGAACAGATGGCCGCGCGCATCGCTGCGCAGATCGATCCGCCCCGGGTAGTGCAGCGGGAAGCGGTAGGAGCGCAGCGTGTTGAACAGGTCGAGGTCGAACGCGGTATCGAACCGTGGTAGCGTGCCATCGGCGTAGGTCGCATGCATCGCCTGCAGGCGGGCCAGCGCCTCGCTGACCGGC
>CANGXU010000073.1 GCA_947457885.1 Betaproteobacteria bacterium
AAGATCCGCCAGCAGCGCAAGCCGGCGCTGACCCTGATCGTCGAGGCCGGCATGGTCGGCCGCGACGGCTTCAACGAGGAAGGCATCGCGATCTGCGGCAACCTGCTGGTGTCGAACGAAGACCGCGGGCATGTCGGCGTGCCGATCCCCATCCTGCGCCGGCAGGTGCTCAACGCGCACCACTACTACGAGGCGATCGACCGGCTGGTGCGCGCGCCGCGCGGCGCCTCCGGAAACTACCTGATCGCGCATCGCGGTGGCGTCGCGATCGACTTCGAGCTCTCCCCGAAGCAGGCCTTCCCGGTCTACCCCGAGCGCGGGCTGCTGACCCATTCCAACCACTTCCAGTCGGTGGTCGCGCAGTCCACCGGCGTGGCGAAGTTCTACACCGGCGACAGCCTGTACCGCGACTTCCGCGCCCGGCAGCTGCTCGAGCCGAAGATCGGCTCGATCACCGTCGACGACGTGAAGGACACACTGCGCGACCACTTCGGGCATCCGCGTTCGATCTGCCGGCACCCGCACGACTACCCGGGCAGCGAGCCGACGATGACCGTGTCCTCGCAGGTGTTCGATCTCAAGAACAACCGGGTGCATATCGCCGCTGGCCAGCCGTGCCAGTCCGAGTACCGCTCGGTCGGCCTGCCCGGCAGCGATTGAAGGAGGACAGATGAAAGGACGTTACCGCTGGCCCGACGGCGTGCGCTGCGCCGTCTGCCTGACCGTGGACTTCGACGGCCCGTCGCACGAGACCGGGCGCAAGCTGCGTCCGCTCGGCGCGAACGCAGTCGGCCGCTACTCCGGCCGCTGCGGCATGCCGCGCTACATGGACCTGTTCGAGCGCCACGGCGTGCCGACCACGTTCTTCATGCCCGGCTTCGACGCCGAGTGCTATCCGGAACTGGTGCAGGAAGCACACCGCCGCGGCTTCGAGATCGGCTCGCACGGCTACCTGCACGAGAGCTGGGAACTGGGTGACGAGGAGGAAGCACTGCTCGAGCGTACCCACGACATCCTTACCGGGCTGATGGGCACGCCGCCGACCGGCTGGCGCTCGCCGTCGGGCCGCAAGAGCGCGCGTACGATGCGCGTGCTGCGCCGCCTCGGCTACCGCTACGACTCGAGCGACAAGGACTACGACCTGCCGTACATGGTCGAGATCGACGGCCAGCGCCAGGACGACATGCCGGAGCTGCCGAGCAGCGCCTACAGCCTCGACGACTTCCCGTTCTACCGCTTCAGCATGACGCCGCCCTCGGAAGTGCTGGAACACTGGAAGCAGGAGTTCGACACCCTGTACCACGAGAACGGCTACTACATGCTGATGGTGCATGCACGCAGCGGCTGGGGTTCCGGCACGCCGGCGCGCGCGCGCATCGTCGAGGAACTGATCACCTACATCAAGCGCCATGAAGGCGTGCGCTTCTTCAGTGTCGGCGGCCTCGCCGACTGGGTGAGGGAAAACCATGCCAGCTTCGACTAGTTCCCTGCCGCGGCTTGCCAGCCCGCGCTGGCCCGGCAACGCGCAATGCGTGGTGCTGGTCACCGTCAACTTCGATGCCGAATCGGTCGACCTGACCGAGACGCGCGAAGAGAACCTGTACGGCCGCTACTCCTATGGTCGCTACGGCATGCGTGCCGGCCTCGCGCGCCTGCTCGATGCCTTCGCGAACACCGGAACAAAGGCGACCGTGTTCGTGCCTGCCACCGACGCTCAGCGCCACCCCGCCGCGCTCGACGCAGTGCTGAAGGGCGGCCACGAAGTCGGGGCACGCGGCTACGCGTTCGAGGACCATGGCAGCCTGGGCGATGCCGAGTTCGAAACTCTGCAGCGTGCGCATGAAGCCCTCACCGCCGCCACCGGCAGCGCGCCGGTGGGCTGGCGCGCGCCGCGCGGCCTGCTCTCGCCCGCCACGCTCGGTCATCTCGCGCGCCTGGGCTACCTCTACGACGCCAGCTTCGAGGACGACGACTGGCCGTACATCGTGCAGGCCGAAGGTGGCCGCAGGCTGGTCGAACTGCCGCAGTTCCAGCCGATGCAGGATGCGACCTTCTACGAGCCGCGCCATTCGCATGTACGCGTGCTGAAGACGTGGAAGGAGGAGTTCGACGCGATGCATGCCGAGGGCACGCTGGTGACGCTGACCCTGCATCCACGCGGCGACTACGGCTCGGGCCGGGCTGCGCGGGCACGTGTGGTCGAGGATTTCCTTGGCTACATGGCGGCACGCCCGGGCACCTGCTTCATGACCTGCCGCGAACTGGCCGCCTGGTGGCTGCAGAACCAGCCCGGCACGCTGGAAGGCATGCCGCCAGGCTGAAGCGCAGCGTGCGGGTCAGATGTCCTTCGCGATGCGCTTGACCAGCTTGCCGTAGGACTCGTAGTCGGCGCGCAGCAGCGCGCCGAACTGCTCGGGCGTGAGCACCGTCGGCTCCATGCCCTGCCGCGTCCACGCGTCACGCCCGTCGGTCGAAGCCAGCACCTTGCCGATCGACCCGTTGAGCCGTGCCACCACCTCGCGCGGGGTGGACACCGGCGCGACGATGCCCTGCCAGCCGGTCATCGAGTAGCCGGGCAAGCCGGACTCGGCGATCGTCGGTGTGTCGGGCAGCGCCGGGATGCGCTTCGGGCCGGTGACCGCGATCGGGCGCAGGCGCCCCGACTTCACATGCGGCAGCAGGAACACCGGGCTGTTCCACATCAGGTGGATGCTGCCACCGGTGAGGTCGACCAGCGCCGAGTTGCCGCCACCACGGTAGGGCACATGCAGGATCTCTACATTGCCCATCGCGCCGAACAGAACGCCGGCCAGGTGGAACGCACTGCCGACACCGTTCGAGCCATAGGCCATCTCGCCCGGACGCTTGCGCGCCAGCGCCAGCACTTCACGCACGTTCTTCGCCGGCAGCGACGGATGCGCCACCATCAGGAACGAGAACTCGCCGATCAGCGCCACCGGGGCGAAGTCGCGCAGCGGATCGAACTGCACCTTCTGCAGCCATGGCGTGGCGACCATGCCCGACCCCGGACCGGCGAGCAGCGTGTAGCCGTCGGGTGCTGCCTTCGCCACCGCCTCGGCGGCGATCGCGCCGGTGGCGCCCGGGCGATTCTCGACCACCACCGGCTGCCCGTACTCCTCCGACAGGCGCTGCGCGAGGAAGCGGCCGTTGATGTCGATCGAAGTGCCCGGCGCATAGCCGATCAGGATGCGGATCGACTTGACCGGCCACTTGTCGGAGGACTGCGCCGCCACGGGCTGGCTGGCGCAGAGCGCGCCCAGTGCGCCAGCGCCCAGCATCGCGGCGGCAATCGGAAACGTTCGGTACATGCGGATCATGGAGGGCCTGCCGAAGACGAAGGTTCTATCGGCCCACGATACAAGGGCGCTGCGCGCAGCGTCAAATGGACTGCGATCACCGCGAGGCCAAGGCTTACTCCTGCTCCACCCCCGCCCGCTTGATCACTTTCGCCCACTTCACGATCTCGGCGTTCACGAACGCCTGGAACTGCTCGGGCGAGCCGCCCCCGGCGTCCCCGCCCTGGCTGCGCACCATCTCGCGCACCTTTGCATCGCCCAGCGCACGCACCATCTCGGCGTTGACCTGGCGTACCAGGTCCGCCGGCATCGCGGCCGGTCCGAACAGGCCGAACCAGGCCAGTGCTTCATAGCCGGACAGCGTCTCCGAGATGGCGGGAACCTCGGGCAGCACGTCCGAGCGTTTCGACGAGGTCACCCCGAGCGCGCGCAGGCGGCCGGTCTTCAGGTGCGGCATCGCGGTGGTGATGTTCGGGAACATGCTCATCACGTTACCGCCGATCACGTCGGTCATGCCGGGCGTGCTGCCCTTGTACGGGACGTGCAGCATGTCGACACCGCCGAGGTCGGCGAACAGCACGCCCGCCAGGTGCTGCGAGAAGCCAGTGCCGGCCGATGCATAGGTGACCTGCCCCGGCTTCGCCCGCGCCAGCGCGACCATCTCCTTCACCGACTTCGCAGGGAACGACGGATGCACCACCAGCACGTTGGGAACGCTCGCCACCAGCATCAGCGCGGTGAAGTCGCGCACCGGATGGTAGGACAGCGTCTTGCGCAGGCTCAGGTTGATCGCATGCGTGCCGCTGTGGCCCATCAGCACCGTGTAGCCGTCGGGCGGCGCGCGCATCGCCAGCTCGACGCCGATGATGCCGCTGCCGCCGGCACGGTTCTCGACGATGAACGGCTGGCCGAGGTTCTCGGCCATCTTCTGCACCACCGCGCGCGTGAGGATGTCGGTGCCGCCGCCCGGCGGACCGGGCACGATCGCGCGCACCGGGCGGTTCGGCCAGGCTTGCGCGGAGGCCGTACTGTACGTCAGAGGCAACCAGAGGACAGCCCCGAAGACAGCCATCACGGGGACCATGCGCGACAGTAGAGCCTCGACCGCAAGAACGTCGAATACCTTCATGTGACTCCTCCAGGGCCGGTCGACCCTGCCCATCCGGACATACCGTGCTGCGCGCTGCGGTCGCCGATATCACGCCACGGTCAGATCACCTTGCCGGGATTCATGATGCCCTGCGGATCGAGCACGCGCTTGAGCCGGTGCATCACCCCGAGTTCCACCGCACTCTTGTAGTGCGGAAGCTCGGCCACCTTCGCCTGCCCGATGCCGTGTTCGGCACTGATCGAGCCGGAACGTTCGTGTACCAGACGGAACACCACCTCGTTGACGTCGGTGGCTGCGATGGCGACAGGATCGTCGCGCATCCGTCCGGGCACATAGCAGTTGTAGTGCAGGTTGCCGTCGCCGATGTGTCCGAAGCAGACGATGCGCACGCCGGGGAACGCCGCTTCGAGCCGTGCACCAGCTTCTTCGATGAACGACGGGATATCGCTGGTCGGCACGGATATATCGTGCCGGTAGAGCAACCCCTCGCTCTTCGATGCATCCGGGATGGATTCGCGGATCCGCCACAGGGCCTGGGCCTGGGCATCGCTCTCCGCCAGCGCCGCATCGGTGACGAGTGCGTCCTCGACCGCATTTCCAAGCGCCTGTTCGAGCGCCGGCCTGAGATCCGATTCGATGCGCGGATCATCGACATTGGTCAGTACATACCAGGGCGATGGCGCAGCGAGCGGATCGCGCGTCCCCGGTATGTGCGCCAGGACCAGTTCGATGCTGCGTCTGGAGATCAGTTCGAATGCGCTGACGCGGTTGCCCACCTGCTCGCGCAGGCGGCCGAGGAGCGCGATCGCAGCGGCAGGGTCGGGCACGGCAGCAAACGCGGTCACCGAAGTACGCGGCATCGGAAACACCTTCAGTACCGCGCCGGTGATCACGCCCAGCGTACCCTCGGAACCGATGAACAGTTGCTTCAGGTCGTAGCCGGTATTGTCCTTGCGCAGCCCGCGCAATCCACCGAGCACGCTGCCATCGGCCAGCACCACCTCGAGCCCGAGCGTGAGGTCGCGCGTGTTGCCATAACACAGGACGTTCACGCCGCCTGCATTGGTCGCGAGGTTGCCGCCGATCTGGCAACTGCCTTCAGCACCGAGGGACAGCGGGAACAGGCGGCCGGCCGCCGATGCCGCCTGCTGAACGGTCGCCAGTACGCAACCGGCCTCGACCGTGATCGTATCGTTGAGCGGGTCGAGTGCGAGCACCCGGTTCATGCGCGCAAGGGACAACACGATCGTACGTCCATCCATGGTCGGGGTAGCGCCACCGCACATCCCCGTGTTGCCGCCCTGGGCAACGACCGCGACTCCGGCATCGGAACACAGACGCACGACTGCCGAAACCTCCGACGTGCTGGCGGGGCGGACCACCGCCATCGCGCGCCCCTTGTAGAAGCCACGCCAATCGCTCAGTGCCGGCGCGACGTCTGCCGTATCGGTCAGTACGTTCGCGTCGCCGACCGCCTGCGCCAGCCGCTCGACGAATGCCGCCGCTGCGGCCGCCGGATATTCCATGTCTGGTTTCATGACTGCCTGCATGCGTGGTTCAACATCATTCATTGCCGGGAACAATGATAGTACCGGTGCGCGAAAGCGTCACTGCCAGCCGAGGCGCTGGCGCACGCAACCGCACAGGCCAGCGCGCGCCCTCAAGCGCACTCCGAAAGCGCCCTCACCACCTGCCGGGCCACGACCTCCGGGCCAGCGAGCCCGTCCACCACGATATCGGCGCCGGGCCGGACCCGTTCCCGCTGCACCCGAAGCAGCGCCTCCACGCCTTCCAGATAGTTCGCCAGGTACTCGCGCAGCCACGGCGCCAACGACGCCGGTGGCCCGTCGAATGTCGCCACCAGCTGCCGAACCTTGCGTGCGAGCGCGATATCGAGCGGCGTGTCGATCCACACCAGAGTGTCGATGTACCGACCGGACTCGGCGTGCCATCGGCCGAAGGGAGCCTCGAAGATCACATGTTGGCGCATCGCGAGTTGCGCTCCCGTGAGCGGATCCTGCACGGCATGGCCCGACTTCAGTCGGGCCAGCGCCTGCGAAAGTCCAGGCACGCGCAGCCGCTCGGGATCGGCTCCCGACAGCATCCAGTCGCGGGCCTCGGCAAGCGGCCGCTCGGTCATCTGCTCGAAGTGATCGAACGCGAGCACGTCGCGCTCGCCGAGCGCCTGCGCCAGCGCCTGCACCAGCGTGGACTTTCCGCCGCCCACACCCGAGGCGACCGCGATCACCCGGCGGGCTGCACCGTCACTCATGTGCGGCACCGGCGTCGTCGAGGTAGAACGTCGCGAACGCCGCTCCACTGCGGCTGCGACCGCCCGAGACATGCCCGAGGCAGGCCTCTCGTGCCCCGCCGTAGAAACCGTCGAATGCGGCCGGCGGCACGCGGAAGTACGACAGCAGCCCGCGCAACTGCGGCTCGACATCGCGCAGATGAAGTCCGGACGGATGCACATTGAGGTCGAAGGACGCACGTGGGTTACCGTCCTCGCCGACCTCGAGATACATCAGCGGCTCGGGGCTGCGCGCCGCAGCCAGCGCAGCCACATCCATCAACAGGGCCGCTCCGCGCGCGTCGCAGAGTCGGCCGATGCGTTCCCCTATCGTTGCGGCGTTCAGGCCGGGCAGATAGTGATAGCGCGCAATGGCCCGGCGACCGGGATCCGCCGGAGACCACTTCCACGCCAGATGCAGCAGGACCGGGCCGGTCGCCGAGTCGATGCGCCTCGGATACTCCAGGTAGACCTTGAACAGCAGCCCATCGGGTCCTGCCTCGTAACCGACATGCACGATATCGGCCTGCCGCGCATGCCGCTCGAACAGCGCGCGTTCGTCAGCCGGGAACCCGATCGCCCGGCAGGCGGCGCTCAACCAGGCGGGCTCGACGTCCGCGAGGGATATCCCCGCCAGCAGACGCTCGCCGATCAGACGGCCAGGCGCCAGCTTGAAGGATCGCTCCACCCCCTGCAGCGGCGCAGCGCGCAGAAGTTCGATCAGCGGCGCTGCGCCGACCGGAACTACCGCTGGAAGCGTACCGTGCACTTGATTCCAGCGGGGATACGTCCTTCGGAATTCGCCAGATGCAGGCGCACGCCGAACGTGCCGCTCGCCGCGTCGACCACCCTGTCCACGACTACCACGTTCGCACGATAGCTGCCCGGCAACTGCGAGCCGAAACGTACCTCACCCGACATCCCAACCCGGATCCGCCCGAGCAGTTCCACCGGCGCAATCACCTCGACGTTGAGCGGGTCGATCCGCGCGATCTTGACGATCCTGCCATCGCCCACGCGCTCGCCCGGCGCGAGCATGCGCTCCACCACCACGCCATTCACGGGGCTGCGGATGGTCCTCTGCTCGAGCACCTGACGCTGCTGTGCGAGTTCGAGGCCGGCGAGGCGCATCTGGGTCTCGAGCTCATCCCTTTCGCTGGCGGAAATGAGCTGGTTCTTGAACAGCTCCTCGCTGCGCTCCACCCTGCGCCGTGCGAACTCCTCCTGCGCGGTCTTGAGCCGGACGCTGGCCTCTTCGACCTTCGAGTGAAGCCGCGCGATCTCCTGGCCCTGGGTAACCACGCTGCCCCGCTCGACCAGAACCTCGTGCAGCGTACCCTCCACCGGACTGCCCAGGCTGGTGATCAGGCTCGGCTCGACCAGGCACTCCATGGCATCGCCCAGCTGGCGCCCCGCGTTCCCGCTCAGCGCTGGGAGCCGGGCCGGGAGCGCGGGCGCCTCGAGTCGCAGGGGCATGCCACCCGGCGGCGGCGTCTGTGCGAACGCTGCGCCAGCCGACAGCGCAGCGATCAGAAGATACGGAAGGGGTTGGACCATGCTGGATACTCCACGAAAAGAGGCCATGCCCGGATCGATCATTCGGGCTGGCCGGTAAAGGACAGGATTGTCTTGGCCTGCCGGTCGGCCTGCAGCAGCTGGCGGCGTACCTTCGAGTGCATGCCCTCCGTCCGCCGCTGGGCGAGACGGATCCAGGCACGCCGCAGCACCTGCCCGAAACCCGAGCGTGCGGGCACGCACCGGACCAGCCATTCCACGGGCCCGCCGCGATAGGGTTCCAGCAGTGGATCTTCCATTGACAGCACCGCCTCGAAATGGCCGGCATCTCCCTGGCGCGAGCAGCGCCCCGCCAGCTGCCGGTCGATGCGACCCGCCTCGTGACGCTCCGAGAGGATGATATGCAGCCCGCCGCTGTCGCCCACCCCCGGCGCAAGCTTGATGTCCGTACCCCGCCCGGCCATGTTCGTGGCTATGGTGATGCAGCCCGGCTCTCCCGCGCGGGCGACGATCGCCGCCTCTTCTTCATCCTGCTTCGCGTTGAGTACCTGGTGGGCGAGGCCCCTCTCGGCGAGCAGCGCGCTGGCCCGCTCCGAAGACGCAACCGAGCGCGTTCCGAGCAGCACCGGCACACGGCTGGCGTGCAGTTCGGCGACCCGCTCCGCGATATGGCGCCACTTCGCGTCCTCGGTCTCGAGGACACGATCGGCACGCCGGACCCGCCTGCTCGGGCGATGCGTGGGCACGCGCACGACCGGCAGGTTGTAGACCGATCCGAGTTCGCCAGCCACCTCGGCGGCAGTGCCTGTCATGCCGCCCAGGTGAAGGTATCGGCGGAAGAAGCGCTGGTAACTGATGCGTGCCAGGGATTCCTTGCGCGGCGTGATCTCCACGCCCTCCTTGGACTCGATCAGCTGGTGCAGCCCCTGGCTCCACGACCGATCGGCCATGACCCGCCCGGTGTGCTCGTCGACGACCTGGATCTTGCCCTCCCGGATCACGTAATGATCGTCCAGCAGGAACAGATGCAGCGCAGAGAGCGCTTGCCTGACCAGTTCCTCGCGCCTCAGTGCGCCGGCCCATACGCCACCCATCGCCTTGCACAGGTCGATCACCCGTCCGTGTCCCGCCTCGGTGAGGGCGATCCGGCGCTCGGACCTGAGGATGGCGAAATGCTCGCCCGGGGAGAGCTGGCGTGCGATGCCGAGCGCCTGTGCCGCGACGAGCGCTTCATCGGCGGCAGGAACCTCCGCTGAAATGATCAGCGGCGTGCGCGCCTCGTCGACCAGCACGCTGTCGGCCTCGTCGACGATGGCGAAGTGCAGTCCCTGCAACAGCAGCTTGCGGCGCCTCGCATGCTCGCCATAGGCCTTGTCGAGCTGCAGGTGGAGCGGATAGCCCCCCTTGGCCAGCATCAGCCGGTCACGCAGGTAGTCGAACACCAGCGTCTTGTTGCTGCAGTAGACGACGTCGTGCGCGTACGCGGCGCGGCGCGCGTCGAGGTTCATCTCGATCGTCACGTATGCAACCCGGATACCCAGCACCTCGTAGAGCGGGCGCAGTGTCCTGAAATCGCGCTCGACCAGGTAGTCGTTCACCGTGATGACATGGACCGGGATACCCGCCAGGGCGGCGGTGCAGGCAGCCAGCGTTGCCGTCAGGGTCTTGCCCTCGCCGGTCTGCATCTCGGCCACCATGCCGTTGAGCATGATCCAGGCGCCCCTGAGCTGGACGTCGAAATGACGCATGCCGAGCGTGCGATCTGCCGCCTCCCGTACCAGCGCGAACGCACATGCGGCAAGGGCCTCGGTGAGGCCCTCCCGCCGCAGGCGCAACCGAAGCTCACGCGCCTCGGCCGCCAGCTGGACCGGATCGTGGTGACGATAGCGATCACCCACTGCGGCGACCTTCGCAACGATACGGTTCCCGCGTGCTGCGCGCGCACGCAGCGCCCGCAGGACACGGCCGGTAGCCGCCTTTCCGGCACGGTCGAGCCAGGTCTCGTCGGTCGCATCAGGCCGCTCCGGATAGACGTCGTCGAGCAGCGGTGCGGGGATCACGAGGCGTGCCATCGGCTTCGCTCAGACGTTGAACTGCTTGAGGAACGCGCGCCTTAACGCCCGATACCACTGGGTCGCCAGCGGCTCCGGCAGGTGTTCGAACCGCACATGGATCCGACCGCCCAGGTAATTGGTCTGCTCGCCCTGCGGGAGTTCCAGGTCGAGCACGAACAGTTTCTCGAGTGCGCGTCCGTCGTCGCCCTTCGTCGGGTCCAGCCCGATCTTGCCACCGCCCTGAAGACTCAATGCGAGGCTGGGCAGCTCGTTGGTCGCCGCTGGGACCTCGCGCGCGATGCGCGCTTCGAACGGCTGGCCGATACGCTCCACCGGACGGATCTCCACGCGCCGGGTACGCGTGGCGACCTGCGCGCCTTCCGCCTCCGAAACCACGACTCGCACGGTCTTCGCCGTGCGATCGACCACGTGGGCAAGCAACTCCCCGCGCTGGACGTATCGGCCCGGGAGGTTGTCTGGATCCTGGACCACGAAAATGCCGCTGGCTGGCGCGCGGATGAGCAGTTCCGCCTGCCGGCGGCGCGCCTGCCTGAGTGCTTCGCGCACGTGCTCGCGCTGCTCTTCGATCAGTTCCACCTGCACCCGATTGCTCACCCGCGCCAGCTGATGACGCGCATCCAGTTCCGCGAGTTGCGCCTGCAGAACGCGGGTACGCGCTTCCAGTTCCGGATCATGGCATTCGATCAGTGGCTGTCCTGCGACGACCGGTTGCTCCGGCTTCACCAGGACACGTCCGACGACGCCGTCGATCGCGGCGCGCACATGCGCCTGCTCCGGAGCCCAGATCACCCCTTCCGCGCGTGTCGATGAAGGCGCGGGCACCCATGCCACGATGCCCACGATGCCTGCCAGCATCACGCTGGTGACGAACAGCGCTCGGGGGCGCTTGCCGGCAATCCGGGGGTTGAAGAAAAGATAGTGGATCTTCTTGCCGATCGGGATGACCAGCATGCTCGCGACCGCCCAGAGCGCGAGCAAGACTCCGATAAAGAAGAACTGCGTTGCAACCAGCACGGCGATCGAAACCATCATGCCGATGCGGTAGAAGAACGAAAGCACCGCATAGCCGGCGAGCCAGCCCCGCTCGGCGTCCGTCTCCGCAGGCGATGCGTCCCCCTGTACGCCGAACAGGTAGCGGCGAACCAGGTAGCCGAGATAGTCGTTGGCACGCTGGCCGAGGTTGGGCGATTCGATCCAGTCGGCGAGGATGTAATACCCGTCGAACCGCAGCAGCGGGTTCGCGTTGAACAGGATCGTGGTGATGCCCGCGATCAGGATGATGTTGTAGACGACCGCCCGGGTAAATCCGGGTTCGAGATTGATCCAGACGAATACCGCCAGCGATGCGAGGAACAGCTCCACCAGCATGCCTGCCGCGCCCACGAGCATTCGACTCCGCTTGTCGCGGAAGGCCGTGGCAGCCGAGGCATCGACGTACGGGATGGGGACCAGCACCAGCAGCATGACGCCCATCTCATGCACTTCCCCACCGCCCGCCTTGATGGCCACCGCATGGCCCAGTTCGTGCAGCAGCTTGATCAGCGGGAAGACGACCCAGGCGAGCAGCAGGTTCTCCAGGGTGAACACGCGATCGACGACATCGCTCGACAGCTCCTTCCAGTGCATTCCCACCAGAACTGCAGCGCCGGTCGCGACCGCGAGCCAGAGCAGGGCTCCCGGCCAGCCCATGAGCGGCCGCAGGAACGGCATCGCCCGGTCCAGGAACCGGTCCGGATCGACCAGCGGAAAGCGGATCGACAGCGGATTGCCGACGTACTGCTTGAGCTTCGTCCGCCGGTGCCGCAGCCGGCGCTCCTCGCGTTCGCGGGCGTCCGGAGACGCATCGCCCTGCAGCGCATCGGCGGCGTGCAGGTCGGACATCAGCTTGATCACCTCGTCCTGCGACGGCGCCGCCTCACCGAGCCGGGCGCAGGCGATGTTCCAGATTTCCTGGAGCGTACGCTGGCCATCCATCAGCCCGATGACCAGGTTGGCGACCGGCGTGAAACGATGGAACTTGCCGGTCGAATGATTCTGCATCACGTACCACACCGCCTGGCGATAGACATGACGGTGGATCTGCGCATGACTGCGCAACCGAGGCCTGAGCGTCGCCACGCGATACCAGGAATCGCTGAACAGGGATATCGCCTGCATGGCTATGCGATCTTCACACCCAGGACCATACGGTCAGGCGCAGCCAGTCGAACAACCGGTGGGTGATCATCCAGAACAGGCTGCGCCTTCCTGCCTCGATCTTCGCCACGCCCTCCATCCCGGGCCGCAGGCGCTCGGAACGCTGCTCGAGCAGCGCCTCCACGCGGAAATAGCTGCGCCCTTCGCGCGAGATCACCACGGGCGTCACCGTGCTGATGACGAATGGGTACACCTCTCCGGGCAGCGAGCTGAGCAGCAACCGTCCTTTCTGCCCGGCACGCACATTACCGATCGCGGTCTCCGGCACTTCGAGCACGACGCGGTAGCCATCGAGCGGCGACACCTCGAACAGCACCTGGCCACGCTTGACCGCCGCGCCGAGCGACTGGTGCAGGTCGCCGCTGACCACGACGCCGTGGAACGGCGAGACGATCTGTGTGCGCTGCAGTTGCTCCGCGAGCAGACTGACCTGCGCCTCGGCTTGCTGTACCTGCGCGAGGATGATGCTGGCCTGCGCGCGGTCATACTTGGCAACGGCCTCCTGGTACTGGCGCGTGTATTGAGTGCGCTGGCTCTGCCATTTGTAGTATTCGAGCCGCAGGTCGCGCTGGTCCAGCGTCGCGAGCACGTTGCCCGCCTTCACGACGTCCCCCGCGCGATGCGTCGCAGTTGCCACGTAGCCGTCGATCGGGGCGATGAGCACGCGGCGCACCGAGCCCTCGAGGGATGCCTGCGCGCCTACCCGGTGGTTGCCGGTTGCCAGGCTGAAGAACACGACCAGTCCGATCAGCGAAAGGACCGCGAGCTTTCGTCCGAAATGCTTCGGCCCGATGAGCTTCGTGAGCTGCTCTCGGGAAGCGTCCCGGAAACGGCTCAGGAAGTGTCTGTCGTTGAGGCGTTTGGCCTCGAGGATGCGGCTGGTCAGCGCCACCGTCGCCTGGCAGAGCTCGATGGTAGACGCATCGAACGGTCGACTGGCGGGACGCTCCAGGGTGAAGGCTCCACCGCGTCGCTCGTCGGGCTGGAACGGAATCGTGAGGATGCTGCCGCTGCCGAACTGACGGGCGAGCGCGTCGTGGTCGCGCGTGACCAGCGGTGCGCCCGCGCCCGCCGGCACGACGATGATCGATCGCTGGTCCAGTGCCTCATCCATCGCCATTCCGATGGCGCGGGTGAGGTTCATTCTCTGGCCGAATTCCGCGCTGTGCGAGACCGCAGCAACTTCCACATGGCCATTCTTCTGGAATCCGATACTGACCCGATCGCAATCGAGCCGTACTGCCAGGTCCGTCGCGAGCGCGTTTGCCGCCGCCGGGAAATGCTCCTCCGCGAGCGAGGTAGCCAGCAGGTCCAGCGTGCTCATCAGCCTTTCCCGCGTCGCCTGTTCTTCCTCCGACTGAGCGGCACGCAGCGAGGCTTCGATCGCGTAAAGCGCCCAGGACAAGCGCGGCACGAACGCCTGCACCGCGGCCGCCTCCCGAGGCTCGAACTCGACGGCCACGAGGCCGTGCAACTGGCCATCGATCATCAGCGGACAACTCACGCATGCGCCGTCCGGACGGGACGATACGATGCTGCGGCGTCCTTCGAGCGTACGCGTGGCGACATCGGCCAGCAGCTCGCTCGGCCCCTGACCCGCCGGCCAGAACGCCGTGGGCGAGAAAGGGCCTGCGTCAGGGGCGCCCAGGAGCAGTACCGCGCGCCGGGCTTCGGGCAGCGAGGCGCAGCACGACGCGAGCCAGTCGCGCTGGAATGCTTCGGCACTGGCGCCGGGTGCCATGGCCTTCATCCCGGTCGCGGTGCCCGCGGTGACGGTCTCGGTCATGGCACGCGGACCGCCCGGCTCAACGGTCAACCATCTGTCTTCAACTCACCGAAGCGGGACTCGTACTCCTTGAGTACCCGCTCCAGGAGAACGCCGAGGCGCTTGGCCGCATGGGGATTGAGCACGATCCGGTCGGACAGCATGACCTTGACTTCTTTCTGACCTGCGTGCCACGCCTGATTCGCCCCGAACAGCAACGTGATTTCCTCGCGCGATCCAAGGACATTGCAGACGTTGGAATAGGAGGTCTCCATTCGCGAGTCGTCCCAGATGATTCGCTGAGGATCGACGCTGCGCGTGTTCGTTTCCGGGGTACTGTCTTCGCTGCTCGTCGAGACACTCGCTGAGGGAGTCCTGCTCATCGCGATTCCTGTGATCGATAGGGTTGGTCTGATGGCGCCGCGCGTGCAGCGCCGGGTAGCACTGTCTCATATCCTGATCGCGCCCGTCGATCGCGTACCACGAACGGGCGACGGCAGCGCGAACAGCGACGGTCCCGGTCTGCCGGGCGTCAGCCCGCACGCGGGTCTTTGGCCCAGTCGATTCGCGGGGAGACCTGCGGCACGTGCCGGATGTCCACGGTATCGACGGTGACCGGCAAGCCTCTGGTTCCGTCCAGCCAGTGGCCCGCTGTCGATTCGATGGCACCCGGCGCAAGCCCGGGCGCAGCCTTACCGGGACGGGGTTGCCGACGGCGCTCCAGCATGACACGGCCGTCAGCAGTGAACCAGACACCCTTGCCGCCCGCGCCGAGCACTTGCGCCCCCAGAAGACCGGCGAGTGCAAGTTCATGCGACTGGTCATCCCGCACCGGAGCCACCTCTCGCCCGACGCTCGACCAGTCGACACGCACGGCCGGGCCGGATTCCGGCAGTGAACGCAAGACGGCGGCAACCTCGGCGGATTCCGTCAGTGCCGCCGCATCGGCTGGCGACGGGCTGCCAGCGGCCTCGCCGGCTGGTTGCTGCGCATCCCCCTCGGGCGGTACCCCGCCTGGCGGCGGCGACGGCGGAGCCGTGGGTGCCTGGTCCGGTCCCATGGTAGGCGCGGCCGGCGACGCACTGTCCGCGCCGAACCGTGGCGCATCGGAGAACTGGAAGCCGAGGATCGTGGGTATCACCGCCGTCGATGATCCGTCAACCGCATACAGGCGGCGCGCATCGCTCGCCGCGTCTCCGATCAGGATGTCGGCCGGTCGAGAGACGCTGGGCATTTCCCGGACGATATTCTCGACGCGCTCGATGAACTCCTCTTCGTTCGAATCCGCGGGCAGGTCGGCACCCGCACCATGGAAACGGATCACCTGCTCCACAAGGCTATCGGGCTTGAAGTACACCACCAGATAGTCGCCGGCCATGATGTCGAAATCCAGGTTTCCGTACAGCAGGTCGTCGTCAGGACCGCCGATGATCACGTTGTAGCCACCGCCCCCCGACACGACATCCTGAGAGCCGATGGTCATGTCGATGGACTCGACCTGGGACGGACGCGCACCGGTCGGGAAGTAGAACACACGGCCGCTGTCGCCGATGACCAGGTCATCATCGCCTTCGCCCCAGAGGCGATCGCTTTCGTAGCCACCGATCAGGATGTCGTTGCCGTTGCCTGCGAACACCACGTCGCGGCCGCCCAGGCGCGGGAACGACGACGAGACGAGCTGCGGGTCTCCGGACACGCCATTGAAGGTCGCAAACGCATTGTCACCGACGATCACGTCGCGCCCTGCACCGGTGACGACCGAATCGTCGCCCATGCCACCGAAGACGAGCGAATCGCCGCCGGCGGCGCTGATACGGTCGTCTCCACCGTACCCGATCTCGGTGGTCTCCACGAACTGGAGGATGCCCGACCCGCTGTAGTCGAGGAAGCCGTTGTCGGCCAGCACGACGTGCGTTCCAGTGCCCAGGCGCACCTCGTCGCTTCCGATACCGGCGACGACGGTCTTCGAGCCATCGCCCGCGACGATGACGTCGTCACCACCCTCGAGCCTCACCGTGCTGGTGATGGCATCGAGGAAGCGGCCTGTCGGATCCCGCAGGATGATGCCGTTGTCGCCGAGGATCACATCGGATCCGCTGGAGGTCGTGACGCGATCGGCACCCATGCCCGTGGCGATCAGGTTTTCACCGTTCCCGGCGAAAACGATGTCATCGCCACCGGTGGCGGGCTGGGTATCGGTCGTCTCCAGCGCGAGCAGGTTGCCGGCCCCGACGCGACCCATCGCGACATAGGTCAGCAGTCCGTTGTCGCCGAGAACCGTATGGACGCCGCTGCCCATCCAAACGGTATCGGCGAGATCGCCGCCGATGATCGTCTTGGCCCCGTCGGCCGCCGTGATGCTGTCCGCCCCGCCCAGGTCGACCGTCCCGCCACCGGCCGAAGCCTGCGTGAGCGTCTTCACCTGCGCCAATCCGGCACCCACCGCGTCGAACTGCACGATGCCGTTGTCGCCCAGGATCAGGTCCGCGCCGCTGCCGGTGGTGACCTGGTCTGCACCCATGCCCGCGATGATCAGGTTGCTGCCGTTGCCGGCGCTGATCCGATCGTTGCCGCCCGTAGCGCGCAACGTGTCCGAGGATTGCAGCGTCAGCACGTTGCCAGCGCCGGTCTGTCCAAAGGCTACGTAGTTCACGATCCCGTTATCGCCCAGGATCGTATGGTTGCCATTGCGGAAGCTGATCTGGTCGGCACCGTCGCCGCCAAACGCGATCTTCGACCCATCCAGGCCCGTGATGACGTCGTCGCCACCCAGGTCCACCGTGCCGCCACCTGCCGAGGCCACCGTCTTCGTCCTTACCTCGGCGAACCGGTTGCCCTCGACATCCATCTGCACGAAGCCGTTGTCGCCCAGGATCGTGTCCGTGCCCGTCTCGGAGCCGCCGATGTCGGTGGTGATCGTGTCGCCACCCATCCCGCCCAGGATCGTGTTGTCCCCCGAGCCCACGCTGATCACATCAGACCCGCCGGTGGCCGACAGCGTGTCGGTGGTCTCGTAGCGCAGTACACGGCCCGCACCCGTGTCGCCTCGCGCCACGTAGGTCACGATCCCGTTGTCGCCGATCACGATGTGGTTGCTCGACACCGAAC
>CANGXU010000074.1 GCA_947457885.1 Betaproteobacteria bacterium
CGCCGGCCGGCGCTGGCCGCGAAGGTACTGGCGGTTGCGCTGGCCGCCGGCCTGGCCTGCGGATGGGCGCAGGTCGCGCGCGGCGCCCATTTCCCCAGCCATGTGTTCTGGTCGGGCTGGATCTGCTGGACCCTCGGCTGCGCGCTGGCCGGCGTGGCCGATCGGCTGCACCTGCAGGACGGGACGCGGCTGAGGGGCTGCTAGATTGCGCTGCCGGACTGCACGCCGCTGCCGATCTACACGCCGCTGCCGATCTACACGCCGCTGCCGAAGCGATAGACGACCAGCGAACTGCGCAGGTTGGGCAGTGCCGTCACTTCGCGGCCCTCGTGCAGCGCGATCCGCTCGAGGATACGGATCCGGTGGTGCGCGCAGAACGCCTCGAAGTCGGTCATCGTGCACAGGTGTATGTTCGGTGTGTCGTACCAATGGTGCGGAAAGTCGTCGTTCACCGGCATACGGCCCATCGCGAGCTGGATGCGGTTGCGCCAGTAGCCGAAGTTCGGGAACGAGACGATGCCCTCGCGGCCGACGCGCAGCATCTCGGACAGGATGCGCTCGCTGTTCTTCATCGCCTGCAGCGTGAGGGACAGGACCACGTAGTCGAACGACCCTGGATCGAAGCCGGACAGGCCGGACTCGAGGTCCATCTGCAGCACGTTGATGCCGTTCTTCACGCAGGCCGGGATCTTCGCATCGTCGATCTCTATACCGTAGCCGCGCACATCAAGCGACTCGCGCAGGTGGCGCAGCAGCGAGCCGTCGCCGCAACCGAGGTCGAGCACCTTCGCGCCGCGGTTGATGCGCCCGGCGATCACCGCGAAGTCGGCGCGCGGGCCCTTCATCGCGCCTCCCCGGTGATCTCGGTATGGATGCGGTCGACATAGGCGCGTACCAGCGCGTGGTAGCGCGGGTCATCGAGCAGAAAGGCGTCGTGGCCATGCGGCGCGTCGATCTCGCCGTAGGTCACGTCGAGCTGGTTGCGCAGCAGCGCCTGCACGATCTCGCGCGAGCGCTCGGGCGCAAAGCGCCAGTCGGTGGTGAACGAGACGACGAGGAAGCCGGCCCGCGCGGCGGCCATTGCCTTCGACAGGTCGCCGCCGCATTCGAATGCGGGGTCGAAATAGTCGAGTGCCTTGGTGATGCGCAGGTAGGTATTGGCGTCGAAATACTCGGCGAACTTGCCGCCCTGGTAGCGAAGGTAGGACTCGATCTGGAACTCGGGTTCGAAGCCATAGCCGATGCTGCCGTTGCGCAACTGGCGTCCGAACTTGCTGGCCATCGCATCGTCGGACAGGTAGGTGATATGCCCGACCATGCGCGCCACGCGCAGTCCGCGCACCGGCGTCGCACCGTGCGCGTAGTAGTCGCCGCCGTGGAACTCGGGATCGGTGAGGATCGCCTGGCGGGCGACCTCGTTGAAGGCGATGTTCTGCGCGGAGAGGTTCGGTGCGCAGGCGATGACCAGCGCATGGCGCAGGCGGTCGGGGAACTGGCGCGTCCATGACAGCGACTGCATCGCGCCGAGGCTGCCGCCCATCACCGCAGCGAAGCGCTCGATGCCGAGGTGGTCGGCCAGGCGCGCCTGCGCGGCGACCCAGTCCTCGACGGTGACCAGCGGGAAGCCGGCGCCGTACGGCTTCCCGGTCGACGGGTCGACGCTCATCGGGCCGGTGGATCCGAAGCAGCCGCCGAGGTTGTTCACGCCGATCACGAAGAAGCGGTCGGTATCGACCGGCTTGCCCGGGCCGATGATGTTGTCCCACCAGCCGATGTTTTCCGGATCGTCGGCGTAGAAGCCTGCGACATGGTGCGATGCGTTCAGCGCATGGCAGACCAGGATCGCATTCGAGCGGTCGGCGTTCAGTTGTCCGTAGGTCTCGTAGACCAGTTCGTAGGACGCGATCGAACGGCCGCAGCGCAGCGGCAACGGCTCGCTGAACGTTGCGCGCTGCGGTGTGACGGCGCCGACCGATCGGGCCGGGGTGGATGTATCCATGCGGCAGGCGGGAAGCTGGAATGCGGGCGGCAGGCGCCGTCCCGGAACGAAAAAGCCCCGGTGTGCTTGCGCAGGCCGGGGCGGAGAAATATTCATTTCTCTTTAGCCGCATTTGTAGCGCGCCCGCAAGCTGAATTCAAATCGGCGCGTGATGACAGGATGCACGGTAACCCCGGATGCCGGCGGCTGTCAAACGCCCCGTTGCCGGTTCAGGCGTTCAGCCGCTCGACCAGCCTGCGGATGCGGTCGGGATCGCGGGTGCGGGCGATCCGGCGCGCCATCGATGAGATGTCCGACAGCTGCGTCTTCAGGATGCGCTGCTTCACCTCGAGCAGGAAGGCCGGGTGCATGGAAAGCTGGCGCAGGCCGAGCCCGATCAGCAGCCGTGTGAGGTCGACGTCGCCGGCCATCTCGCCGCATACCGCGATCGGCACCTTCGCACGGTTCGCGCGCTCCGCGACGCTCGCGATCAACGAGATCACCGCCGGGTGCAGCGGGTCGTACAGGTGTGCAACCGCGTCGTCGGTACGGTCGATCGCCAGCGTGTACTGGATAAGGTCGTTGGTACCGATCGACAGGAAGTCGAGGTGCTTCAGGAATACGTCCAGGGCGATCGCAGTGGCCGGGATCTCGACCATGCCGCCGATCGCGACCCTGGGTGCGAACGCTATGCCGTCGTCGACCAGGCTCGCGCGCGCGCGGGCCACCGAGGCCAGCGTCTGCGCGAGTTCGTGTTTCGTCGACAGCATCGGCACCAGGATGTTCAGCGTGCCGAATGCCGATGCGCGCAGCAGCGCGCGCAACTGGGTATGGAACAGCGGCGGGTCGGCGAGGCACAAGCGGATGGCACGCAGTCCGAGCGCCGGGTTCGCCGATGCGCGTTCAGAGCCGCGCAGTGTCTTGTCGGCACCGATATCGAGCGTGCGGATGGTTACCGGCAGCCCGTCCATTGCCCTGGCAACGGCCCGGTACGCTTCGAACTGCTCGTCTTCGTCCGGCAGCTCGTCGCGGTTCATGAACAGGAACTCGGTGCGGAACAGGCCGACGCCCATGCCGCCATTGGCCCGGACTTCCGCGACGTCGTCCGGTCCTTCGATGTTGCCGAGCAGTTCGATCGTACTGCCGTCGATGGTCGATGCGGGCCTGGTGGCCAGCCGCTGCAGCTTGGCGCGTTCGATGCCGAGCGCTTCCTGGCGCAGCCGGTACTCCGACAGCACGGCGGGATCGGGATTGACGATCACCACGCCCATCGTGCCGTCGATGATCAGCTGGTCGTTCTCGCGGATCAGCGCGCGCGCGCGGTGCAGCGCGACGATGGCCGGTATGTTCAGGCTGCGCGCGACGATCGCCGTGTGCGAGGTGGAGCCACCGAGGTCGGTCAGGAAGCCGGCGAACGGCAGCTGCTTGAACTGGATCATGTCCGCCGGCGACAGGTCGTGCGCGACCAGGATCGCGCGTGCGCTGCCGGGAGCCGCGCGCGGGATGTAGCCGGGCTTACCGGCCAGGACCTTCATGACCCGCTCGACGACCTGCAGCACGTCCCCCTTGCGCTCGCGCAGGTAGGGATCGTCGATGGTATCGAACTGGTCGAGCAGCAGGTCGAGCTGCAGCTTCAGTGCCCACTCGGCATTGCACTGCTGGCTGTCGATGAGGTCGAGCGGCCCCTGCGACAGCGTCGAGTCGGCCAGGATCATCTGGTGCACGTCGATGAACGCGCCGAACTCCGCAGGCGCCGCGGCCGGGATGCTGTCGCGAAGCTGCGTCAGTTCGTCTCGCACGCTGGCTAGCGCGGCGGCGAACCGCTTGCGCTCGTTCGTCAGTTCGTCGGCTGGCACCAGGTATTGCGCGACCTCCAGTGTCGCATAGGACACCAGGTGCGCTGGCCCGATCGCGATGCCGTCCGAAGCGCCAATGCCATGCATCGTGAAGCTCATGCGCATCGACCGCGCGGCCGCGGCGTCTGCTGCGGCCGATGCATCGGCCGCAGTGCCGCCCGTGCGGCCGGCGGGCGCCGGCGGACGAACGGTATGGCCCATCGTCGCGGTCACTCGCCCTCGCCGAACCGGTCGGCGACCAGCGCAGCCAGCGCCGCGGACGCTTCAGCCTCGTCCGGACCTTCGGTCTCGATGCCGATGCGCACGCCGCGCGCGGCAGCCAGCATCATCACGCCCATGATGCTCTTCGCATTCACGCGGCGGGCCTCGCGTGTCAGCCAGACCTCGCACTTGAACTGGCCAGCGAGCTGGGTGAGCTTGGCCGAGGCGCGCGCATGCAGCCCGAGCTTGTTGACGATGTCGACTTCAGTGCGGAGCATCGGCCTGTCCTGTTCCCTGTTCCGGCTGCTGCGGCATGCGTACCACGCCTTCGCAGCCGCCGCTGATCGCCTTGGCAAGCATGTGTTCCAGCGTCTGGTCGCGATAGGTGAGCGCACGGATCAGCATCGGCAGGTTCACCCCCGCGATGCCCTCGACCCGCCCCGGTTGCAGCAGCCTGGAGGCGAGGTTGCAAGGTGTCGCACCGTAGATGTCCGTGAGGATCAGCACGCCATTGCCGTCGTCCAGGTGGGCGACGAGATCCTGCGCCTGCGGCAGGATCGCCACCGGGTCGTCATGGATGGTCACGCCCAGTTGCCGCACACGCATCGGCCGCTTGCCCAGCACATGACTCGCGCAATGGATCAGGCTCTCGGCGAGCGTACCGTGCGCGATGATCAGGATGCCGATCAACGGCCCGCTCCGTTGGTCGCATCGGTGCCGGTCAAGGGAAGCGCTGCCAGCCGCTCCAGCGCATCGATCATCAGCGCGGCCGGATCGCACGGGGTCTGCTGAGCGATCTCCTGCATGCCGGTCGGGCTGGTCACGTTGATCTCGGTCAGGTGGGTGCCGATCACGTCCAGGCCGACGAGGGTCAGCCCGAGGTCGCGCAGCACCGGTCCGACAGTCTGCGCGATCTCGCGGTCGCGCGTGGTCAGCGGACGGGCGACGCCGGTGCCACCGGCCGCCAGGTTGCCGCGTGTCTCGCCCGCCTTCGGTATCCTTGCCAGCGCGTAAGGGGCCGGTACCCCGTCGATCAGCAGCACGCGCTTGTCGCCGTCGCGGATCTCGGGCAGGTAGCGCTGCGCCATGATGGTCCGCCGTCCGTGGTCGGTGATCGTCTCGATGATCACGCCGATGTTCGGGTCGTCGGTGCGTACCCGGAACACGCCGCTGCCGCCCATGCCGTCGAGCGGCTTGAGGATCACGTCACCATGCTCGGCGAGGAACTCGCGCAGCACCGGCTCGAGGCTGGTCACCAGCGTCGGGGGCGCGAACTGCGGGAAGCGGGCTACCGCCAGTTTCTCGTTGAAGTCTCGGATGGTGCGCGGCTCGTTGACCACGCGCGCGCCCTGGCGAGCGGCCAGTTCCAGCAGGTGGGTCGCGTAAAGGTACTCGTTGTCGAACGGTGGGTCCTTGCGCATCAGCACGATGTCGAAATCCGACAGCGGCATGAATTCCTGCGCCGAGGCCTCGAACCAGTCGCATGGATCGGCGCCGGGCGCCTTCAGGGAGACGGCGGCGGCGAAGCCGGACACCGCGCCCCCGCGCACGATCATCTCGCGCGCTTCCATCGCGAACAGGTCGTGTCCGCGGCGCGAGGCCTCGCGCATCATCGCGAAGGTCGAGTCCTTGTACGTCTTGAAGGTCGCCAGCGGGTCGGCGATCACCAGCAGTTTCATGCCGACATGGTAATCGGGAACACGCTCGCGGTCACATCTCCTGCTGCGGCGTTGCCGTAAGGGTCTCGATCTCGCGCGCGGCGGCAAGCAACGCCAGCCGCGCGATCACGCCGTAGGCATAGAAACGGTTGGGAGCGGCATCCGGTGCGGCGCCCGGGTCGGGGATCGAGCAGGGCGTCTTGAACGCGAGCGGCACGAAGCTCATGCCCGGTGCGTTCAGGTTCTGGTCCTGGCCGCGCTCGGTGTGCACGCGGTAGAAGCCGCCGACCACGAAGTGGTCCATCATGTAGACGACCGGCTCAGCCACTGCGCCGTCGACGTTCTCGAATGTGTACACCCCTTCCTGCACCAGCACCTCGTGCACCTCCAACCCCTCCTTCACCACCGCCATCTTCTTGCGCTGGTTGCGGTTGAGTTGCTGCACCTCGCTTGCGTCGCGCACCGTCATGATGCCCATGCCGTAGGTGCCGGCATCGGCCTTTACGATCACGAAGGGTTCCTGGTCGATACCGTACTCCCGGTACTTGGCCTTGATGTCGGCAAGCATCTCGGACACGTAACCTGCCACGCATTCCTCGCCCTGCCTGTCCTTGAAGTTGATCTTGCCGCAGCGCTCGAACAGCGGGTTGATCAGCCAGGGATCGATCTTCAGCAGCGACGCGAACTCCCGGGCGACGGTGTCGTAGTGTGCGAAATGCTGCGACTTGCGGCGGGTGGTCCAGCCTGCCTGCAGTGGTGGTAGCACCCACTGGTCGAGTCCCTTCAGCACATCGGGCACGCCGGCCGACAGGTCGTTGTTCAGCAGCACGACGCACGGGTCGAAACCGGCAACTGTGAGCCGGCTACCGTTGCGCACCAGTGGTTCGAGCGTGATGGAACGCCCGTCATCGAGCGCGATGTCGGTCGGTGCGGTGATCTCGGGCAGCAGCGTGCCGATGCGCACGATCAGCCCGGCTGCGCGCAGGATGGTGGTCAGCGCCGCTACGTTCTTCAGGTAGAACTGGTTACGGGTGTGGCTCTCCGGCACCAGCAGCACGCCGCGTGCATCCGGACAGATCTTCTCGATCGCCGACTGGGTTGCCTGCACGCACAGTGGCAGGAAGTCGGGATTGAGATTGTTGAAACCGCCCGGGAACAGATTGGTGTCCACCGGGGCCAGCTTGAAGCCGCTGTTGCGCAGGTCGACCGACCCGTAGAACGGGCTTGCGTGCTCCTGCCACTGGCTGCGGAACCAGTGTTCGATCGCCGGCTGCGACTCGAGGATGCGCTTCTCGAGGTCGGGCAGCGGGCCGGACAACGCGGTCTTCAGGTTCGGGACGGGCGTGGCGGGAATCGGCTTGGGCATCGACATCGGCTGGGCACAATCATGTCTGGTGGCCGTCCAGTGTAGCCGATCACGCAGCCGGCCCTGTTTGACTGCCCGACAGCCGACCGTCGGATTGCCCGTGCGAGGCGCGGTTAATCCTTACTGCGGTGGCAGCCAGCCTTGCCGGGCGGTAGTAGACTTCCGCCCCGACACTACTGGAGGATCCTGTGACCCCGATCGTCATGCACCGGCGACAGACCGGCAAGGCAGCCACCCGTGCTGCATCCCCGCAATCCGACTCCTGTGCGACGGCGGTACTGCGCAGCGCCTCGTGCGCCCGCGTGCCGGCGCTGCTTCTTCTCGGCACGCTGGCCGGCGCTGCCGGTGCGGCCGACTACCCGGCCAAGCCGGTCCGCCTGGTGATCCCGTTCGCGCCCGGCGGCAGCAACGATATCGTCGGCCGCCTCGTCGGGCAGCAACTGCAGGACCGGATCGGCCAGCCGTTCATCATCGACAACCGGGCCGGCGCGGGTGGCGTGCTCGGCACCGAAATGGTCGCGCGTGCGCCGGGCGATGGCTACACGCTGCTGATCGTTTCGGTCGCCCATGCTTTCAACCCGGCGTTGTACAAGCTGTCGTACGACTCGATCAAGTCGTTCGCGCCGGTTGCCCTGGTCGGCAGCGGTCCGAACGTGATGGTGATCAACCCGCAGTTGCCGGTGAACTCGGTGAAGGAACTGATCGCCTACGCGCGCGCGAACCCGGGCAAGCTCAACCTCGCTTCGGCCGGCATTGGTTCGTTCCAGCACCTGTCTGGCGAGTTGTTCACCCGGATGGCGAAGATCGAGATGACGCATGTGCCGTTCAAGGGCGGCGGCCCGGCGATGACGGACGTGATCGCCGGCCAGTCGCAGGTGACCATCGGTTCGCTGATCCAGATGCAGGGCCACATCCGGTCCGGCCGCCTGAAGCCGCTTGGCGTCGGCAGCCTGAAGCGCAACGCGACATTGCCCGACCTGCCGTCGATCAGCGAAGCAGGATTGCCAGGTTACGAAGCCATCAACTGGTGGGGTGTCGTCGGCCCGGCGTCCCTGCCGCAGCCGATCATCGCGCGGCTGAACAAGGAGCTCAATGCAGCGCTCGCCAACCCGGACATGCTCAAGCGCCTGGAAGGCGAGGGCGCCGTCGCCACGCCCGGTACTCCGGCGGAGTTCGGCAAGCTGATCGTTGCCGAGACCGCACGGTGGGGCAAGGTCGTGCGCGAGGCCGGTATCAAGGCCGAGTAACGCGGCTTCGTCGGACGAAAAAAAACGGGCACCCTCGGGTGCCCGTTTTTCGTTCCAGGCGGGCGGTCAGTTGTACGCCTTCTCGCCATGCGAGCTGACATCCAGGCCTTCGCGCTCCGCTTCTTCGGTGACACGGATACCGACGAGGAGGTCGACGATCTTCAGCGCGATGAACGTGACCACCGCCGACAGAACGACCGCGATCAGCACGCCCTGGATCTGGACCCACACCTGCCCGCCGATGCCGGCCGCCAGAGGCTGGCCGCAGACATTCTTGATGTAGTCGCAGATGCCTGCGCCGCCGAGCGATGGCGAGGCGAATACGCCGGTGAGGATGGCACCGACGATGCCGCCCACGCCATGCACGCCGAATACGTCGAGCGCATCGTCCGCGCCGAGCATCCGCTTCAGCCCGGAGACACCCCAGAGGCACAGGAAGCCGGACACCAGCCCGATGATGATCGCACCCATGGGTCCGACGAACCCTGCGGCCGGGGTGATCGCCACCAGACCGGCGACGGCGCCGGAGGCGGCACCGAGCATGCTCGGCTTGCCCTTGCCGATCCACTCGGCGAACATCCACGCCAACACGGCTGCCGCAGCGGCGACCAGTGTGTTGATGAATGCGAGACCGGCGACGCCGTTGGCTTCCAGGTTGGAGCCGACGTTGAAGCCGAACCAGCCGACCCACAGCATCGATGCGCCGATCATCGTGAACACCAGGTTGTGTGGCGGCATGGCTTCGCGGCGGAATCCGATACGCGTGCCGATCATGTACGCGGCAACCAGGCCTGCGACGGCCGCATTGATGTGCACCACGGTACCGCCGGCGAAGTCCAGTGCACCCTTGGCCCACAGGAGACCCGCTCCTGCGGTGACCGCCTCGAGCGTCTTCTCGTCGGTGATCGCATCCGGACCGTCCCAGTACCAGACCATGTGGGCCATCGGCAGGTAGGCGAACGTGAACCAGATCGCCAGGAACAGCAGCACTGCGGAAAACTTCATCCGCTCTGCGAATGCGCCGACGATAAGGGCCGGAGTGATCGCCGCGAAGGTGAGCTGGAACACCACGAACAGGTACTCGGGGATGTAGACGTCCTTGCTGAAGGTTGCCGCCCCGGTTGCATCGGTCACGCCCGACAGGAAGAGCTTGTCGAGGCCGCCCACGATCTGGCCGCCGCCGGTGAAGGCGAGCGAATAGCCGTAGATCACCCATAGAACGGCGATCATCGAGAACGTGACGAACACCTGCATCAGCACCGACAGCATGTTCTTCTGCCGCACCAGCCCGCCGTAGAAGAGGGCGAGGCCGGGGATGATCATGAAGATCACCAGCACCGTCGCGATGAACATGAATGTGGTGTCGGCCTTGTTGATGTTCGGCGGCTTGGGCGCTTCGGCGGCAGGCGCATCCGCTTTCTTCGCTTCGGCGGCTGGCGCGGCCGCAGGCGCGGGCGCTGCCTTCGTCTCTTCGGCCTTCGCTTCCATCTTGGCCGGTTCAGCCGCGGGCTGCGCGATCACAGCCGCGCTGAACGCGAGCGAGACGGCAGTTAGCAGGGTCACGAGCAGCTTCTTCATGCGATCTCCGGATCTTGTTGGCGGATTGCAGGGCGTATCAGAGGGCGTCGGCGCCGGTCTCGCCGGTGCGGATGCGGACGACCTGTTCGAGTTCGTAGACGAAAATCTTGCCGTCACCGATCTTGCCGGTGCTCGCAGACTTCTCGATGGCTTCGATCACCTGGTCGAGCATGTCCGTCTTGATCGCGACTTCGATCTTGACCTTGGGCAGGAAGTCGACCACGTACTCCGCACCGCGATACAACTCGGTATGGCCCTTCTGTCGTCCGAAACCCTTGACCTCGGTGACGGTGATGCCCTGGACGCCGATGGCGGACAGGGCTTCCCGCACTTCGTCGAGCTTGAACGGCTTGATGATGGCAGTGACAAATTTCATGGTGTGTGCCTCTCGACCGACAAAAAAAGGGGGCCGGCCTGGCCGGCCCCCCGACGTTTGATGCTCAGAAAGTCTTCTGTACCCCGACCGTCCAGGTGCCCTCGCCGATGTTGCGGCGGAAATTGTTGTTCCAGACCGCAGCGCCGGAGGGCGTAACCGCCTTGGTGTCAGCCTTCGTGTATCCGAGGCTGAAGTTCAGGCCGACCCACTCCTTAGTGACCGCGACACGCCAGTCGGTGTAGTCGAAGCAGCTCTGGTCGCAGCCGGTGCCAGTCCAAAGGGCTGCGTTGCTGCCCTTGAAGTTCTGGCGACCGACGTGGCCGATCACGCTGAAGCCGGTGTCGCCGATCGGCAGCGTTGCTGTAAGGTCGAGGTAATCCGTACCCTTCGAGTCGGCCACGCCGAAGGCGTCGCTGATGGCGTACGAGTACTTCAACGTGACGAACTTCCAGCTTGCTGCTGCGTAAAGTTCGTTGGTATCGGCCTTCTTGAATCCGACCGGAATGCCGGCAAGCGGCGAACGCCCCGGATAGTTGTAGCGCAAGAAGCCGACGTCGAATGTGAAGTCGCCAACCGGCATCTTGAAGCCGAGGTAGGTGTCCAGTTCGACCGCGTAGCTGCCGCCTGCGTACGAGGCGTCGGTCAGCCAGCTCACATTCGAGCCCCACAGGCCGGCATAGAAGCCGCTGGCGTGCGCGTAGTCGAAGCCACCCTGCAGTGCCGGCTTGCGATCGGTCTGCGTAAGGCCACGGAAGATGTACTGGCTGAACAGCCCGACATTGCCGGTGAAGGTATGGGGGGACTCGGGCGCCTTCGCCTGTGCCATCACGGCCATGGGCGTTGCCAACGCGGCAGCGACTGCGCCAGCCAGCAGGGTTTTGTTGAACTTGTTCATTCTTGTAGCCTCCAAGGGTGTATCGATCTCACAACAGAACAATGTCTCACGCGGCTTCAAGCATTCTCTGTGCCAGCAACAAAACGTCGTTGATACAGAGGCTTGCAGCCATGAGGACATCTCGGGTAGCGGTCTCTGCACTCAATTGGTGCGGATATGGGCTTTCGTGCACCGAGTAAGTGCAAAAAAGACGTGCAGAAACAGATATCTGCATCGTCACTCTCCATCGTTTCTTTAGGCACCGACAAAGGAATGACGCCGCTGATCGACATGCTGTTGCGGCTGCGCAACAGGTCGGCCGGATCAACGAGGTTGCCAACCCAGCCGTGGAATCGCTGCGGCAACAGTGTTTTCCGGCGCGATCCGATGCAAGCGGTTTGCCTATACTTCACCCGGTCGTCTGGACTTATCCAGACCTACCCTGCCGGAGCGCGCCGATGATCAACCAGAGCACCCTCGATGACCTGTCCCGCCGCGTGCGCGAACTGGTCGCCAGCAGCCCGGCGCAGGACGTCCATCGCAACGTGCGCGCAGTGGTCGGGTCCGCACTGCAGCGGATGGACCTCGTCACCCGAGAGGAATTCGACGTCCAGGCCGCCGTGCTCGCACGTACTCGCGAAAAGCTCGAAGCACTCGAGGCGCGGGTGGCTGGTCTGGAGCGCGGGGTGGCCGGTGGGTCGCCCGTGCCGGTCGATTCCGCCGGCTGAGCAGCGGGCCGGGCCGTAACCTCTGGCGCCTGCGGGCCCGGTACACGTCCGGACCCGGGGTTCTGTGCTGCGCTTGCCGGCTGTTGTCCGGCCGACATCGATCCGCGACAGGCTGACATGGACGAACTGCCCGCCCCCGCTGTCAATCCTGCGCGCCCTGCTGCGAGCCTCGTGGCGGTGCTGCGCAGCCGGGCACTGGTCGGAATGGAAGCGCCGCCCGTCAGCGTCGAAGTGCACCTTGCGAACGGCCTGCCGTCCTTCGCGCTGGTCGGCCTGGCGGAAGCCGAGGTACGCGAAGCCCGCGAGCGGGTGCGGGCTGCCATCGCCAACAGCGGTTTCGAGTTTCCGGCGCGGCGGATCACGGTGAACCTGGCACCCGCCGAACTGCCCAAGGAAAGCGGACGCTTCGACCTGCCGATCGCGGTCGGCATCCTGGTGGCGTCGGGTCAGTTGCGTCGGCCAAGGCAGGCGGCAGCAGCGTCCGCGTGGCTCGATGCACACGAGTTCGCCGGTGAACTGGCACTGACCGGCGACCTGCGGCCAGTGCGCGGGGCGCTCGCGATGGCCTGGTTCGCGGCGCGGGAAGGTCGGGCCTTCGTGCTGCCCGAGGACAGCGCGCGCGAGGCGGCGCTGGTCGACGGTGCGCATGTGCTGCCGGCGGCGGACCTCTGCGCAGTGGTGCGCCACCTCGCTGGCGAACGCCCGCTGGAGCCGCTGGTGCGCCCGCTTTCCTGCGCTCCTGACGCAGGGGCGACGGATGCCGACGACACCGTCGCCGATCTCGCCGACGTGTCCGGGCAGCCGCAGGCCCGTCGGGCGCTCGAACTGGCAGCCGCAGGCGGGCACAGCCTGCTGCTGGTCGGCCCGCCGGGTACCGGCAAGACGATGCTTGCGTCCCGCCTGCCGGGCATCCTGCCGTCCATGACCGATGCCGAGGCGCTCGAGTCCGCTGCGATGCAGTCGCTTGCCGAGGGTGGCTTCGACCTGCGGCGGTGGCGGCGCCGGCCGTTCAGGGCGCCGCACCACACGGCATCTGCGGCGGCGCTGGTCGGCGGCGGCAGCCTGCCCCGGCCGGGCGAGATCTCGCTCGCGCTGCATGGGGTGCTGTTCCTCGATGAGCTGACCGAGTTCGATCGTCGGGTGCTGGAAGTCCTGCGCGAGCCTCTCGAGAGCGGCCGCATCACCGTGTCGCGTGCCGCCCGGCGCGCGGAGTTTCCGGCGCGCTTCCAGTTCGTCGCCGCGATGAATCCGTGTCCATGCGGCTACCTCGGTCATCCGTCCGGACGCTGCCAGTGCGGGCACGAACAGATCGAGCGGTATCGGCGCCGGATTTCCGGACCGTTGGTCGACCGGATCGATATCGCGCTCGACGTGCCGCCGGTGCGCGAGCGCGACCTGCTCGAGGGAGGGCATGGCGAATCGAGCGCGGCAGTCAGGGCGCGGGTGGCGCGCGCCCGCGATATCCAGCTTGCGCGCCAGGGCAGGCCCAATGCCCTGATCGAGCCGGGAGAGCTCGACTGTCATTGTGCCCTGGACACGCCAGGCCTGGCGCTGATCCGTCGGGCGCTCGATCGGTTCTCGCTGTCCGCGCGCGCCTATCAGCGCATCCGCAAGGTTGCGCGCACGATTGCCGATCTCGACGCGGCCGGCACGATCGCGGCCAGCCACGTGGCCGAGGCGATACAGCTGCGTCGGTTCGACCGCGGCGGTTGAGGTCGAGCGGGCGCGCGCGATCCGGGGTCCAGGTGGTAGCCTCGAGGCGCGGGCAACGGCCTGCCCGAACCTGCAATCCTGCAACGAGTCCCCGATGAACGACGACCTGCCGCCGCGCGCTTCGCTGAAGTTCGCCCGCACCGACCCTGCCGCCCCGGCCTTCCGGGTGCGCTACATGGATTCATCCGACCTGTGGAGCGCGCCGCGCCTCACGCAGGTCGTTGACGTGCGCGATGCGCGCATGGTCTACCTGTCCGGGCAGGCTCCGGCCGACGCTGGCTACAAGGTGGCCAGCCAGGACTTCCGCGCGCAGATGCACAAGGTCTTCGACAACATCGAGGTGGCGCTGGCCGTTGCCGGAGCCACGCTCGCCGACATCGTCAAGACGACGACCTACCTGACCGACATCCGCAATCGCGAGGCGATGCGCGCCGTGCGCGGCGAACGGCTAGGCCACCTGCCTGCGCCGCCGGCCAACACGGCACTCGTCGTATCCAGCCTGATCGAGCCGGAGTTCCTGGTCGAGGTCGACGTGATTGCCGCGGTGCCGCTCCGCTGAGCGCGCGCCGGGAGGCGGAGCCAGTGGCCGAAGGCGACCGCTCGGGCGGGCAGCAGCGCACGCATGGGGCGCTGCTGCCCTGGCTGCTGGCCGGGCTGGCGACGATCGGGCCGTTCGCGATCGATACCTACCTGCCGTCGTTCCCGTCGATGGCCCGCGACTATGCGGTGAACGAACTGCTGGTGCAGCAGACGCTGTCCGCCTACATGGGCAGTTTCGCGATCATGACGCTGTTCCACGGTGCGCTGTCCGATTCGTTCGGACGCCGGCCGGTGATCCTTGTGAACCTGCTCGTGTTCGTGGCTGCATCCATCGGCTGCGCGCTCGCTCCCACGATCGAGACCCTGCTCGCCTGCCGGGCGCTGCAGGGCATGTCCGCCGGCGCCGGCATCGTCGTCGGCCGGGCGATCATCCGCGACACGTACGACGGGCCGATGGCCCAGCGGCTGATGTCGCAGGTGACGATGCTGTTCAGCCTCGCGCCCGCGGTGGCACCGGTGATCGGTGGCGTGCTCGACATCGCGTTCGGCTGGCGCTCCATCTTCGTGTTCCTCACCGTCTTCTCGCTGCTGCTCTGGGCAGGCTGCGCGTGGACGCTGCCCGAGACCCTCCCGAAGACCGACCGCCAGCCATTCCGCGCAGCGCCGCTCGTTGCCAGCTATGTGCAGGTATTCGGCAGCGTGCGTTTCGCGATGCTTGCGCTCGCGGTGGCGTTCAACTTCGCCGGCTTCTTCATCTACGTGGTCTCGGCACCGGCGGTGATCTACCGGCACCTGGGGTTGTCGGCCACCGATTTCGCGTGGTTGTTCGTGCCGGGCATAGGTGGGGTGATGATCGGTGCCTGGCTGTCCGGCCGTCTCGCTGGCCGGGCGACCCCGGAGCGCACGGTGATAGTCGCGTTTGCGGTGATGGCGACCGCCGCATTCCTGAGCATCGGCTACCACCTGATGTACCCGCCCGCGGTGCCGTGGACCGTGCTGCCGTTGATGCTGTATGCGCTCGGGATGGCGCTCGCGATGCCCAGCATCACGCTGCTCGCCCTCGACCTGTTCCCGCGCAACCGTGGCATGGCCGCATCGGTACAGGGATTCACCCAGTCGATGTGCAATGCGTTGCTCGCGGGGCTGATCTCGCCGCTGGTCGCCGGCACGCAGTTGTCCCTTGCGGCCACTGCAGGCATCGCGATGGCGCTGGGCGCGGCCTGCTGGCTCAACTACCTGCGCCTGACCCGACGCGCGGGCGGCCTCACGGCGGATCGGGCTGTCGAATCGTAACGACGGCGTGTGGCTCGGCATGCCTTCCGCCGGTCGATGCGTGGAGGGTGCATGCTAGGATCCAGAGTCATATCGACCGCAGGCACATCCGCGCCGGCGGCGCACAGGATCCCATTGCGCCATGTCCCTTCCCGAATCCGAGATCTTCGCCACACTTCGCCAGCAACTCGCCGCGCGCATCCTGATCCTCGACGGCGCCATGGGCACGATGATCCAGCGCTACAAGCTGGGCGAGGCGGAATACCGCGGATCACGATTCGCCGACTTTGCACACGACGTGAAGGGTAACAACGAACTGCTGGTGCTGACCCAGCCGCAGGTGATCCAGGAGATCCATGAACAATACCTGGAGGCCGGCGCCGACCTGATCGAGACGAATACCTTCGGCGCGACCACGGTCGCCCAGGCCGACTACCACATGGAGCATCTCGTCCACGAGATGAATGTCGAGGCGGCGCGCCTGGCCAAGGCCGCCTGTGCCAGGTATTCGACGCCCGAGCGCCCGCGCTTCGCAGCCGGTGCGTTCGGTCCGACGCCGAAGACCGCGTCGATCTCCCCTGACGTGAACGATCCCGGTGCGCGCAACGTCACCTTCGATGAACTGGTCGCCGCCTACCTGCAGCAGGCGCGCGCGCTGGTCGAGGGCGGGGTCGACTTCTTCCTGGTCGAGACCATCTTCGATACGCTGAACGCGAAGGCCGCGTTGTTCGCGATCGACACCTTCTTCGAGGAGCACGGCTCGCGCCTGCCGGTGATGATCTCCGGCACGGTGACTGACGCGTCCGGCCGCATCCTGTCCGGCCAGACGGTCGAGGCCTTCTGGAATTCGGTACGCCATGCAAGCCCGATCACCATCGGCTTGAACTGCGCGCTCGGCGCCACGCTGATGCGCCCGTACGTCGAAGAGCTGTCGAAGATCTGCGACACGAACATCTGCATCTACCCGAACGCCGGCCTGCCCAACCCGATGAGCGACACCGGCTTCGACGAGACGCCCGATATCACTTCGTCGCTGGTGCGCGAGTTCGCCGAGAGCGGCTTCGTGAACATCGCCGGCGGCTGCTGCGGCACCACGCCCGACCATATCCGCGCGATCGCCGCGCAACTCGAGGGCATCTGCCCGCGCACCGTCCCCGAAGCCGACCGCAAGATGCGCCTGTCGGGGCTCGAGGCATTCAACATCGACGGCTCGTCGTTGTTCGTCAATGTCGGCGAGCGTACCAACGTCACTGGTTCGAAGGCGTTTGCGCGGCTGATCCTCAACGAGCAGTACGACGAAGCCCTCGCGGTCGCGCGGCAGCAGGTCGAGAACGGCGCGCAGATCATCGACATCAACATGGACGAGGCGATGCTCGATTCGAAAGCGGCGATGGTGCGCTTCCTGAATCTCGTCGCCTCCGAGCCCGATATCTCGCGCGTGCCGCTGATGATCGATTCCTCCAAATGGGAGGTGATCGAGGCCGGCCTGAAGTGCGTGCAGGGCAAGGCCATCGTCAACTCGATCAGCATGAAGGAGGGCGAGGCCGAGTTCCTGCGGCAGGCGGCGCTGTGCCGCCGCTATGGTGCAGCGGTGATCGTCATGGCCTTCGACGAGCAGGGCCAGGCCGATACCTGCCAGCGCAAGATCGAGATCTGCGAGCGCGCCTACAGACTGCTGGTCGACCGCGTCGGGTTCCCGCCGGAAGACATCGTGTTCGACCCGAACATCTTCGCGATCGCCACCGGCATCGAAGAACACAGCAACTACGGCGTCGACTTCATCGAGGCGACGAAGTGGATCCGCGACAATCTGCCCTACG
>CANGXU010000075.1 GCA_947457885.1 Betaproteobacteria bacterium
TTCTGGTAATGCGAGCGTATCGTTTCGAGGTCGGCGGACAGTCGGTCGCGCGAATACTGGTCGAGCTTGCTGTACCACGTGAGCCAGCCCGGCGTCCGCTGCCTCATCAGGCCGAGCAGCTCGCTTTCGGAGAAGACCTTGTTTCCGACGAAATTGATCTGGCGGATGCGCGCAACGTCGCCTTCACTGATCTGGAAAGACACGCCGACACGGTTGCGCTCGAGCGGGGTGACTGTCGTCTGCACCTGCGCCGCATAGCGACCGCGGTTGATGTACTGGCGCTTGATCTCCTGTTCGGCGCGCTCGAGCTGCGCCTTGTCGAAGATGCGTCCATCGGAAAGTCCGACACCGCGCAGGGCCGCGCGCAGCTGGTCCGCGCTGAATTCCTTGGAGCCGCTGATCTCGACCGAGGCGATGGCCGGACGCTCCTGCACCGTCACGATCAGCACGTCCCCGTCTACCTCGAGACGAACGTCCGTGAAGAAACCGGTGGCGTACAGCGCACGGATCGCCTGCGACGCGCCCTCGTTGGTCATCCGCTCACCCACCTTGACCGGCAGGTAACCGAAGATCGTGCCGGGCTCGGTGCGCTGAAGACCCTCGACGCGGATGTCACGCACGGTGAACGGGTCAAAAGCGGAACTTGCCTGTGCCCAGCACAGCGCGAGGCCAAACGCCAGATGTCTTGCGCGCAGCATGTAGTCGTATGAGTTTGGGCAGTCGCCTGGCAGCTACGCTGCCGGGCGACCCGACCGGAAGGATCGGCCCGGATTAACCGCCGATCAGGCGGTGGATGTCATTGAAGATCGCGAAGGCCATCAGCACGAAGAGCACGCCCATGCCGACTTGCTGGCCGATGGCCATTGCCCGTTCGGAAACGGGCCGCCGCCCAACGACTTCGATCGCATAGTACATCAGGTGTCCGCCGTCGAGCATCGGGATCGGCAGCAGGTTGAGGACCCCCAGGCTGATGCTGATGAGCGCGATGAAGGTCAGGTAGGCGATCCACCCGACCTGCACTGACTGGCCTGCATAGTCGGCGATCGTGATCGGGCCGGACAGGTTCTTGAGCGAGACCTCACCCACCAGCATCTTGCCCAGCATCTGCAGGCTCAGCACCGAGGTGCTCCAGGTCCGGGCGACCGCCTCGCGGAGGCTCTCCAGCGGCCCGTAGCGGACATCGACCATCATGGCCTCGGCCTGCGCCCGATCGACCTGCGGCCCGATGCCCACCTTGCCGATGATCTGGCCGCCTTCCTCCGACGACTCGGGAACCAGCCGGACGGTCGGCAACGCGCGCCCTGCCCGGTCGATCTCGATGTCGAGTGGCTTGCCCGGATGCGCACGTATGGTCTTCACCAGCGCGCCCCAGTCATCGACTGGCCGGGCGTCGATCGACAGTACCCGGTCACCGGCCAGCACACCGGCGCGATCGGCGACGCTGCCGGCCACGACGCGGCCAATCACAGGGTCCAATCTCGGCTGCGCCACGGCAAGGCCGACGTGGCCAAGGAAGTTCTCTTCGATCTGCGCAGTGGCTACGCCAGAGAGGTCGAGTTCGCGCACTGCCGGCTGCCCGCGTACATCGACCACTTCGATGTCTACCGCAGACCGGTCGACCCCATGGCGCAGGATGCGCCAGCGTGCGTCCTGCCACTGAAGAACAGCCGCGCCGTCGACGGCGCGTATCGTGTCCCCGGCACGGAACCCTGCGGCGGCGGCGATCGATCCTGGCGGCGGTTCTGCAATGACCGGTTTCATGCCCGGGATGCCGTGCATGAACAGTGCCCAGTAAATGAAGATCGCCAGCACGAAGTTGGCAAGCGGCCCGGCGACGACGATCGCGATACGCTTCCAGACCGACTGCCGGTTGAAGGCCCGAGGCAGGTCGGCCGGAGCGACGTCATCCTCGCGCTCATCGACCATCTTCACATAGCCGCCCAGCGGTATCGCGCCGATCACCCATTCGGTCCGGTCGGCACCGTGGACTCGCCGCACCAGAGGCCTGCCGAAGCCGACCGAAAACCGCAGCACCTTGACGCCGCACCAGCGCGCGACGCTGTAATGCCCGAGTTCGTGCACCACGATCAGGATGCCGAGCGCAAAGATGAAGGCAACGACCGTGGTCAGCATGGCAACGGACACTTCCGGAAAATGACGAGGAACCTCTCCAACATACTAGCAGGCACGGAGCGCTACGGCCTTGGCTGCCGCACGTCGAGCGGCGGCATCCGCCTCCAGCACGCCAGCCACCGAGCCGGCATCGCCCGGCAACGGTTGGGCGAGCACCGTTTCGATCACCGGCGCGATATCCCCGAAGCGCAGCCGGCGTCCGAGAAAGGCATCGACCGCCACCTCGTTCGCCGCGTTCAGCACGGCGCTGGACGTGCCGCCTGCAGCCAGAGCAGCCCACGCAAGCGGCAGGCAGGGAAACCGCCGCGGATCCGGCGCCTCGAACTCCAGGCGGCCAGTCTTCAACAGGTCGAGAAACTCGACGCCGGCATCGATGCGCGCAGGAAAGCCCAGCCCGTAGGCGATCGGCGTACGCATGTCGGGCTGACCGAGCTGGGCGAGCACCGAGCCGTCGAGATACTCCACCATCGAGTGCACGACGCTCTGCGGATGCACCAGGACTTCGATCTGCGACGCAGGCGCGCCGAACAGCCAGTGGGCCTCGATCACCTCGAGAGCCTTGTTCATCATGGTCGCGGAATCGACCGATATCTTGCGGCCCATCACCCAGTTCGGGTGGCGGCACGCCTCCTCCGGCGTCACGTCGGCCACCGACTCCGGTGAGCGGCTGCGAAAGGGTCCTCCTGAGGCCGTGAGCAGGATACGGCGTACGCCGGCAGCGCACAGGTCGCCGGCGAAGTCGCGCGGCAGGCACTGGAAGATCGCATTGTGTTCGCTGTCGATCGGCACCAGCGACGCGCCATGGCGGCGCAGTTCCCCGATGAAAAGACCGCCGGTCATCACCAGCGCCTCCTTGTTCGCCAGCAGCACCCGCTTGCCATGGCGCGCCGCCTCGAGCGTGGGCATCAGGCCGGCCGCACCGACGATCGCTGCCATGACCACGGACGCATCCGGGTGTCCGGCAGCCGCGATGCAGGCATCGGGACCCGACGCAACCTCGGTTGCCACGCCGCGCGCGCGCAGCCGTCCGGCCAGGGCCTCCGCCGCGACCGGGTCGGAGAGCACGGCAAGCTTCGGCTGGAACTCCAGGCACTGCTCGTAAAGGCGCTCGACCTGGGTGGCGGCTGTCAGCGCCACCACCCGGAATCGCCCGGGATGCCGCCGGACGATATCCAGGGTGTTCACGCCGATCGTGCCGGTTGCGCCGAGCACGGTGAGCCCGGCCTGTTCTGTCTGTGTCTGGACGGTCATTGCATCATCCGGCAGAAAGGTAGGTCGCGAGGGCCGCCACCGGAAGCGTCGATGTCAGCCCGTCGATACGGTCGAGCACACCGCCATGGCCGGGCAGCAGCGTACCGCTGTCCTTCGCGCCGGCCTGGCGCTTGACCAGCGATTCGAACAGGTCGCCCAGCACGCTCAGCGCGGTGAGCGTCACGGCAAGTGCCCAGCCCGGGGCGCCGGCCAGCGGTCCCGCGACCGCGTCGCCCCAGGACTGCAGCACGAACACATAGAGCGCCACGCACGCTGCCCCGCCGGCCACCCCTTCCCAGGTCTTGCCCGGGCTGATGGACGGAGCCAGCTTGTGGCGACCGAACGACCGGCCGGCGAAGTAGGCACCGGTGTCGGCGAACCACACGATGCAGAGTAGCGACAGCAGTTGCCAGGGCCACTGTCCGAGCCAGGCGAGGGCCGCGCCCGCTGGCGCCAGCACCAGCCAGCCAACCGGGATGGAGGCCTTGCGCACCGCCGCCGCACGGGCGAGGAAGGCCGGCATCAGCATCGCCCATGCGATGCCCGCCAGGGCCCAGCTGGCCGCCACCCATGCCACCGGCACGCCGGTGACCGGCGCGCAGATCGAGAACGCCACCGCGGTACAGAAAACGGCCGTGGCTGCCCTGCCGAGTCCGGTGAGCCTTGCCCACTCGAACGCACCGACCGTGAAGAATACCGCAACGCCCAGCGCCCATGCCCAGTGCGGCACGAACCAGAGCCCGGCCACGCACAGAGCGATGAGGACGACGGCCGTCGCTATCCGCTGCCGGAGCATGCTCAGCCGAGCCTCTGCAGGGATGCGCGGGCGATCACCGCGCGCCGGCGACCCTGGGCAACCCTGCCCGCTCCTCCGGACTCGCTTGTACAAGCGCCTCGGAAGCACACGCATGAGTGGCCTCGCGCCGGACCTGGTCGCTGGTGCGGCCGAAACGCCGCTCGCGATTGCGGAAGGCCTCGACTGCAGCCTGCATGTCCGTCGCACCGAAATCGGGCCAGAGCGTCTCGGTGAACCAGAGCTCGGTATAGGCGAGTTGCCACAGCAGGAAGTTGCTGATGCGGGTCTCGCCGCCGGTACGGATGAACAGGTCGGGTTCGGGCGCATGCGCGAGCGCGAGGTGTACGGCGATTTCCGCCTCGCGCAGCGGCGCGTCGGTGCCGCCCTGACCGTCCGCCGCCCGCGCGGCCAGCGCGCGATTGACCGCCTGGGTGATGTCCCAGCGTCCGCCGTAGTTCGCCGCGATGGTCAGCGTCATGCGGGCGTTGTCGCGCGTGGTGGCCTCGGCATCCTCGATGAGCGTCTGCAGGCCGGGCTCGAAGCGCGCCCGGTCGCCCACCACCCGGAACCGTACGCCGTGCTCGTGCAGACGGGATACCTCGTGTTCGATCGCCGTCGCGAACAACTCCATCAGCGCCGACACTTCATCGGGCGGCCGCCGCCAGTTCTCGCTGCTGAAGGCGAACAGCGTCAGGTGTTCGATCCCGAGTTCGCCGCACGCCTGCACCGTCGCCCGAACCGCATTCACGCCACGACGATGGCCCGCCGCACGCGGCAGCATGCGCTGACGCGCCCAGCGACCGTTGCCGTCCATGATGATTGCGACATGGCGCGGCACCTCTCCCGGGGAAAACCCGGGTGCGATCGGCTCCTGCCGGCGGAACATGGCTTCAGACCGCCAGCAGTTCGGCTTCCTTGACCTGGAGCGCCTTGTCGATGTCAGAGATGAACCGGTCGGTGAGTTTCTGCACGTCGTCCTGGGCGCGCCGCTCATCGTCCTCGGCGACCTTCTTGTCCTTCAGGAGAGCCTTGAGTTCCGCATTCGCATCGCGCCGGATATTGCGCACTGCAACCTTTGCATCCTCCCCCTCGCCGCGCACCACCTTGATGAGGTCGCGGCGACGCTCTTCGGTCAGCGACGGCATCGGCACACGCACCAGTTCGCCGGTGGTGGAAGGATTCAGCCCGAGGTCGGAGTCGCGGATGGCCTTCTCGATCGTGCTGGCCATCTTCTTTTCCCAGGGCGTGACCCCGATCGTGCGAGCGTCGATCAGGGTGATGTTGGCGACCTGGGTGATCGGCGTCGGCGAACCGTAGTAGTCGACCTGGATATGGTCGAGGATGCCGGGATGCGCACGACCGGTGCGCACCTTCGCCAGGTTGGCCTTGAGCGCCTCGACACTCTTGACCATCTTCTGTTCGGCGTTCTTCTTGACCTCTGCAATCATCGGCTGCTCCGCACTGATCAGGAATGAACCAGCGTGCCTTCATTCTCGCCGGAAACCACGCGCCTGAGTGCGCCCGGCTTGAAGATGCTGAAGACACGTATCGGCAGGTTCTGGTCGCGGCACAGCGTCAGTGCCGTCGCGTCCATCACCTTGAGCTGCTTGTTGACCGCCTCGTCGAACGTCAGCGACTCGTAGCGGGTCGCCGCCGGATTGCGCTGCGGGTCATCGGTATAGATGCCGTCGACCTTGGTCGCCTTCAGCACCACATCGACGCCCATCTCCATTCCGCGCAGCGCGGCCGCAGTGTCCGTCGTGAAGAAGGGATTTCCGGTCCCAGCCGCGAAAATGACCACCCGTCCCTCTTCGAGGTAGCGCATCGCCTTGCCACGAATGTAGGGTTCGGCAACCTGCTCGACGGTCAATGCCGACTGGACACGGGTCTCGATACCGGCCTTGCGCAGCGCATCCTGCAGCGCGAGCGCATTGATGATGGTCGCCAGCATGCCCATGTAATCGGCCGTCGCGCGGTCCATGCCGGCTGCACCGGGCGCGACGCCGCGGAAAATGTTGCCGCCGCCGATCACCACCGCGGTCTGCACACCGAGCCGGACCACGTCGACAACCTCCTCGACGATGCGAGCGATCGTCGGCCGGTTGATGCCGAACTGATCCGGCCCCATCAGGGCTTCGCCCGACAGCTTGAGCAGGATCCGGCGGTACGCCGGACCTCTTGGCACCGGGCTGCCCGCAGGCGCCGTCGCTGGCTGGTCGTGGTGGTCGGCCATGCGGGATCAGACTCCCTTCGCCGCGGCCGCCACCTCGGCGGCGAAATCGACCTGTTTCTTCTCGATGCCCTCGCCCACGAGGAACAGCACGAAGCGCTTCACCGTGGCACCTTTCGACTTCAGCAACTGTTCGATCGTCTGCTTGTCGTCCTTCACGAACGGCTGGCCGAGCAGCGTCACTTCCTTGAGGAACTTCTGTACCGAGCCTTCGACCATCTTGGCGACGATCTCGGCAGGCTTGCCGGATTCGGCAGCCTTCTGCGCGGCGATCGACCGCTCGCGCTCGATCAGCTCGGCCGGCACCTCATCCCGGCCCAGCGACACCGGCTTGGTCGCGGCGATGTGCATCGCAATGTCCTTCGCCAGCGTTTCGTCGCCACCGACGACATCGACCACCACGCCGATCTTCGACCCACCGTGGATGTACGTCGCGATCCGGCCCTGCGCCTCGATGCGCACGAAGCGGCGCAGGGAGAGGTTCTCGCCGATACGGCCCACCAGTTCCGTGCGAGTCGACTCCACGGTCGCGCCGCGCAGCGGCAGTTGCGACAGCGCGGGCACGTCGGCCGGCGCCTTCTCTGCCACCAGCGCCGCGCAGTCGCGTGCAAAGCCGAGGAAGTCGTCGTTCTTCGCCACGAAATCGGTCTCGCAGTTGATCTCGATGATCGCGGCCAGTTTGCCATCGCCCGAAACGTGCACCCCGACCACGCCTTCGGCGGCGATCCGGCCCGCGGCCTTCGTCGCCTTGTTGCCCAGTTTCACGCGCAGGATCTCTTCCGCGCGCGCCATGTCCCCGGCAGCCTCGGTCAGCGCCTTCTTGCATTCCATCATGGGCGCGTCGGTTTTCTCGCGCAGGTCCTTCACCATGCCAGCAGTGATCTCGGCCATGGACGTATCCTTCCTTTCAGGGGCACGCCGCACGGCACGCCCGGACTTCGAATCGATCGGTTGACCCCGACAGCGACCTGGCCGCTGCCAGGCCTTGCGGGACACGGGGTCCCGCCCTTCCCAGCCCCGTCGCAGGCGGTCAGGCCTGGACGGCTTCCTCGCCCGCCTCGACCTCGACGAACTCGTCGCCGACGATCTCCTGAATCGACTGGCTGCGCCCCTCGAGGATCGCATCGGCCACGCCACGCGCATAGAGGCGCACCGCGCGGCTGGAGTCGTCGTTGCCGGGAATCACGTAATGCACGCCTTCCGGCGAATTGTTGCTGTCGACGATCGCAATCACCGGGATGCCCAGAACCCTGGCTTCCTGCACGGCGATCTTGTGGTAGCCCACGTCGATGATGAAGATCGCGTCGGGCAGTGACGTCATGTCCTTGATGCCGCCGAGCGAGCGCTCGAGTTTCTCGAGGTCGCGCTGGAACGTCAGCGCTTCCTTCTTGGACAGTTTCTCGGCATTGCCTTCGGCGACCATCGCCTCGAGATCCTTCAGGCGCTTGATCGAGCCCTTGACCGTCTTGAAGTTGGTCAGCATGCCGCCCAGCCAGCGGTGGTCGACGAAAGACGCACCAGCACGGGTGGCTTCCTCGCGGACGATCTCTCGCGCCTGGCGCTTCGTGCCGACGAAAAGAATGTTTCCTTTGTTCGCGGCGAGCTTGCGCACGAACTTCATCGCCTCGTCGTACATGACGATCGATTTCTCGAGGTTGATGATGTGAATCTTGTTACGGTGCCCGAAGATGTAAGGCGCCATCTTGGGATTCCAGTAACGAGTCTGGTGGCCGAAGTGGACCCCGGCTTCCAGCATGGTGCGCATGGTGACTGACATCGAGAAACTCCCTAGGGTTGGTCCGCCACGCTCCGCAACTGCCTCCGCAAATCCGCGACTGCCGGCACGTTCGTGCCGGACACCCCCGGGCTGACGGACACCCTGTGTATCGGTGCGTGTGTGAAATGTTGAATCTGCGAGACGGTGAAACTTCGGTAAAACTCCGGCAAAACTGCAAGCCGGCCGACATGGCCGTTGGTTCAACGGCTAACCCCTGAGATTAACACGCCGTGGCGGTTGCGATCCACTGCGCGCGATACGCGTACGGCGGCGGCGGCGCGGATGCTCCATAATGCGCTGTCGTAATCCTGGATCATGTCCGATGCTGCAGCCACCGCCGCGCAAGTCCGCCATCAACCTGAAGACACCCGAAGAAATCGCCCTGATGCGCGTGGCCGGCCGGCTCGCCTCCGAGGTGCTTGATTTCATTGGCCCGCACGTACAGCCCGGCGCGACCACCGATGAACTCGACCGGCTGTGCCACGACTACATCACCGGCGTGCAGCAGGCGGTCCCGGCGCCGCTCAACTATGCGCCGACAGGCTACGCGCCCTATCCGAAGTCGATCTGCACGTCGGTCAACCACGTCGTCTGCCATGGCATTCCAGGCGACAAGAAGCTGCGCGGCGGCGACATCATCAACATCGATATCACGGTCATCAAGGACGGCTTCCACGGCGACACCAGCCGGATGTTCCATGTCGGCGAACCGTCGATCCAGGCCCGCCGGCTGTGCGAACTCACGTATGTCTGCATGTGGGCCGGCATCCGCCAGGTTCGCCCGGGCGCAACCCTCGGCGATATCGGGCACGCGATCCAGACGCTCGCTGAAGGCAACGGCTTCAGCGTCGTGCGCGAGTTCTGCGGCCACGGCATCGGCCGTCTCTTCCATGAAGAGCCGCAGGTCGTTCACTATGGCCGCCCGGGGACCGGCGTGCGCCTGGAAGCGGGCATGACGTTCACGATCGAGCCGATGATCAACGCCGGCAGGGCAGCAATCCGTCAGTTGCCCGATGGCTGGACGATCGTGACCAAGGACCACAGCCTGTCCGCGCAGTGGGAACACACGGTCCTGGTCACCGCCGACGGGTTCGAAGTACTGACCGTCTCCGCGGGCTCCCCGCCACCGCCCGCCTGACCGAGTGCCCGGCGCCCTGCCCACTGTGGACCGTGCCGAACTGACCGCCCGCCTGCGGCAGCGCCTGTCCGACGGGCGCGCACGGCTGCGCGAACGCTATCTTGCGGGGCTCCCGGCGCGGCGCATGCTGCGCGGGCAGGCTTCCTTGACCGACGGCCTTCTGCGCGAGACGTGGCGTCACCTGCAGATGCCCAGGTCGGCGGCGCTGCTGGCAGTCGGCGGCTACGGCAGGGGTGAACTGTTCCCGTGGTCTGATGTCGACCTGCTCGTCCTGCTCTCCGAAGAGGCCCTTCCCGAGATAGAGACGAAGCTCGAAGAGCTGATAGGTACGCTCTGGGACATCGGGCTGGAGGTCGGCCACAGCGTGCGTACCGTCGAACAATGTCTCGAGATCTCGGCGCGCGACGTGACGGTGCAGACCAACCTGCTCGAGGCACGCCTGCTTTGCGGTGCCCGGCGGCGCGCCACGGCGTTCCGCGACAAGCTCGCCGCCCGCCTCGACCCGGTCCTCTTCTGTCAGGCCAAGCAGCTCGAACAGCAGCAGCGCCACACACGCTACCAGGAAAGCGCCCACAACCTCGAACCGAGCATCAAGGAGAGCCCTGGCGGATTGCGCGACCTGCAGACCATCCTGTGGATCGGCCGTGCCAGCCGCGCCGGCTCCGACTGGCGCGAACTCGCGGCCAACGGGCTCATCACGGCTGCCGAGGCGACCTTCATCGCGCGCCATGAACGCCTGCTGAACGATCTGCGCATCCGTACGCACCTGATCGCGGGCCGGCGCGAGGATCGCCTGCTGTTCGACCTGCAGACCCGGCTGGCGGAGCAGTACGGCTTCGCGGACACCGCATCGAGGCGCGCGAGCGAGCAGCTGATGCAGCGGTACTACCGCACCGCGAAATCGGTCACGTTGACGAACACGATCCTGCTGCAGAACCTGCTCGCCCGCCTGCGCCCGGGGCCGCCCTCTCCACCGGTCCCGATCGACGAACGGTTCCAGGCACGCAACGAACTGCTCGAAGCGCGCTCGCGCGACCTTTTCGACCGCGACCCGCATGCGATCCTCGCGACATTCCTGACGTTGCAGCGGCATCCCGAGCTCAGGGGCATAGAAGCTGAAACGATGCGTGCGCTCTGGCGCAGCCGCACCCGCATCGATGGCGGCTTCCGCGCGGACCCGGTCAACCGTGCCCAGTTCATGCAGGTGCTGCGCGAACCGCTCGGCGTCGTGCGCGAGGTGCGCCGCATGCACCTGTACGGTGTCCTGCGGCGGTACATCCCCGCATTCGGCCGGATCTTCGGCCAGATGCAGCACGACCTGTTCCACGTGTACACGGTGGACGAGCACATCCTGCGCGTCGTGCGTAACGTGCGCCGGTTCGCCGTACCCGAGTTCGCGCACGAGTACCCGCTCTGCAGCCGCCTGATTTCTGACTTCGACAAGCCGGAACTGCTCTATGTCGCCGCGATCTTCCACGACATCGCAAAGGGCCGCGGGGGCGACCATTCCGAGCTGGGCGTGGTGGACGCGCGCCGCTTCTGCCGCAGCCACTCGATATCGCGCGAGGACACGGAGCTTGTCTCATGGCTGGTGCACGCGCACCTCGCGATGTCTGCGACCGCACAGAAACAGGACATCTCCGATCCGGACGTAGTCGCCGCATTCGGCCGGCGCGTGGGCGATCTGCGTCGGCTGGTTGCCCTCTACATCCTAACCGTCGCGGACGTCCGCGGCACCAGTCCGAAAGTATGGAACGGCTGGAAGGCAAAACTCCTGGAAGACCTTTTCCTGGCCACGCGGCGCTACCTGAATGGCGGCGCGATCGACACCGACCACAGCCTGCAACTGCGCCAGCGCGAGGCGCTCGCCAAGCTCGCGCTCTACGGACTGCCGCCCGATGCGCAGCGCCCACTCTGGGAGAAGCTCGAGACACCCTATTTCCTGCGCCATGATCCGCAGGAAGTGGCATGGCATGCGCGCGCACTGGTGAACCGGGTGACCACGCCGGTACCCGTGGTGCGCGCGCGCCCGGCGCCCGGTGGGGGCGGCGTGCAGGTGCTGGTGTACGTCCCCGAGCAGAAAGAGCTGTTCGCGCGAATGTGCGGCTTCTTCGAACGCATCGGCTTCTCGATCGTCGACGCCAAGATCAACACCACCCGCCATCAGTACGCGCTCGACTCGTTCACGGTGCTCGACGCGGAGGATGCAGGGCGCGAATACCGCAACGTGATCACCTTCATCGAACAGGAACTCGCGGCTGCCCTGAGCTCGCCAGCACCGCTACCGCCGCCGATCCGCGGGCGGCTGAGCCGGCAGCTCCGCCACTTCCCGATCGCACCCGAGGTCGGGATCCGGCCCGACGAGCGCGGCACGCACCACGTCCTGTCGATCGTCGCCGGGGACCGCCCCGGACTGCTGTACGCGATCGCACGCGTGCTGGTCGAGTACGACATCAGCGTCCAGACGGCTCTGATCAACACGCTCGGCGAACGGGCCGAGGACACCCTGCTGATCAGCGGGCCGGTCCTGTCGAACGAGCGGGCGGTACTGCGGCTGGAGGCGGACCTGCTGTCGGCACTGGCGGTGCAGTGAGCTGGCCCTCGGGCGGCGGCGCCCCGGGCTTGGCGCCGCCGGCCTCGATCTGGTAGAGCCAGGCGAGCAGTTCGGCCACCGCGACATAGAGCTGCGGCGGGATGCGCTGATCGAGGTCCACCTTCATCAGGAGCGCGACCAGTTCCGTCGACTCGTGCACGTAGACGCCCGCCTCGCGTGCCCGTTCGATGATCGTCTCCGCGATCGCCCCGCTGCCGCGCGCCACCACCTTCGGCGCGGCATCGCCCGTACGATAGGCGAGCGCGACGGCGAGCGGCGTTGGCGATCGCGACGAGTCGCTCATCCTACCTCCACCTGCAGCGCATCGACCTTGAGGCCGGCCGCAGCCAGCGCATCGAGCAGCTGCTGGCGTGCCGCGGCCAGCTCGTCCGCACCGGTGGCCGCTCCGGCCGCCACGGACAGCATCACCCGGTCGCCGCGCAGCAGCAGCCGCGCATCGATCGCACCCAGCCGCGGTAACGTCACCGATACCGTCGTCGACCAGTCGGCTGCCGCCTCATGGCCAGCCTCCACCTCTTCGCCGGACGGCCTGGGCCGCTCCTGCACCGCGATGCGTGCCGGCATGCCCGGCAGCACGAGTCCGTTCCAACCGGCGCTGCCCGCGTCGAGCGTTGCGAGCTGTTGCTGCACGAGGCTTGCGGAGGCTGGATCGACCACGCCCGCGAGCGGACCTGCGCCCTGCGGCGACGTGCCAGACGGCTGGAGCGATGCCGCGGGCTCGCGCATTGCAGCTGGCGGCATTCGCCCGGCTTCCGCCGTACCTGCGCCTGCCGGCTGGCCAGCCGGCAGGCCTGGCGCATCCCTGCTGGCGGCTGCCGGGGGCAGCGGAGACAGTTTCCCTTGCGGCTCCTGGCGCAGCGAGTCGAGGGACCGCTCCCCCGCCACCCACTGCGCCTGGTGCGCCTCGTAGAACAGACCGCTGCCGGAGAACGTGCGCGCAAGCGCACCAGCCAGCTGACCAGCCAGTTCGGATCGCCCGGCCGCAGGCAACGCTACCAGCGGGACCGCCCGTGCAGCCTGATCGCCGACGGCGTCCGTCCCGGTACCACGCGCGCCGGTTACCGCCGCCGAAATGTCAGCCACCAGGCGCGTAAGCGCGCGTCCACCGGCACTCAAGGACACGTCGGACGCTGCAGGCCCTGACGGGGATACCGTACCGGACCCGGCCGCTGCAGCGCCCACAGCCTGCGAGCCGACGGCCGTGGATGTACCGGCGCCGGGGCCGGAACGCGGCTCGCTCTGGCCGGACAGCACCAGCCGGGGCTGCTCCGCGATGACCGTGAGGCGCAGCGTATCGCCCGCCTTGGCACCGGGTGGCAGCACCACCTCCACCTGCCGGCCATCGATCAGCGCCAGAAAGCGCCCGCTGGCCCGGTCCGACAGCAGCCTCGCGCCGACCTGCTGTCCGAGCGTGAGTGAACCCGCCACGATCCGCGCGTCGAACGCGAGCGTGGGGCTCGCCGGTGCCGACGGCGCCACCGAAGGGCCGACACGGATCGGCGGCTCCATCGGACCCATCCTCAGGCGGCCTCGGCCGACACGGCACCCTGGCCGCGGACCGACAGCCCGTTCGCGTAACCGCGGCGCTGCGGCACCGTCTCGCGGCGCAGGTTCAGTGGGGCGATGGCGATCGGTACAGCGCGACGATCAGCTCGGCTTCCCCGCGCGATATGCCACAGTCGCTGGCCACTTCGGCAACCGCGCGCCCTTCGCGCGCCATACCGATGGCGTGGCCGTAAGGCGTATCCGCCGCCTCGGGCGAACGCGAAGGCGAGAATGCTCCCTGCTGCAGCGCCTGAAAGGCGGCGAAACGCTCGGCCACGCCGTCGCCGCCCGGCAGACCACCGCCGATGCCCTGCGTTTCCTGTCTGTCGAGCCGGGCGCGCATCTGGGCAGCTTCCAGGCGCAGGGCTTCGATCTGCGCACGCAACTCGCCCAGCGCCTGAGCCTGGGCATGGGCCTGCGCGCCACGCTGCCAGAGGCGCCAGCCCGCATTGCCGCCCCGGCGCAGCAGCAGGAGCATCTCGGCGACATAGACCGCAAGCACGGCCGCCAGTACCAGCAGCAGCTCGCGCCACGTGATGATGATCGAGTCCATCCCCAGCTGTCCTGCAAGGTTCCAGACGAATCATCTTGCTACCCCGATCCGACGGCGTCAACGGCCGCCGCACGCGTCCTCGCTCAGCGTGCCGAGTAGGTACGCTCCAGCTTCTGACTGGTATCGACCGAATTCAGGATCTGCCGCAGCTCTGCCATCCAGTCCTGCGTCAGCGTCGCGACCTCCGCATCGCAGGCGATCATGCGTTCCAGGATCCTGCGTTTACCGTCGCGCGCGGCACCGTCGCGAGCCGGATCCCGGTCGTCCTGGCCGATCGCTTCGAGCAGGCTGCCACGCTCGGTCTCGAGTTCGACCAGACGGTCCCATTGCGCCGACCGCGCGCACACGAGCATGCGTTCGGTCAGCTCGAGGGCTGCCTCATAAGCCTGAAGCGCGGACATGGGCGCCGGGAGCAGGGGCGGGCGGTCAGGCGACGCCGAACGACAGCCCCACGCGCGCACCCGACGGCAGAGGGTCGCTCAACGGCTGCGGCGCCACGCGGGCGACCGGCTTGGCAGACAGCTGCTGCCACGCACCCCTGAGTTCCTGCACCAGCTTCGCGACCTCTTCGAGCGGCACGGCGTCGTTCTGCAGGTTGCCCAGCATCAGTCGCGTGATCATGTACTCGTACAGCGCAGCCAGGTTGCCCGCGATGTCGCCGCCCCGCTCGAGATCGAGCGCGGGCATCAGGCCTTCGGTCAGGATCGCGAGCGCCTTCGAGATCGCCTCGCCCTTCTCCGCGATGCGCCCCTCCGCCATCGCCAGTCTGGCGCGGTGCAGCGATTCGAGCAGGCCGTCGTGGAGCATCAGGATCAGCTGCTCCGGCGACGCATCCGCGATCGTGGTTTCGAGCCCGGTAGCGGCGTAGGCACGGCTTGCGAGGAAAGGATTGGCTGGCATCGAAGGGGGTCCCGTGAGTGTTGGATCTGTTGCTACAACCATCGGCACGATTGAGCGGAAATGAAGAGCGGCAACGACCGGTTGATGCCGCCTGGCGGCTATCTGTCGAGGGCGGCAAGCTGCCGCGACAGGAAGTCGCTGGTCTGCGACAGATTGCTGATCAGCACGTCGAGTGCGCTGAACTGGCTGCGGTAGCGCGTCTCTATGCCGTCGAGCCGGCGCTGCAGCGCCGTGCGCTGATCGGCTATCAGCGACACCGAGCGATTGATACCCTGGGTCCGGCCGGCAATGTTGCCTTCCGCACCAAGCTGGCCGCTCGCGAAACCCGACAGCTGGGACGCATAACCCACGGTGTAGTCGATCGTGGCGCGGGCACCCAGTGCGCCACCCAGTACGCGTACGGACAGCCCGGCGGCGGAAGTAAGTGTCTGGCCAGAGCCGGTGGCGGCCACGCCATCGATCGTGCCGGCAACGTCGATGCCATCCGCACGCACGGGACTTGCGCCGAACAACCCGGCGAGACCGTTGCCGCCGGCAAGAATCACCTTGGAAGCCGTACCGTAGGTATTCGAGGTGACGGTGAGCTGCCCGCCCGACGCGGACACTTCCACGCCGCCCCCGGCGGCGCCGAGCAATGAGGCGCCGTTGATCCGGCCCTGCAGTTCCGCCGCGAGCGCACCGGCGCTGGCGTAGGTGCCAGCCCCGAGCGTGACGCTGAACGCGGTGCCGTCTACCGTAAGGTCAAGAGTGTCGTTGACGCCCGCGCTGATCGTAAGGCCAGCCGGCACGATGCCGTTGCCGGTGCCGCGGGTAGCGAGCTGCGTCACGTCCAGTGCATAGCTGCCCGGCACGACGCCGGCCTTGGCCGATGCGAACTCGACCAGCGAATCGGTGCTTCGCCCGACCGGGGCGAACAGGCCGGCGATACGGCCCGGATTGGCAGCCATCACGCGGTTCATCTTCGTAGCATCGAGGGACAGGGTGCCATCGCGCTGAAATGCGATACCGATATCGCTCAATGACCGGAGGTCGGCACCGGCTCCGCCAAGCGGCTGGCTGAACACCGCGCGCAGCTGGTTCTGCAACGAGCGCACGGCCGGGTCTCCGTTGAGCACCGCCCCGGTTTTCGTGTCGGCGTTGTAGGCCGAGAGATCCTCGAGCGTCTTGTTGAGGTCGTTGTATGCCTTGACGAACGTCTCCGCTGCGGACGTGGCCCTGGCGCTGTCGCGCGTGACCGACACGGTGGCGGGCGCGCCTGCGTTCGTCTTCGACAAGGTGAGCGTCACGCCTTCGAGCGCATCGGACACGATGTTGGTCGGCTTGGTTACTGCAACGCCGTTGATCGTGAGCTCCGCATTACGTGCGGTGGCGGTCTGGACCAGGTTCTGGATCGAAGCCGGGTTCTGGCCCAGAAGGCTGTCCAGCGCGGCGTCGCCGTCGACCGTGATCTTCATCGCATTGGCAGCACCGGTCTTGTCCGAAGACAGCACCAGGCGAAACGGCGAGGCGGCGCCATCGTTGATGATGCTGGCGGTCACCCCGATGCCCGCGGCATTGATGGCGTCACGGATCCCGGCGAGCGAGCCTGACCCCGAGGCGATGGTCACCGTGCGCACACCGCTGCCCGCGCTGGCGAACGCTGCCCCGGTGTACCGGCCGGTCTGCGCGTCGAAACTGCCACCACTGATGGTGCCGAAATCGAAGGTAAGGGTGCCGGTGCCGATCGTCGCGGTGGTGGTGGCCTGCCCGGCCGCCACCAGCCGCTGGTTCTGCGCCAGGGCGCTCACCTCGACTGTATAGCTGCCCGCGGGCGCACGCGCAGTCGCGGACGCGGATATCGCCGTCGCATCGCTGCTGGTCGCCGTCGCGCCCTCGAAACGGCTCGCGAACGAAAGACTGCTCATCGTGCCCTGGAACTGGGACAACGCGCTACGGATCGATCCGAAGGCCGACAGCTTTGCCTGGAAGCTGATTTCGCGCGTATTGAGCTGAGCCAGCGGACGGCTCTCGATGCCCATCAGCTGGGTGACGATGGTGTTCACATCCAGCTTGGAGCCGATTCCCGGTGACGAAATGGCCATTCAACCCTCCCAGTTCCTGGAATGGATAACGGCCGCCAGGCCGGGAGCTTGAGCGGAAGGTGAGGACATCGTGGATTCCGGCACTGCCCGGCCGGCGCGGGCCCGTCAGGCCTGGCTCTTCACCAGCAA
>CANGXU010000076.1 GCA_947457885.1 Betaproteobacteria bacterium
CGCGACAACTTCGGCCCGCATTCGCAACTCGCGCGCATCGCGGTGGCGGGCGGCGAGGCGGTGCTCCCGCCAGACGAATGCACGCGCGACTGGGTCTACAGCCCGGATGTCGGCCGTGCGCTGGTGATGCTCGCCGATGCCTCGTCGCTGCCGCACTTCGTCTACAACCTGAGCGCAGGCATCGACTGGAGCGGGGACATCGCCCGTTGGTGCGAGGTGCTCGCCGCGCGCTTCCCGGGGTTCTGCCACCGCATCGCACGGCCGGGCGAGACGCCGAACGTGCACTACACCGATCGCGCGCGCAGCCTGATGGCGGTGGAACGGTTCGAGGCGGACCATGGCTTCGTCGCCATCCGCGATCGCGCGACGATCCATCGCGCATTCGCCGACTGGGTGGGGCGGGTGGGCAGCGCCTGGTACGCGGGCTGAGCGTGCCTGCCGGTCCCTTCTGCTTTCGCGCCGGGGCTGCTATCGTGTCCGGAAAAATACAACGACAGCGACCATGATCGCGACCACAGGAGGACCTGCATGAACAGAATCCCGGCTTTTCGCGCCTTCACTGCCCTGCTCTGCTTTGCCGCAGCCCTGCTGGCTGGCTGCGCATCCGCACCGTCGGGCACGGGCTGGGTGATGCTGATCGATGGCGGCAAGGGGCTCGAGAACTTCACGCGGCTCGGCGACGCCAACTGGCGCGTGGTCGATGGCGCGATCCAGGCCGACCGCAAGAACGGCACGCCAGCCGGTATCCTGCTTTCGAAGGATTCGTGGCGCGACTTCGATCTCTACGCCGAGTTCTGGGCCGACGAGGAGGCCAACAGCGGCATCTACATCCGCGTGACCAACCGCGAGTTGGTCAACACGAAGGGCTCGTACGAGGTGCAGATCTGGGACAAGAGCCCGACTTTCGCGACCGCCTCGCTGATGCCGCCGGCGAAGGCTGCGCCCACGTTCAAGGCCGCCGGCCGCTGGAACACGATGCGTGTCACCGCGAAAGGTGCGCGCATGACCGTGTCGATGAACGGCGAGCAGGCGGTGGATGTCGAAGACACGGCCTTCCCGGCCGGGCCGATCGCGCTTCAGTACAACGCCGGGATCATCCGCTTCCGCAGGCTGATGATCCGGCCGCTCTAGCGCATCTGGCGGCGCTGCCGGCGATCAGTCAGGAACCGCCCCGGAAGCCTTGATCACCTCTGCCCACTTGCGGTTCTCCCTGCGAATGAAATCGACATAAGCGGCGGGGCCGAGGAACGTCGCGGTCCCGCCCACGCCAGCGAAACGCTCCTGCACATCCGGCATCGCTACCAGCCGCGCGCTGTCCTTCGCCAGCCGGTCGACGACGGCGGCCGGCAGACCCGCCGGTCCCGAGAGGCCGGTCCAGATGCTGCCCTCGACGCTCGGGTAGCCAGCCTCGGTCATGGTCTGCACGTCGGGGAACAGTGCGGCGCGCTTGTCCGAGAGAGCCGCGATCACGCGCAGCCGGCCGGCCTTCACCTGGCTGATCAGAGACGGCAGGCTGTCGAACATCACATGTACCTGGCCGCTGGCGATATCGGTCACCGCGGCGGCTGCGCCCTTGTAGGGAACATGCGTCATCGGTATGCCGGTGGCCAGCTTGAACTGCTCGCCCATCAGTTGCGGACCGCTGCCGTTGCCGGCCGATGCGAACAGGAAGCCGCCCGGCCGGGCCCTGGCGAGCGTGATGAATTCCCTCACTGTCTTCGCGGGCAGGTCGGCGTTGATCGCCATCAGCGCGGGCAGGACGGCGACCAGCGCGACATGGGTGAAGTCGCGGAAGGCGTCGTACGGCAGCTTGCGGTAGAGCACCGGTGCTACGCCATGCGACGTGCTCGACGACAGCAGCAGGGTGTGGCCGTCGGGGGTTGCCTTCGAGACCAGTTCGGACGCGGCGATGCCGCCGGCGCCGGCGCGGTTCTCGACCAGTACCTGCTGCCCGAGCGACTCCGTGAGCTTCGAGCCGACCACGCGCGCCGTGAAGTCGAGCGCACCGCCCGGGGGCACGTGCACGATCAGGCGCAGCGGGCGGTCGGGGAAGGCCGGCTGGGCGGCGGCGGTCGTCGGCAGGGCCGCGGCCAGCAGTGCCGTCCCGCCGGCCAGGGCCGCGCTGGCCATCGTGCGCCCAGTGCCCGCCCGCCGGTTGCGCTGCGGCCTTGATGAATCGATTCGCTCCATGGCGACTCCTCCTGCTGGCGTCCGTGGCTTCAAGGTCGGTCTCTCCCGCGTCAAGGCTCCGTTCAGGCCGCGGCAGTCCGTCTGCCGAATCTGCGCAGCAGCGGTGCGACGAACGGTATCGAAAGTGCAAGCGCGCTCGCGGCAAGCAGTGCGATGCAGATCGGGCTGCGCACGAACACGCCCGGGTCCGCCCCGGAGATGGTCATCGCCTGCCGGAACGATTGCTCCATCATGCCACCGAGCACGAGCGACAGCACGAGTGGCGCGACCGGGATCGCCATCTTGCGGAACACGTAGCCGATCACGCCGAAACCCAGCGCCAGGTAGAGCTCGAAGATGTTGCCGTTGACTGCGAAGATGCCGATCGCCGAGATCGACACCACCATGGGCAGAAGCAGCCCGATCGGTATGTGGAGCAGGCGCACGAACACTCCGACCAGCGGCAGGTTCAGTATCAGAAGGACGAGGTTGCCGATGTACATGCTGGCGATCAGCCCCCAGACCAGGTCCGGGCGTTTCTCGAACAGCAGCGGACCGGGCTGCAGCCCGTACATGATGAAGGCTGCCAGCAGCACCGCGGTCGAGCCCGAGCCGGGCACGCCCAGCGTGAGCAGCGGCACCATCGCACCGCCAGTCGATGCGTTGTTGGCGGCCTCGGGCCCGGCGACGCCTTCGATCATGCCGGTCCCGAACTTCGCCTTGTCGCGCGAGAGCATGCGCTCGACGCTGTACGACAGGATGGTGGCGATGGTTGCGCCGGCGCCCGGCAGCACGCCCTTGAAGAATCCGATTCCGGTGCCGCGCACGATGGGCATCAGCGACCGCCGCCACTCGTCGCGGGTCAACCAGAGACTGCCCGACAGCCGGATGATCTCCGAGCGTCCCTTCAGCAGGTCTTCCAGGCCGATGAATACCTCGGCGATCGCGAACAGTCCCACCACCACGACGATGAAGCCGATGCCGTCCTGGAGTTCGGGCATGTCGAACGTGAATCGCTGCTGTCCGCTCTGCAGGTCGATACCGATGGTCGCGAACATCAGCCCGAGGAACATCGACAGCAGGCCCTTGGCCAGCGAAGCCCCGGTCAGTGCAGCCACCGAAGTCATCGCGAACAGCATCAGCGTGAAGTATTCGGCAGGCCCGAACCTGAGCGCGAAGCCCGCGAGCGGCACCGCGAGCAGCGACAGCAGCACCACGGAAGCGGTGCCGGCGATGAAGGAGGCGATCGCCGAGATCGCCAGTGCCGCGCCCGCGCGCCCGCTGCGTGCCATCGCGTAGCCGTCGAGCGCGGTCATCACCGACGACGATTCGCCGGGTGTGTTGATCAGGATCGATGTGGTCGACCCGCCGTACATCGCGCCGTAGTAGATGCCGCACAGCATGATCAGCGAAGAGGTCGGTTCGATGCCGTAGGTGATCGGCAGCAGGAGCGCGATCGCGGCAGCCGGGCCGATGCCGGGCAGCACCCCGATGACCGTGCCGAGCAGGCAGCCCAGGAACACATACGCCAGGTTGATCGGCTGGGTGGCTACCGAGAAACCGTTGAGCAGGTGATCGAATGCGTCCAAGGGTGGCGTCTTTCCCGCGTCAGAAGGGCAGGATGCCCTGTGGCAACCGCACCGACAGCACACGGGTGAACAGAAGCCAGGCGCCGATGGTGAAGCCGGCTGCCGTGCAGAGGTTGGTGACCCTGTGTCCGGCGTTGAACACAGACATCAGCCCGAGCAGGAAGACCACCGTGGACAGCAGGAACCCGACGCGTTCGAACACGAAGAAGTAGACCCCGGTCCAGGTGGTGATGCCGACGACCATCAGCGTCGAGTGCAGGTCGAAGGGCAGGTTGCCCTCGAGCAGCACGGGTATCCGGCCATCGCCCGTGCGCCAGAGGTCGACCACCATCAGCAGTGCGCACAGGAGCAGCCCGCCGCTGACCAGGATCGGGAAAATCTGCGGGCCGAGCGGATCGGCGAGCTCCGGGTGGGGCAGCGCCAGCGTCGCACGCAGGTAGGCTGCCGCAGTCGCCAGCGTGGCAAGCAGCATCAGGATCGCCGGCAGCCGGCGTGGCGCCGGCGCGGAGGGCAGGTTCATCGGAAAACCGGCGACCGCGCGGGTGTCGGGCAGTGCCGCCGCCCGCCACGGGCGCCATGCATCACTGGCCGGCCTTCAGTGCGCCGAGGTCGGACATGATGCTGCGTGCTTCTTCATGTTCCTTCTTCAGGAAGGCTGCCGTTTCGCGTGACGGCATGAAGCCATATTCCCAGCCGTTGTCCGCGACGAACTTCTTCCACTCGGGTGTCTTCATCGTGCGCGCGAACACATCGTCCCAGAAATCGATCTGCGGCTGGGTCATGGCGCGCGGCCCGAGGAAGACATACCAGCTGTCCTGGATCACATCGAAGCCCATCTCGCGGAACGTGGGTACGTCGGGCATGCTCGCTGAGCGTTTCGGCGACGAGATGCCGAGGATGCGCATCTTGCCCGACTGCATGTGCGGCACGGCGTTATTCGACGCGTTGACCATTGCGTCGATATGCCCTCCGAGCACGTTGGTGGCGGCCTCGGCGCCCCCGCCGAAGGTGACCATGCGCAGCCTGCGCGGGTCTGCGCCGACCGCGCGGGCGAGCAGGGCGACCACGAAGTGGTTCGTGCTGGCCAGCGTGCTGCCGGGCGAGATGGTCAGCGATGCCGGATCCTTGCGCAGGCGATCGGCGAAATCCTTCAGCGTCTTGATCGGCGATTCCGTGCGTACCGCCAGCGACACCGGCTCGGTGCCGATGTAGGGCAGGACGGTCAGGTCGTTATAGGTCAGGTTGGTACGGCCGGCGAGCTGATTGGTCAGGATGCCTGCCTGCGCGATGGCGATGTAATGGGCGTCGCCTGTTTTCTGGCTGACGTAGGTGTACGCCAGCGTCCCGCCACCGCCGACCCGGTTGGTGACCACCGCATCGACGATCTTGTTGTCCGCCCAGATCTTCTGCAGCGCGCGTGCGGCCTTGTCGTTGCCGCCGCCCGGAGATGCCAGCACCACCAGTTCGACCGTCCGGCTGGGCTTCCAGGGCTGCGCCTGCACCGGACCCGCAGCGAGCGCGAAACCGAGCAGCGCGCCGGCCGCCAGCACGGCCAGGCGGTTGATCGAGCGGGGTACCTGGCGCAGCGCCTCGGGTACCGCCCGCATCGGGTGTCGTGACATGCAGGAATCAGGTTGCATCAAGCCGCTCCGTCGTTCGGGGGAAAGGTGGCCGAAATGGCCGGACCGCAGATTCTGCAAGCAATCGACATACCACCGCAATCCCGGATGCTTGGAATTCGACCCGGACGGCCATCAAGACGCGCCGGTTGCAACCGCGGTGCGCGTGACCGCTCCGTCGCGCTCGATCATGCCGTCGCGCAGTTCGATCACGCGGTCGCAGCGAGCCGCCAGTCGCGGATCATGGGTGACGATGATGAATGCGCAGCCGCGTTCGATGTTGAATCGGCGCAGCAGCGCGAAGGCTTCGTCCGCACTGTGCGTATCCAGGTTGCCGGTGGGCTCGTCGGCGAGCACGAGGGCGGGCGCGAGCGCCAGTGCGCGGGCGATGGCCACCCGCTGCTGCATGCCTCCCGACAGTTCGCCGGGGCGCTTGTCGAATGCGCCCGAGAGGCCGACGGCCGACAGCAGTTCGCTCGCGCTCTCGCGGTTGGCCCGGGTGAAGGCCCCGTCGCGCATCAGCCCGGGCAGCATCACGTTCTCGAGCGCGCTGAACTCGGGCAGCAGGTGGTGGAACTGGAAAACGAAACCGAGGGTGTCGAGCCGTGCGCGCGTGCGCTCGTCGTCGGTGGCATCGCCGATCGGTACGCCCTTCAGCAGGTACTCGCCCGCGCTCGGGCGATCGAGCAGTCCGATCAGGTTGAGCAGCGTGCTCTTGCCCGAGCCGGACGGACCGATCAGCGATGTGAACTCTCCCGGTCCGACCGAGAGGTCGATGCCGTGCAGCACTTCGGCCTCGTTCGGCAATCCCTCGTTGAAGCGCTTGTGCACGCCCGACATCGAAACGACGGGCTGCACGGCAGGCGAGGCGGGAGCGGGCGGTCGCGTGCTCACATCCGTATCGCCTGTGCCGGGTCCAGGCGTGCGGCGCGACGCGCGGGCAGCATCGCCGCGACCACGCCCAGCAGGATGGCGCCCAGGGTCGTGTACAGGTACAGGGACAGGTCGACATGGGCACTGAACAGCCGGGTGCCATCGGCCGAGGTGAGGATGCCGCTCATGAACCATGCCAGCCCGTAGCCCAGCGCGCAGCCGAGCAGCGATCCGATCAGCCCGATGATCGCGCCCTGCAGCAGGAACACACGCAGCACGCGCCCGCGCGACGTACCCATTGCCCGCAGGATGCCGATCTCGCGTGTCTTCTGCACGACGGCGACCATCAGCACGCTGGCCACGCCGATCGCGACCACCAGCCCGAAGCACAGACGGATCAGCCGCGTCATCAGCGTCTGGTTCGACAGCGCGACCATCAACTGCCGGTTGGTGCGGATCCAGCTTTCGACCAGGTGCGGGGTGACTCGAGAGAGGTCGGCTGCGACGCGTTCAGCCTCCCACAGGTCATCCACCGTTACATCGATGCTGGTCACGCCGCCGGGCAGGGCATGCAGGGCCTGCGCGGTCGCCAGCCCGACATAGGCATAGAGCTGGTTCAGGTTCTTGGCGCCGAGGTCGAAGATGCCGCGCACCCGGTAGGTGTCGCCGGTGGAACTCGGCGTCGACAGCCTTACCGTGTCGCCGATGCCGACCCCCAGGTCTTCCGCCAGGTCACGCCCGAGCAGGACGTCGCCGGGGTCGACCCGGAGCGTGCCCGCGACGAGCTTCTGGTCGAGGCGTGTGACGGCTGCATGCTGCTCGGGCACGATCCCGACGATGCTCAAGGACTTGTTCGAATCGCCACGCGTGACCAGGCCCGGGCCGGCGGCCAGCGGCGAGATCGCGCGCACGTCGCCGTTCTCGCGCAGGCGTGCGACCGTGGCCTGCCACTGATCGATCGAACGCAGCCGCTGCCCGCGCGGCTGGACATCGGCCAGCACGACCGGCGACCCGTCCGGCGAACGCGCCGCGCGCAGTGGCCGTGCGATTTCCTCGACCGGCTTGACCGTCAGGTGTGGCTGCACGCCCAACGTGCGCTGCACGATGTCGCGCTGCAGTTCACCGAGGAAGCCGGTGATGAACACGATGAACGAGATGCCCAGCGCGGCGCCGACCACGATCAGCGCCGTCTGCAGCCCGCCTTCGCGCAGGAAGCGCCAGGCGACGATCCATTCGAAGCGCATCACCGGCGATCCTGCGCAAGGGTCACCGGGCGCGCGCCCGCGAGCCGTCTTCGAGGCCGCGGGTGAGCACCACCCTGGCGCCGGCTTCCAGCCCGGACAGTACCTCGACCTTCGATCCACCGCGGATACCCAGGGTCACCGGCACCGCGATCAGTCGCCCGTTGTCCAGCCGCTGGACGGTTGCACGGCCGTCCGCTTCGCGCACCGCCGTGGCAGGGATCACGCGCGCGTTGTCCTTTCGCGCGACCTCGATGTCGATCGACACCGTCATGTCGGCACGCAGGTAGGGTGGCGGTGAAGCGACGCGGAAGCGCGCCTCGACCGAGCCTCGGGAGGTGTCCACGCCCGGGCTCACGTAGTACAGCTCGGCGTCGAACCGCTCGCCGGGGAATGCGTCGCTGGAGGCGATCGCACGGCTGCCTGCGCGCAGGTAGGGCAGGTTCTTCTCGTCGATCTGCGCGGTCAGCCGGGTCTCCCCGCGCGAGGCGACCACCAGCAGCCGCTTCGAGGACGTGACGATGTCGCCCGGCTCCACGCTGCGGACCAGCACCGTACCCGGGACCGAGGCCCGGATCACGGTCTGCGCCAGCTTCGCCTCCGCCAGTTGACGTGCCGCCACTGCCTCGCGCAAGCGGACCGCCGCGTCGCGTGCCGCGACCCCACCCGCGCCCTGGGCGCGCCGCTGTGTGCGTGCCGATTCCAGCTGGCTGCGTGCGAAAGCAACCTGCCGGTCGGCGTCGTCCAGGCGGGCATCGCTGATGAAACCCTTGTCGCGCAGCGCACGCTGGCGCTGCAGGTCGGCTTCGGCGAAGCGCAACTGCACCTCGGCCTGGGCCAGCGCATCGGCCGACTGCGGCAGGGTCAGTTCCCCCACGCTGTCAATGCGGGTGCGCGCGGTCGACTCGGCCGCCTGCGCCTGCGCGACGCCGGCCCGCAGTTCCTGGGGGTCGAGCTCGATCAGCGGCTGCCCTGCCGCGACCGTGTCGCCCTCGACGACGTGGACGTTCACCACGCGGCCGGTGATCACCGAGCCGATCTCGATCCGGTTCGGTGCCTGCACGCGGCCGCTGACCACGATCGCATGGACGATGGTCGCGTCCTCCACCGTCGCCAGCTCGACCGCCGGGCCGCGCCACTGCATCCAGCCGGCCCCGGCGCCGGCCACGACCAGCAGCAGGGTCGCTGCGCCCAGCCGGCGGATCCCGTGCCTTTCGACGCTCATCGCCGCGCTCCCCTCACAACAGCCGCGACAGGTCGCGTGCACCGAGCCCGGGCAGCGCGAGATCGCAGTTGCGTGCGATCGTCATCACCTTGAACAACTCGCCCATCTCGGCCGGCGAAAGCAGTCGCTGCGCAGCGGCCGCCTGAGGCAGGTAACGGCCCGGCTGGTCGGCCGGTGTGCGGCCAAGAAGCCCGGCGATGCCCGCATCCAGGAGAAAATGAGCCTGGGTGGTGTAGCCGGCAAGTCGGCCGCCGACGCCGACGGCGGCCTCGGCGATCGCGGTGAAATCCACGTGGGCAGTGATGTCCTGCAGGCCGGGCAGGAAGAACGGATCGGTGTGGGCATGTTGCCGATAGTGGCACATCAGCGTGCCCTGCCGGCGCTGCGGGTGGTAGAACTCGGTGCGGCCGAACCCGTAGTCGACGAACAGAGCCATGCCGCGCTGAAGGCGCTCGACCAGCGAGGCCGCCAGCGCGGCCGCCGCCGGCGCCACTTCGGACAGGTAACCGTCGGCATCGGCGGGTATCGGCAGCCGTTCGATCGCCGCCGACAGGCTGCGCTCGGTGATCGGCCTGTCGACCCAGGCGAAGGACTGACCGGGCGCAGCGGCAACCGGCCCGTCGATGCTCTCCCCGGACAGCGCGACGCAGCGCTCCAGCGGGCCGTCCGCCGTCCAGTGCACGAGGTGCACCGGCACCACATCGAGCACTTCGTTGGCGACGATCGCGCCATGAACCGACGGTGGAAGCGCGTCGAGCCAGCGCACGCGGGGCAGCATGGCCGGATGCCGCGCCTCGAGGGCTTCGCGCTGCCGGGCGCGCAGTTCGCCGCTCAGCTCGAGGATCGAGTAGTGCGCGGGCAGGGCGTCCAGTTCGCGCAGCGCATCGAGCAGGTCGCAGGCCAGGCGACCGGTGCCGGCACCGAGTTCGACCAGTTCGCTGCCCGGGTCCCGCAGCACCGGTGCCAGGGTGCGCGCGAGCGTGTGGCCGAACAGGGGTGTCAGCTCCGGCGCGGTGGTGAAGTCGCCGTCCGCGCCGAACTTGCGGGCGCCGCCGGTGTAGTAGCCGAGGTCCGGCTCGTACAGGGCCAGCTCCATGTATCGCGAAAAATCGATCGCTCCGCCAGCGGCGGTGATCGCCTCGGCGATCCGCCGGACAAGCGCACGGCTGGCGGCGATGGCTTCGGGCGCCGGTTCGGGCAGGGCTGCGAGCGGGCGCAGGGTGGATTGCATGGGCGCGAGGTAAGATGTGGATCGGACTACGGGAGCGTGCAGCGGTGCAGGGACAGGTCGTGCTGATCACGGGTGGAGCCAAACGGGTGGGAGCCGCCATCTGCCGTTCGCTGCATGCCGCGGGTGCGGACCTGATGGTGCACTATCGCAGTTCCTCGAAGGAAGCGCATGCGCTGCAGGACGAGTTGAACGCGATCCGTACCGATTCGGTCGCGCTCGCACGCGCCGACATCCTGAAGCCGTCGAGCCTGCCCTCGCTGGTGAACGATACCGTCGAGCGATTCGGCCGGCTCGATGTGCTGATCAACAACGCGTCCAGCTTCTACGCGACGCCGGTCGGCGAGGTCACCGAGCAGGCATGGGACGATCTGATCGGCACGAACCTGAAGGCGCCGCTGTTCCTGTCGCAGGCAGCGGCGCCGCACCTGCGCCGCTCGCATGGTGCGATCGTCAATATCGTCGACATCCATGCAGAGCGGCCGCTGAAGAACTACCCGGTCTACAACGCTGCGAAGGGCGGACTGGTCACGCTGACCCGGTCGCTGGCGCGCGAACTCGGCCCGGAAGTGCGGGTCAACGCGGTCGCGCCGGGGGCGATCATGTGGCCCGAAGACGGCGAATGGCAGGACGAGGTGGCGCGCCAGCGCATCATCAGTTCCAGCCTGCTCAAGCGCGTCGGCGAGCCGGAAGACATCGCGCGCGCGGTGAAGTTCCTGGTCATGGATGCGCCGTACGTCACCGGCCAGATCCTCGCGGTCGACGGCGGCCGCAATGTGCACATCTGAACCGATGAAGCCGTCCGGCATCCCTTCCTGCATCGCCTGCCAGCCCGGCATGTACCGCCCGGTTGCTGGCTGGTCATGAACGCGCCTGACCCGAAGTTGCTGGAGCGCCAGCGGCGAGAAGCGATCAAGCTGGAGAAGCGGCTGTGCCGCCTCGCCGGGCAGGCGATCGGCGACTTCGGAATGATCGAGGCCGGCGATCGGGTGATGGTCTGTCTGTCCGGCGGCAAGGACAGCTACGGGCTGCTCGATATCCTGATGAAGCTGCGCGAGCGCGCGCCGATCGACTTCGAGATCGTCGCGGTCAACCTCGACCAGCGGCACCCCGGCTTCCCGGAACACATCCTGCCGGACTACCTGACCGCGCTCGGCGTGCCGTTCCGGATCGAGGTGCAGGATACGTATTCGATCGTCAAGCGGGTGATCCCCGAGGGCAAGACGATGTGCTCGCTCTGCTCGCGGCTGCGCCGGGGCGTGCTGTACCGCGTCGCCTCCGAGCTGGGCGCGACGAAGATCGCGCTCGGCCACCACCGCGACGACATCCTCGAGACGTTTTTCCTGAACCTGTTCTTCGGCGGCAAGCTGAAGTCGATGCCGCCGAAGCTGGTGTCGGACGACGGGAAGCATGTGGTGATCCGCCCGCTCGCCTACGCGGCCGAGGAAGACCTCGAGGCCTATGCGCAGCTGCGCGAATTCCCGATCATCCCGTGCGACCTGTGCGGCTCGCAGGAGACCCTGCAGCGCAAGCAGGTCAAGGGAATGCTGCGGGAATGGGACAAGCGCAATCCGGGGCGGGTCGAGACCATCTTCCGCAGCCTGATGAACGTGGTGCCGTCGCACCTGCTCGACCGGGGGCTGTTCGATTTCGCGGCGGTGGCGGCGACCGGCACGGCGCCTGCGGTCGGCGACCGCGCGTTCGACGTCGATTCAGACCTCGAGCGGGAGATCGGTGCGGCGGAATCGTCCGGCGGCACGTTCCCGCTGAAGGTTGGTGCGGTCCTCGCCTCGACCACGCCGACGCTTCTTGCAAACGAGAACCAATCGCATTAGCATCCTCCTGCTGATCGTCCGACGGACGGCATGGGCCGACCCGGGTCTCGATCCGCGTCGGTACCCGGCAGGAGGCGGCGATGATCGTGTGCATCTGCAATCGCGTGAGCGATTCGACCATCCGTTCGTGCGTCGAACAGGGCGCGCGTTCGCTGAAGGACATCCGTGACACGCTCAAGGTAGGCGTGGTCTGCGGCACCTGCGCCCAGTGCGCGCGTGCCCTCGTCCGGCAGTACGTTTCCGAGCAGCGCGAGCGCGAAGGGTCGATGGCGGCCTGACCATCCCGGTCAGCCTCGAGCCGGCCGGGCCTGCCGGTAGTCTGACGTGCGACATCGATCGACTCGATGCGCCCGCCTGGAAGGAGAGTCCCATGAAGGGAGACGCGCAGGTCCTCGTCCATCTGAACACCATCCTGAAGAACGAGTTGACGGCCATCAACCAGTATTTCCTGCACGCGAGGATGTTCTCGAACTGGGGGCTCGAGCGGCTGGCCAGGTACGAGCGCCATGAATCAATCGACGAGATGAAGCACGCCGATCGTCTGATCGCCCGCATCCTGTTCCTCGACGGGCTACCGAACCTGCAGGACCTCGGCAAGCTGTTCATCGGCGAGGACGTGAAGGAGGCGCTCGAGTGCGACCTGCGCATGGAGCATCTGGCGCATCCGGACCTGAAGGCTGCGATCGCCCACTGCGAGTCGGTCGGGGACTACGTCACCCGCCAGCTGCTCGACAGCATCCTCGAAAGCGAAGAGGCGCATATCGACTGGCTGGAGACGCAGATCGCGCTGATCGACCGGGTCGGCGTCCACAACTACCAGCAGTCGCAGATGGAGCCGGCGTCGAGCTGATCTGCACCCCAGGAGCATGCGTCGATGAGTCCGCTGACCATTCCCGAGTATCGCGAGCAACCCGAACTGGCGATCGTCGCCCTGTTCTACCTGCTGAGCCGCTTCCCCTACGTGGGATGTGCGGCGATGGCGGCGTCCATCCAGCGCCACTTCGACTGGCTGTCGCAGGAACCGCGATTGCCACCGGCCGTGCAGCGCGCGGCGCTCGATCTGGCATCGCAATGGTCGGAAGTGCTGGCGGCGGGGGCGCAACTCGAGGACGTCCCCGATGCGAACGCGGACCGTTCATGTCGATCGATATTGTCAAAATAAATTTGACGAGCTAAACTCGTCGAATGTCAGTCGATCCTCGAACAGAGAACTGCGCATCTCGCCTGGTGGCCCTGTTCGGCAGCCAGGCCGAGGTCGCGCGCCAGCTGCAGCTCGACCGGGCGGTGGTCAGCCACTGGATCAAGGTCGGCTATGTACCCGCTCGCTGGGGCACCGAGATCGAACTGGCGACCGACGGTCGCATCACCGCCTCCGAGGTTGTGGCTGAAGCGAGCAGCCGCAAGCCGATAAAGCTCAAATCTCGCCCCGACGGCGAAGGTCCGTTCGGGTCCACCCTCCAAGGGAGTGACACGATGAGTCTGCAGTACGCACCGTCCAAGCGCATCACCTCTTTCCACCCGCCGCAGCGCACGTTGATGGGGCCTGGCCCGACCGAGATCCATCCGCGGGTGCTCACCACGATGAGCCAGCCGGCGATCGGCTACCTCGACCCCGTGTTCATCGAGATGATGGAGGAACTGAAGTCGCTGCTGCGCTACGTCTACCAGACGAAGAACGCGCTCACCTTCCCCGCCTCCGGTCCGGGTTCGGTCGGGATGGAGTATTGCTTCGTGAACATGGTGGCGCCCGGCGACAAGGTCATCGTCTGCCGCAATGGCGTGTTCGGCGGCCGCATGGTCGAGAACGTCGAGCGCTGCGGCGGCGTCCCGGTGGTGATCGACGACGCCTGGGGCGAGCCGGTCGACCCGCAGAAGCTCGAGGATGCACTGAAGGCCAATCCGGACACGAAGGTCGTCGCCTTCGTGCACGCCGAGACCTCCACCGGTGCGCGCTCGGATGCGAAGACGCTGGTCGAGATCGCCCACAAGTACGGCGCGCTGACCATCGTCGATGCGGTGACTTCCCTGGCCGGCGTCCCGGTGCTGGTCGACGAGTGGGGCATCGACGCGATCTACTCGGGCAGCCAGAAGTGCCTGTCCTGCACGCCCGGCCTGTCGCCGGTGTCGTTCAACGAGCGCGTGGTCGAACACGTCAAGAAGCGCAAGGACAAGATCCACAGCTGGTTCATGGACATGAACCTGCTGCTCAGCTACTGGAACGGCGGTGGCGGCGGCACCAGCACCGCCCCGGTGCGTACCTACCACCACACTGCGCCGACCAACGCCCTGTTCGCGCTGCATGAAGCGCTGGTGCTGATCCGCGAGGAAGGGCTCGAGAACGCGTGGGCGCGCGCCACGCGCCACCACATGGCACTGAAGGCCGGCCTCGAGTCGATGGGCCTGAAGTTCCTGGTGAAGCCCGAATATCAGCTGCCGCAGATGAATGCCGTGCTGTGCCCGGAAGGCATCGACGAGGCGAAGGTGCGCCGCGACCTGCTGAACGAGTACAACCTCGAGATCGGCGCAGGCCTCGGCCCGCTGGCCGGCAAGATCTGGCGCATCGGCCTGATGGGTTACTCCTGCCGCACCGAGAACGTGATGCTCTGCCTGTCGGCGCTCGACCAGGCGATGTCCGACCAGGGTGCGAAGATCCATGTCGGCGAGGCTCAGGGTGCCGCCCACGCTGCGTATGCGACGCTGCATGCCAGCATCGCGCAGCAGAAGAAGGATCGCGCGAAGGTCGCACGCGCCGCCTGATCGTCGCGGGGTCGTCCACGGGCATGCGTGGGGCTCCAGGGGCTACCCGTCGGACGCGGTCGGCGCTACTCTCGGGGGGTAGCTTCCGATCGCCTTTCCCGACCCGGCAACCCGGGCTCGCAGAGGGTGCCTGCCGTCGGCCCTGCCCGAGGATGCGTGCAACGACGTGAATGACGATTTGACCCAGACCCGAGACCTCGGCATCCCGCCCGCGCACAAGGATGTCGCCGTGCTGTTCGCAGACGTTGCGGGCAGCACGCGTCTCTACGAGCTGTTCGGAGACCAGCGCGCGAAGAAGCTGATCGACGAATGCCTGCGCTGCATGCGCGAGGCAGCGGTCGACTCGCGCGGACGCGTGGTCAAGATCATCGGGGACGAGATCATGTGCGTGTTCCCGGACGCCGAGCACGCCTACCTGGCGGCCACCGAGATGCAGATGCGGGTGAGCGAACTGGCGAACCAGCCGGTTCCCGATTCCCAGATGCGCGCCAGTTCCAACTCCCGCGCGATCCGGGTCGGGTTCCACGCCGGGGCGGTCATCGAGGAGAACGGCGACCTGTTCGGCGATACCGTCAACGTCGCCTCGCGCATGACCTCGATCGCCAAGGCCAACCAGATCATGACCACCGGCGCGACGGTCGCCCGGCTGCCTGACCTGCTGCGGGTGTCGACCCGCGAAATCGCCGCGCTGGCGGTCAAGGGCAAGGGCGAGGCGATCTCGGTGTTCGAGGTGATCTGGCAGGCCAGCGAAGACCTGACCATGGCGATCACCATGCAGCCGAACACCGCAAGCATCTCGATGATGATCCCGCGCCTGCTGCGCCTTGAACGGGGCGAGTTCGCGATGGTCCTCGACCTCGAGCATCCGGGCGTGGTGCTGGGCCGCGATCCGCAATGCGCGATCGTGGTCGCCGACCGCCAGGCGTCGCGGCAGCATGCGCGCATCGACCGCCGCCGCGACAAGTTCTTCCTGATCGACCAGAGCACCAATGGCACCTTCGTCACGTTCGACGGCGAGCCGGAGATCGTGCTGCTGCGCGAAGAGGTGATGTTGCGCGGCCGCGGCAGGATCTCTTTCGGGCACTCGTCGGTCGACAACGAGGAGTCCGTGCGCTTCTCGATGGTGCGCTGAGCGGGGCGCGCACCGGCAGGGGTCCGTGCGGTACGGACCCCGCCGCGGCTACAGTCCCAGCCGCTGCCAGATCGTCGACGTGAGCCCGGCCTGGTTCAGCGAATAGAAGTGCAGCCCCGGCGCACCGGCCTGGAGCAGCCGGTCGGACATGTCGGTGATCACGTCCAGCCCGAACGCGCGGATCGAGGCGCGATCGTCGCCGAATTCGGCGAGCCGCAGGCGCATCCAGCGCGGGATGTCGGCGCCGCACATCTCGGAGAACCGGGCTAGCTGGGTGTAGTTGCCGATCGGCATGATGCCGGGGACGATCGGGATCCGGATGCCCGCCGCTTCGCAGCGGTCGACGAAATCGAAGTAGGCGTCGCTGTTGAAGAAGTACTGCGTGATGGCGGAGTCGGCGCCTGCGTCGACCTTGCGCTTGAAGTTCGCCAGGTCGTCCTTCGGCGAGCGGGCCTGCGGGTGCGTCTCGGGATAGGCGGCCACTTCGATATGGAACCAGTCGCCGGTCTGCTTCCGGATGAACTCGACCAGCTCGTTCGCATAGCGGAACTCGCCAGCATCGACGGTGCCCGAAGGCAGGTCGCCACGCAGTGCGACGATATGGCGGATGCCGTTGGCCTTGTACTGCTCGAGGATCGCGGTGATGTTCTCGCGCGTCGATCCGATGCACGACAGGTGTGGCGCCGCCTCGTTGCCGGACGACTGGATCTCGATCACCGTCTCGAGCGTCCGGTCGCGCGTGGAGCCGCCGGCGCCGAAGGTCACCGAGAAGAACTTGGGCTTGAGCTGTGCCAGCTGCTCACGCGTGGCCCGCAGCTTGGCGACGCCTTCGGGCGTCTTGGGCGGGAAGAATTCGAAGCTGAACGTGCGGTCGAACGCGCGCTGGTTCTGCATGGATGTGTTCCTTCAACCTGCGTCAGTGGTGACGTTCCGCAGCGACCCGGTGAGCCCCGCCACCAGCTTGGTGACGTCCCCGATGAGGGTGCCCAGCTTCTCCGTGTCTCCCACGTAGCCGAGTTCGGAGGCGATCACCATCTGCGTTTCCAGGGCGGCAAGCAGTGATGACGCGTTCCCGAGGTGCTGCAGGAACTCCCGCCGGGAAGGCCGCGCCGCGCCCTCGGCGATCGTGGACGGGATGGAGATCGCGGTGCGCCGCATCTCCCCGGCAAGAAGGCCGTTGTCGCCGGGCGGGAATCGGTAGGTCACGTCGTGCACTTCCTTCACCAGGGTGACCGAAGCCCGCCACGCAACCAGTTCCTTGAATTTTCGCGTCATCGCCGTCCTCGCTCCGTCGTTCGTGGACGCAGGATAGCGAAATAGCCGCCCCGGCACAGCAGGCCGGGGCGGCAGCCGCGATCAGTAGCGGTACTGCTCCTGCTTGTACGGACCTTCCTTCTTCACCCCGATGTAGCG
>CANGXU010000077.1 GCA_947457885.1 Betaproteobacteria bacterium
CGGGTCGGCGAGGCCTTCGACGAGGCCCCGGTGCGCGCGAAGTACCGCGAGCTGGCCGGGCTGGTGCTGACCGACGCGGGCGTGGCGGCGGTGGAGTCGGCCATCGAACGCTGCGAGGAATGGCCTTCGATGGCACCGCTGCTGGATGCATTGCGCATGGGTGGACGTAGCGCCGGAGCTTGACGCTGCGTACCGAAAAGTACACCATGTGTACCAATCAAGCCACGGTTTACGTCGATGTGTGCGCAGACAGCCGTTTCAGGATCCACCGCAGCCGCCGGCCGCTCTCGCCAGCGGGATGAAGCGGTCGACGGGTCGCTGCCCGAGGTCGACCTGCATGGCCGCGAGGCCCGCGCAAGCCTGTCGAAGCTGGTCACGCGCCTGCTCGACCACTGGGCACTGTCGGCCACCGAGCAGGCCGCGCTGCTCGGCCTGTCCACCGGCAGCCGCAGCACGCTGGCACGCTACCGCGCCGGCGAGCCGCTGTCGGACAGCCGCGACCTCATCGACCGCGCCGGCCACCTGCTCGGCATCCACAAGTCGTTGCGCATCCTGTTCCCGCACGACCGCGACCTCGCCTACCGCTGGGTGAGCCAGCCCAATGCCCGGCTTGGCGGGCGCCCGGTCGACCTGATGATCGCGCACGGCTTCGAGGGACTGCTGGCGGTGCGCCGCTACCTCGACCACCAGCGCGGGCGCTAGCCGCGTGGCTGGCGCTGCACTGCCGGCCGAGCTGTTCTCGGCCAATGCCGACTTCCACGGCGACCTGCTGCGCAACATCCCGGGCATCCGCGAGTCGCAGGATCTGTTCGACGACCTGTCGGACGATCCGGCCGAGCGAGCGGTCGCCATCGCCGCCGAGGGTGCCGGCCGGCCACCGGGCACGGGCACCGCGATCAGCAGGCCGTTCGACTACGGCACGGTGATCAGCTACAGCTTCGATTCCAGCAACTGGCAGCAGACCCGGTTCTCCGACGGCTCGCGCTTCGGCGTCTGGTACGGCGCACTGGAGCTCGAGACCACGGTGCACGAGACGGCCTGGCACTGGTACCGCTTCGTGATGGACAGCTTCGCCAGCGAGCAGCGTACGATCGTCAGCGAGCGGCGCGTGTTCAACGTGCGCTGCGATGCGCTGCTGGTCGACCTGCGCGGGCGGCAGGACCGCCATCCCGCGCTGCTCGACCGCGACAGCTATGCCTTCACCCAGCGCGTGGGCGACTACCTGCATGCGCAGGGCGCGAACGGGTTGATGGTCGATTCGGCGCGCTGCAGCGGCACGAATGCGGCGGTGTTCCGGCCGGAACGCCTGTCCAGCGTGCGCGACCGCAGCTTCCTGACCTACCGGCTGGATGTGGCTGCGCGCCTGATGGTGGTGGAAAGGGTGCGCGGACGGGCCTGGCTGCGCTTCACGCCGGGCGAGGCGGTAGCAGCGCTACCCACGCGCAGTCGGACGTGAGGACATGGCCGTGCGCAGGTGCCCGGACGACCATCCCGGGCTGAGCAGTCGCGGGCTCTGACCGGCAGGGCGCATGCGGCGCACCCGTCCGACCCGCAGGCACGCCTGCCAGCTCAGTTGCGCACGGGCGGCGGCGGCGGCGGGTAGCGCGGGTCGTACCCGGCCGGCGGGCCGTAGACGGTGGCCTTCGGCGGTGGCGGCGGCGGGCTGTATACCGGAGGCGCCGACGGGCGGGGGGCAGCCACCGGCGCGCTGCTGCGCGCGAGGCCGGTGGACGGCACCTTGTTGCCCTTGGCATACATGCACTGCACGAACGCGTTGTCGTAGCGCTGCTGGGTGGTGTAGCCGGACGCGTTGGCCGCGCCGGCACCAGCCACGCCGCCGAACAACAGCCCGACGCCGGCCCCAGTGGCCGCACCCTGGCTGCCACCGAGCGCCGCACCCGCCAGCGCGCCTACTGCCGTGCCGACCGCCGCGCTGGTCACCGCGCTGTTGGCCTGCGCCCGCGAGGGATCGCTGCCGCCGATGGAATCGGACGCGTATCGGCGGCAGTCCGCCTCGTCGGCCCGGAACTGATCGAAGCTGCGGCCAGTACCTGGGAAGGTGGCCACGCTCGGTCCGGTCGGGATCGACACGCAGCCGCCGAAGGCGAGCAGCGCCACGATCAGCGCACTGGTGCCGGCGCGACGCAGGCCGCGGGCGCCACGCACACGATGCACAGGAAGCAGGGAAGGCAGGGCAGGCTTCATCGCAGGTCTTCCATGTCTACCTGGCACCGGCCGGCGGCTGCGCAGGCACCCGCTGCCAGGGCGTCGCGCATTCGCGCACGTACGGGTAGTAGGTGTTCGAGTCGTTGCAGAAGAACCACTCCGGCCCCTGTGCCGCCTGCGGTTGCGCCGACTGCACCGGCGGTTGCGGCTGCGGCGCGGACGGCGGCGGCACAGGGTCGGGCGCAGGCGCCTGCACATCGCCGCGCTCGACATACACGACCGGCGGCGCCGGCACGACCCTGACCACCGGCGGGTAGTCGTAGTAGTAGACGGGCGGCGGATAGTAGTAGCGCGGGCCGTAGTAGAACGGAACGATCGGCGCGCCGATGAATACGCCGACGCGGGGACCACCGAAGCCGCCATGGCCGCGATAACCCCCATGCGCCTGCGCCGGCCCGGCCGACAGGCAGAGCAGGGCGCCGGCGGCGATCACCAGCGCCGCTGCGGTAGAAGGAAGGGATCGAACGTTCATCCGTGGCTCCGGTATCTGCTGGATCAGCGCCCCGCCGAAGGCGGCGTGGGCACCACCCGTTCCCATGGCGTCGCGCACTGGGTCACGTAGGGATAGTAGGTATTGGAATCGGCGCAGAAGAACCAGAACGCGGTGTCTGCTGCGGGAGCGGGTGCCGGATGGGCTGCGCCGAGGTCGTTGCGCTCGACGTAGACAGGCGGCGCATAGCTGCGCGATGAATGGACGACCGGCGGCACGTACACAAGCGGCGCCGAATGAAACAGGCGGGGCGCGTGGTACACAGGCGGCGGCGCGTAGTACACGCGCGGCGGAACGTAGTAGTGCGGCCGGTAGACCGGTGCCGGCACGTACACGCCGATGCGCGGGCCGCCGCTCCAGTGGTGGCCGCCACCATGGCCGTAGCCGTGGCCGCGGTGTCCCCCGCGGTCGGCCATTGCGGGTGCAGGCATCGCCAGTGCAGCTGCAGCCAGCAGCGAGGCAGCGATCGCCGCGCGGCCGGGGTTCGATGACATGATGGATCGTGAAGACATCTTTCCTCCTCGGACCCTCGGATGGCAGGGGTCCTGCATGCAGCAAGCGTAGTCCGGTCCAGCGTCCACAACCGTCAGTGATGCAAGCGGACATTGCCGCCGTTACAGTCTCGAAACACTTGTCAGTCAGGAACCGGCCACGCCGCCTGGCCCTTCCTGACCCTATGCGTCCATTAACGCGGCCGGCGCGTCCGGGGTGTACAGCCTCCGACGAACGGCAGCCCGGCCCGGTACGAATTCCGGCGTTGGATTACTCTCGCCTTCCCATGCACATCCGGAGCCCGACGCAATGGCCAGGACCGAAGACATCAAGCTGAAACTGCGCGACGGCGAGATGGGCGCGCACATTGCGTGGCCAGAACGCAAGCCCGCCGGCGCGATCATCGCGATCATGGAAATCTGGGGCGTGAACGACACCATGCGCAAGCATGCGCAGGAGTTCGCCGAGGCCGGGTACATCTGCCTCGTACCCGACCTGTTCTGGCGCCAGGAGCCAGGGGTCGAACTGTCCGACCGCAACCCGGCCGACGGACAGAAGGCCTTCGACCTCTACTACGACTTCGACTACGACCTCGGCGTGCGCGACATGGAGGACACGATGCAGTGGCTGCGCACCGTGCCCGGTGGCACCGGCAAGGTCGGCAGCGTCGGCTACTGCCTCGGCGGCAAGCTCTGCTACCTGATGTGCTGCCGCACCGACATCGACTGCGCAGTCGCCTACTACGGCACCTACATCGAACACAACATCCGCGAGGCTCCGAACCTGCACCGGCCGTTCATGCTGCATATGGCGATGAAGGATCGCTGGGTGCAGGCGGAAGTGAACGAGATGCTCGAGCGGCGGCTGTCGCCCAACCCGCTGGTGACCATACACAAGTATCCCGAGGCCGACCACGCGTTCGCGCGCCATGGCGGCAAGCCGTACCGCAAGGAGGAAGCGGACCGCGCACTTTCGCTTTCGGTCGACTTCTTCCAGAAGCACCTCGGCTGATGCAGGCGCGCCGACGGGCGATCGCGCTGCTGGCACCGGCGGCCCTGCTGGGTAGCGGTCTGATCGCGGCTCGGTCCGCGGTCGCACACGGCTTCCGAGCCGGCGCGATCGTGATCGACCATCCGTATGCGACGCCGACGCCCGGCGGCGCGCGAAACGGCGCGGTGTACTTCCGGACCCTGAAGAACACCGGGCGCGAGCCCGACCGGCTGCTGTCGGCGACGACCGCGGCGGCCGAGTCGATGGAACTGCACAGCAGCACCATCGTCGACAACGTGATGCGGATGCGTCCGCTCGCCGCGATCGACCTGCCCCCTGGCGCCGACCTGAAGGTCCGCCATGGCGGCGAGATCCACCTGATGCTGATCGGCCTGAAGTCACCGCTGAAGAACGGCGACCGTTTCACGGTGCGGCTGAAGTTCGAGCGCGCCGGCGAGCACGAGGTCGTCGTGCAGGTACAGCAACCCCGGACCGACGGCAAGCCGCCACCGGGCCACAACCACTGAAGACCGTCGCCGAAGCCGCCGCCGGCTTCGTTGCTGCATTCGAAGGAAGCAACGTGTCGCTGCAATCGAAGTTTCCGTTCGTACCTGTTCCGCTCGCCCTCGCCCTCGCCGCGTGCCTGTCCACGTCGGTGCACGGCCAGGGATTCCCGGACAAGCCGATACGCATGGTCGTGCCATTCCCGCCGGGTGGTGCCGCCGACATCGTCGCGCGTCATTTCGCCAGCCGGCTGTCCGAGACAGCCGGTCAGCAGGTGGTGGTCGACAACCGCGGCGGCGCCGGCGGCAACATCGGCGCAGACAACATCGCGCGCTCGCCGGCAGATGGCTACAGCCTGCTGTTCGCCTCCTCCAGCGTGCTGTCGATCAACCCGCACCTGGGCGGCAAGGCACCGTTCGACGTGATGAAAAGCTTCACTCCGGTCGTGCTGGTCGGTCATGCGCCGAACGTGCTGGCGGTGCACCCGTCGGTGCCGGCGAAGACCGTGCGCGACCTGATCGCGCTGGCGAAGAAGCGGCCCGATGCGCTCGCCTACGCATCGAACGGCCACGGCACGCTGAGCCACCTGACCGGCGAGCTGTTCGCGCAGGGCGCAGGCGTGAAGATGCTGCACGTACCGTACAAGGGCGCGGCACCGGCGACGATCGATACCGTCGCGGGCAACGTGTCGGTGCTGTTTGCCGCGTTCCCGAGCGTCGGATCGCAGGTGCGCGCCGGGCGGCTGCGTGCGCTGGCGGTGACCAGCGCACAGCGCATCGCGGTGGCCAGGGAACTGCCAACCATCGCCGAGGCCGGCATCCCGGGCTTCGAGTCGAGCCAGTGGTGGGGCCTTTACGGCCCGGCCGGCCTGCCGGGCGCGATCGTCGAGGTGCTCAACAAGGCCGCCAACCGCGCACTGGTCACCGAGGAGTTCCGCAAGGCGCTGGCGCTCGAAGGCGCGGCACCCGCCGGTGGCACGCCGGCCACGCTGGCCGCGTACCACAAGGCCGACTACGACAAGTGGGGCAAGGTGATCGCCGCCGCCGGCATCAAGGAGAACAACTGATGGTGCATCCGCAAGCCGCAGCGCCGGGTACCTCGATGCCCGGCAACGATGCAGTCACCCGCCGCTTCGCCGCGTTCGCGGCAGGGCTCACGTACGACGCGCTGCCGCCTGTGGTACGCGAACACCTCACCCTCTTCCTGCTCGACTACCTGCGCGTCGCCTCGCTCGGCCAGCGCATGCCCTGGAGCGGCTGGGCGGTGAAGCTCGCCGCCGAACTCGGTGGCAACGGCCAGTCGACGATCCTGTTCTCGACCGACCGCACCGACCCGGAGCGCGCGACCTTCGTCAACACGACCTTCTCCGGCAGCATCGACGCCGACGACGTGCATGTCGGCTCGATGCTGCATCCCGGTTGTATCGTGATTTCGGCCGCGCTGGCGGTGGGCGAGGCGCGCGGCGCCAGTGGCGAGCGCATCCTCGCGGCGATCGCGGCCGGCTACGAGAACATGATCCGCATCGGCCTGTCGCTGCAGCCCTCGCACTTCCGCCGCGGCTTCCAGAGCACCGCCACCTGCGGCGGCTTCGGCGCGGCGACTGCGGCCGCGTGCCTGATGTTCCAAGGGCCCGATCGCACCGAGCGCATCGCCGAGACGCTCGGCCTGGTCGCTTCGTTCAGCGGCGGCCTGACCCAGTTCTATCACTCAGGGTCGACGGTCAAGCGCATCCATGCCGCGCATGCAGCGGGCGAGGGCGTGCATGCGGCGCTGCTCGCATCCGCCGGCTTCTCCGGGCCGGCGGACATCCTCGAAGGCAAGGACGGCTTCGCGCGCGCCTACGCCGACGGGCACGACTTCGACAAGGGCCTCTCCAGCCTGGGCGAGCAGTGGCGGCTGCTCGAGGTCGCGATCAAGCCGCATGCGAGCAGCGCGCGCGTGCTGTCGGCGATAGAGGCCACCGCGTCTCTGTGCACCGAGCACGGACTGACCATCGACGACATCGACACCATCCGCGTCGGCATCCCGAAGGTGATCCAGGGACGGCTGACCGTGAACGAGCCCAAGGACATCCAGGCGGCGCAGATGAGCCTGCCGTTCTGCATGGCGATGGTGCTGAAGCAGGGCCGCGCCGTGCCCGAAGGCTTCACGCTGAACATCGACGACTTCGAGACCACGCTCGCCGATCTGTCGGTGATGGCGATCTCGTCGCGGGTGTCGTGCGAGCTCGACGATGACGCGGAGCGGGTGAGCACCGAGCAGTCGGTGGGCGCGAAGGTCACGTTCCAGTTGAAGAACGGCAAGGTGGTCGAGCGCTTCATCGATGCACCGAAAGGCAGCGTGTCGCGGCCGTTCACGATGGACGACCATGTCGCGCGGTTCCGGGCGGAACTGGCGCGGCGATTCGATGCGGCGCGCGTCGATGCGCTGCAGGCGGAAGTGCAGGGGCTTGCCACGGCCGGTGGCGTTGCCCGGTTGATGCAGTTGCTGTCGGGCCGGTGAACCGACCATGCCGACGCTGAAGCTGCCCGACTGCGACCTGTTCTACCAGCTCGACGACTTCACCGATCCGTGGACCGACGCCGAGACGGTGCTGATGCTCCATGGCAACGCCGAGAGTCTGCTCGCCTGGTATGCCTGGGTGCCGGTGCTCGCACGCCACCTGAAGGTGGTGCGCCCGGACATGCGCGGCTACGGCCGGTCGACGCCGATGCCGCGCGAATATGAGTGGACGCTGGATGCGCTGATCGACGATTACTGCCGCCTGATGGACCATCTGCAGATCGAGCGCTTCCATCTCGTCGCGGCCAAGATCGGCGGTACGATCGCGCGCGCGTTCGCTGCACGCCGGCCGGATCGAGTGAAGTCGCTGGTGGTGGTGGGCACGCCGCAGGCGCTGCGGCCCGGCGTCGAGAAGGTGCCCGCGCTGATCGAGGAGTTCGAGACGAAGGGCGCCGAGCACTGGGCACGGCGGACGATGGACGGCCGCCTCGGGGAACACTTCCCGCCCGAGGGCGTCGAGTGGTGGACGCAGTTCATGGGGCGCGCGCCGGTGTCCTCGCTGGTCGGGTTCAACCGGGGGATCAACTACGCGGACATCCGGGCGGACCTGCCGAAGATCCAGTGCCCGACGCTGGTGATCACCACCGAGGAGAGCGGTCTGGGGACGGTAGAGCGGACGCGGGCGTGGCAGGCGCAGATACCCGACTCACGGTTGCTGGTGTTGCCGGGTAAGTCGTACCACGTGGCGGCGAGCGATGCGCAGGCGTGTGCGGAGGCGGTGCTGGGGTTCCTGAGCGGCGACTGAGCGCGAATCTCAGCCGACGGGCGGCCATGCGCGCACGCCGACTGCGGGCGAGAAGGGCGCGTGCCGCAGCCTGGGCACCACCTGTCCCATGCGCGTCGACGGGTCACGCGCCTCGGCTTCCAGCGGCTCGTAGTGGTGTTCGCGCTCGGCGAGCGAGGTGAACTCGTACATGACGCCGTGGCGCCAGCCGCCGACGCTCGCGAGCAGCTTGCGCGTGGCCACCACGCCGGGAAGCCCGGCGAGCAGCGGGAAGCGCTGCTGCGCATAGAAGCTGCCGATCGCCTCGTCGGTGGCCGCGTCGGGGGCGTCGTAATGGCCGAACTGCACGACCGGGGCCGAAGCGCGCGGGTCGCGATGTCTGGCTTCCGGTCCGTCGACGCGCACCTCCTGCGCGAAGATCGCCGAGCCGAGCGGCCGGCGCATGGCCATATGCTTTCGCGTCAGATCGCTCTGCCGCGTGGCAAGCTCCGAGGGCGGCGGGGCGAGGAAGGTGTGCGCCGACGCGCCGCCGAACAGCGCCAGCCAACCCTGGCCGCGTCCGCCGTGGCCGAGTCGGTAGTGTGCCGCCCAGCGGTATCCCGGCCGCGCGAGCTTCTCCGGGATATGGACGTGGTGGAACCAGTCGCAGTACGCGTCGCGCGTCTCCTCGGCGAGGTCGTACCACAGTGCCCAGATGCCCGTGTCCTGATCGTCCATCGTCATGCTCCTTCGTCCGGCCACCTTATGGCTGATCCAGGATCCGCGCAATCTTCATCGCCGTTGCACGGCAAACCCCGCGGAAATCCGGACTGATCCGCTCATCCTCTCCAGCGACCGTCCAGAATGCGAGGGCTGCCCGCGCCGCTGACCGCCACCGGACCTGCTCCGATGGCATCGGCAGCACGGCTTCGAACGCGCGCTCCGGCAATTCGATCCCCCGCTGCGGCGCATGCATCATCGGCAGCATGTCGTACACCGGGGCCAGCGCCAGTCCGCCGGTGATCGGCGTGAAGGACAGATTCCCGTCGTGCATGTCCGTGTTGCCGATCAACTGGCCGAAGTACCACAGTCGCGCGATCGCATCCTCGGTCGCGGCGTCGATCCATCCTCGCTCCCGCAGCCGTCGTGCCGCTTCCGTCCAGGGGCGGCCGGCAAGGCCGAACAAAGCATCGTTCAGCGATGCCCATGAGCAGAGGGCGGAGCGTCCGAGCACGCCGTGCCGGTCGAAGCGTTCCACTTCGAGGAACGTCCGGTTGCCCGCCCTGTGGATGCGCGTTGTTGCCGTCGGGATCGCGAGGTACGTCGCGATGGCCTGCGCAGCCAGGTGTTCGCAGACCAGCAGGTCGGCCCAGCGCCGTGAACCGGGCGAATCGTCCGATCCGGAGAACTTGACCAGTACATGCACCGTGCAGCCGTCGATCATGCGCACGGTCGTGAATTTCGGGAACTCGCCGCCTGCCGACGAACCGAGGTGCAGGCCGAGCGTCGACTGCTGGGCCAGGGTCGGCCAGATTCGCTCGATATCGTCCATCGCCGGATCGGTCGCATCGCGCTGCCGGCCGGCCTGCCACTGTCGGAACGACGTCTCGCCGACGACGAGGTTGCCTGGCAGGTCGGCGCCGATCACGGACAAGGCATGCAGCACGTCGTCGTCGCTCCAGTAGCGCGGATCCTCCGGTACCTGCAGCAGCGCTGCGTGGGATCGTGCGAGGGCACGGCCGAGGTATCCCTGCGGCCGCATGTCCGCGATCGGGTAGGGCAGGCCTTCGAACCAGCCATCGCGCATGGCCTCGTCCATCGGCCATGGGAATCCGCGTGCGGCGAGTGCGCAGCCGCGCGGTTCGATCAGTTGGAGTTCGCCGGCTTCGTGCGCATGGCCTTCCGCATCGACCTCGAACAGGGGGATCGGCTCGCGTCGCCCCCTCAGCGGGCGCGCGGCGGCGTAGGTGGTGCGCCGGGCGCGGCCGCGGACGACCATGCGGTCGCCGGCTGCGCGAACGGTTCGCATCAGGGTGGCACGGCTGGTGCCCAGCCGGTCGAGCACAACCGCCGCCGGCAAGGGGCCGGCAGAGCTGAGCAATCGCAGGAGAGGCTCGACATTCATGAAACGATCTGAAAGTGCTCAAGACATTGATAGTGAATGAACTATACCTCCTGAGAGCCCATAAATGAAACGAACTATGAAACGATCTTGAAGTCGCGGTCATCAGGTACATGGGCGCAAGGGAAAGTCCATTGCGCACGAATCATCGACCAACGTAGTCCAGTGCTTGCCTCGCTGCCTGCTTCGCCAGTGGCCCATGAATCGGCGATGCGAGCACGTCCTTGAGCGCCCCCTCCGCACCCTGTGGCAACGCCGGCTGTGCACGAAGGGACCATGCGGCCTGCAGCGCGATGTCGGGTGTGGCAAGCGCCGCCACGACCGTCGCCAGGCACGCCTCGCACTGCATCGCCGCCAGTGCCAGGACGGCGGCTTCGCCGACGAGATCGCGGCAACGGCCTTCGCGGTGCTCCCGATAGCGCTGCGTCGTGCGGTCGAGCGCCGCGAGCGCGCTCGCATGCTCTTGAGGCGATACGAGGAAGCGTGTCTGTGCCGGATGCTCGCGCTTAAGACGTTCGACGACTGCGTCGTTCGCAAGGAGGTAGTCGAGCTGCTGCACTGCGCGCGCGCAACGGGCCTGTCGTCCCTGCTCGTCGGCGATACGGGCCTGGAGGAACTTCGACACGTCGTGGGCGCGGCGTGCCGCCGGTGGGCCGAGCGCCGCAAGCGCCTCTAGGGCGGCATATGCATCGGGCTCATCGGGCAGCAGGTCGGCAACGGGATCGACTGCGAGCACGTCGCCCGTGCGGCCGAGCGCCGCGATGATGGACGAGCGCACCGGGATTACGCCGTCGCCCGTGTCATGGTCCTTGGTGCCCGAGGCCAGGGCCTTGATGAGCGCAGGAACGGCAGGGCGTGCGGAAGGCCCCATCTTGCCGAGGCACCGCGCGGCGCCTGTCGGGCAGGTCCAACGGTCCTCGTGTCGCGTGAAGGCCCAATCGAGGGGCCCTCGCATCGGCCTCGGCGCGCATGCGTCCAGCGGCTCGACGGCGAACCGGCAGTGGCGCCCCTCGAGCTGTCCGACGACGTCGTTGACCGACGGTGGCGGCACGTTCGCTTGCGATGGCGAAGGTGTGGTGCTGCGCTCGCAACCGACCAGTAACGCCGTCGCACACAGGATCGCGAACCACTGGTTCGCGATGGCGGGCAATCCCTGCCTCAGTTGAACTTCAATCCCGCCGCCTTCACGATCGCGAGATTGGCCTTGATCTCTGCCGCGATCAGCGTGTCGAACTCCTTCGGCGTCAGCGGCATCGGCTCCAGGCCGACCTTCGCCAGCCGCTCCATCACCGAGGGCTGCTTCAGCACCGCCATCGCCTCGGCATGCAGCCGGTCGATCAGCGCGCGCGGCGTCTTCACCGGCAGCAGCAACCCGTTCCAGAAGGTGTAGTCGCTGTCGGCGAAGCCGGCTTCGGTGGTGGTCGGCACGTCGGGGAACATGCTCGACCGGGTGCGGGTGCTGACCGCCAGCGGGATCAGCCGGCCGGACTTGATGAACGGCAGACCGGACGAGGTACCGATCGACAGGAAGTCGACCCGTCCCGCCGCGACGTCGGCCAGCGCCTCGGGCCCGCCCTTGAACGGAATATGCGTGGCCTTGATGCCGGCAGAGAGCAGCAGGCGCTCGGCGGCCCAGTGGGTCGCGCTGCCGATGCCAGCCGATGCGAAGGTCATTTCGTTCTTCCGCGCGGCGTCCATCAGCGCCTTCACCGTCTTCAGCCCCTTGTCGGGCGAGATCACCAGCACGTTCGGCACTACGCCGAACACGGCAACGCCGGCGAAGTCGTTGCCGGGATGGTAAGGCGCGTTCGGAAAGGCGGCCAGCGACGCCGAGTGCGCGGCGGCATTCATCAGCCATGTGTAACCATCCGCGTCGGCGCGCGCGACCACGGCCGAGCCGACAGTGCCACCGGCACCGCTGCGGTTCTCGATGATGATCGGCTGGCCGAGCGAGGCGGACAGGCCCTCGGCGACGATGCGGCCGATCACGTCGGTGGTAGAACCGGGGGTGAACGGGATGATGGTGCGGATCGGCTTCGCCGGGAACTGCTGGGCCAGCACCGGGCTGGACAGGGCGCCTGCGGCGAGCAAGGCGGCGGACATCCGGACAAGGCTGCGGCGGGTGTTCATGGTGACTTCCTCCTGGGGGCGTGGACGGCGTCTCGATGTGCGGACCGTCGCATCGATGCAGCAAGGGGAACAGATCATACCGGCTATCCGCAGGCCTCCGGCAGCCCCCTTGAGTCCCCCTTGCACTCTTGTCGCCCGAAGGACGTCTTCGCGCATTTGCTAGACTGTTCTCTTCTTGTCTGGAGGGGACACAGCTGTGGCAGAAGATCAACCGATCCCGGACGACATCCGGGCGCAGGCGAAAGCCCTCGGGCTGGACCGGCTCACCGAGCCTCAGTTGCGCCAGTTCATGAAGGCCGCGCAGGTGGCGCAGTCGCGCCGTTCGGTACTCGACACCCGCTCGCTGGTGGCGGCGGACGAGCCGGCCCATGTCTACCGGCTCGCCTGAGGGGGATACCTGCGATGAGCGACCTGCATACCCTGTCCCTGTCCGAAGCCTCCACGCTGATCCGAGACCGCAAGCTGTCGCCGGTGGAGTACACCCGCGCGCTGGTCGAACACACCGAGCGCCATGACGGCAAGCTGAACGCCTTCCTGCGCTTCACGCCGGAGATCGCGCTGGCCGATGCGCAGCGTGCCGAGGCGGAGATCATGGCCGGCGGCTGGCGCGGACCGCTGCATGGCGTGCCCTACGGACTGAAGGACATCGTCGACTACGCCGGCCTGCCCACCACCGGCCATTCGGCGATCCTGAAGGACAGCACGGCGGCCGCCGATGCCTTCGTCACGCGCAAGCTGCGCGCGGCCGGTAGCGTGTTCATGGGCAAGCTGTCCACCCACGAGTTCGCGATCGGTGGTCCGTGTTTCGACCTGCCCTGGCCGCCGGCGCGCAACCCGTGGAACCGCGATCATTTCTGCGGCGGCTCGTCCAGCGGTTCCGGCAGTGCGACCGCGGCCGGCTTCGTGCCGGTGGCAATCGGCACCGACACCGGCGGCTCGATCCGCAACCCGGCTTCGATGTGCGGCGTGACCGGCATGAAGCCGACCTATGGGTACGTGAGCCGGCGTGGGGTATTCCCGCTCGCGTATTCGCTCGACCATGTCGGGCCGCTCACCCGCACCGTGCGCGACAACGCGATCGTGCTCGACCTGATCGCCGGGCATGATCCGCACGACCCGGGCAGCGTACCGCGCACGGGCGGCGACTGCACATCGCTGCTCGACCGTGGCGTCGAGGGCCTGCGTATCGGCGTGGTGCGCCACTTCTACACCCGCGACCTGGTCGCCGATGCCGAGATGAGCGCATCGATCGAACAGGCGCTGTCGCAGCTCGAGTCGCTGGGTGCGGTGGTACGCGAGGTGGAGACGCTGCCGCTGCAGCAGTTCGCCGCCTGCAACCGCACGCTGCTGGTGTCGGAAGCTTATGCGGTGCACGAGCGCTGGCTTCGCGAGCGTCCGCAGGACTACGGTGACCTCACCCGCGAGCGCCTGTTCCCGGGTGCGTTCGTCACCGCGGCCGAGTATGTGAACGCCTCGCGCATGCGGCTGAAGATGACCGCGGCGTTCAACAGCCTGTTCGACGATGTCGACGTGGTGGTTACCGCGAGCGCGCACGACCCTGCCTGCCGGATCGACGATCCGAAGCAGGTCGAATACACCTACGCGCGGCAGGCGCGGGCGCCGTTCAATCTCACCGGGAACCCGGCGCTGGCGCTGCCCACCGGCTTCAGTGCCAGCGGCCTGCCACTGGGCATGCAGATCGTCGGCCGGCCGTTCGGCGAGGCGACGATCTATCGGGTGGCGCAGGCCTACGAGGCTGCGACTGGCTGGACGAAACGGCATCCGGTGCTGCAGTCCTGACAGGCGTCTGCATCGCCCGCACGCCATACCCTGCAACCTTCCCCTGGAGAAGTGATGAAAGCATCGTCCCTGCGCGCTGGCATGCCGGCTTCGATCATCGTTGCCACCACCCTGCTGTCGCCGGCCATCGGCTGGAGCGCGGCCGCATGGCCGGACAAGCCGCTGCGCATCGTCGTGCCCTGGGCCCCGGGCGGCAGCACCGACATCGTCGCGCGGCTGCTGGGGGCGGACCTCGGCAAGCGGCTCGGGCAGACAGTGGTGATCGAGAACCGGGCCGGCGCAGGTTCGATCGTCGGCATGGAGTTCTCGGCCGCGATGCCGCCCGACGGGCACAACTTCATGCTGACCTCGACCGGCTACGGCTTCATCATCAACAAGGCCAAGATCGACCTGGTGAACAGCTTCGCCCCGGTGGCGCTGCTCGGATTCGGCGACAGCGCGCTGGTCGTGCATCCGAGCCTGCCGGTGAAGAACGTCAAGGAGCTGATCGCGCTCGCGAAGCGCAAGCCGGGTTCGCTGAACTATTCGTCGTCGGGCATCGGTGGCTTCCCGCACCTGAACACCGAGCTGTTCAAGATGATGGCCGGCGTCGACATGGCCCACGTGCCGTTCAAGGGTGCGGGTCCGGCGGTGGCCGATACCTCGGCGGGCAACACGCAGGTGCAGATCGGATCGTTGCCCTCTGTGCTGGGCCAGGTGCGTGCAGGGCGGCTGCGCGCGCTCGCGGTCGGCGGGCCGAAGCGCAATCCGTTGCTGCCCGACGTGCCGACCATCAGCGAGTCCGGGTTGCCCGGATACGAGACCTACATCTGGTTCGGGCTGTTCGCGCCGCGCACCACGCCGGCGAACCTGGTCGCCCAGATGCACGCAGCGGTGAACACGTCGCTCGAGTCGCCAGACATGTTGAAGCGCATGGACGAGCAGGGCATCGACCCGTCGCGCCGTTCCATCGCCGAGTTTGCGAAGCTGATGGAGAGCGAGACGGTGAAGTGGGCCAAGGTCATCAAGGCGGCGAACATCACCGGCGAATGAGATGACGGCGCCCGCGAATCAACTCACTGCCGTGCAGGCCTCGCAGGCGATGGCCGAGGGGCGCCTCACGTCCGAGGCGCTGGTTTCGGCTTGTCTGGAACGCATCGCCGCCCGCGAAGAGGACGTGCGCGCCTGGGCCTTCATCGACCCTGCGCAGGCGCTGGTGCAGGCCCGCGCCGCCGATGCCGAGCGGGCCAAGGGTAGCGTGCGCTCGCCGCTGCACGGCATACCGGTCGGAATCAAGGATGTGATCGATACATACGACATGCCGACCGAGTACGGTTCGCCGATCTACGCGAGCCATCGTCCGGCAGCCGATGCCGCCTGTGTGTCGCTGATCCGTGAACTGGGCGGGGTGATCCTCGGCAAGACGGTGTCGACCGAGTTCGCGACGCGGCATCCGAACAAGACGCGCAATCCGCATTCGCCGCTGCACACACCGGGCGGATCGTCGAGCGGATCGGGCGCGGCCGTGGCCGACTCCATGGTTCCGCTCGCTCTGGGTACGCAGACCTCGTCGTCGGTCATCCGGCCAGCGGCGTATTGTGGCGCGGTCGGCTACAAGCCGACGTTCGGGCTGATCAACCGGGCTGGGCTCAAGTTCCTGTCCGAATCGCTGGATACGCTGGGTGTACTGTCACGGACCGTGGCCGATGCTGCGCTGCTGACCGAAGGGCTGACCGGGTTGGCGCTGGATGCAACGCCGTCGTCGAGCGCGCCGCGCATCGGTGTCTGCCGCACGCCGTGGTGGGGCAAGGCGGAGGCGGCGACGCAGGCGTTGATCGAGTCGTCGGCCGTGCGCTTCGCGGCGGCCGGTGCGAAGGTGTCGGCGGTTTCCCTCGAACCGGCGTTCGACCGGATGAACGAGATCCAGATCGCGTTCAGCTCGTACGAGTTCTACCGCGCGCTCACCCACGAGCGTACCCGGTATCCCGAACTGATCTCGCCCAGCCTCACCGGGCGGCTGGCGGCCGGCGGCACGGTGACCCGCGCAGCCTACGAGGCGGCGCAGGCGGAAACGCGCCGCTGCGCCGCGCTGATGGCGCGCCACTTCGATGGTTGCGACATCATGCTCGCCCCGAGTGCGCCCGGCGAAGCACCCGGTATCGAAGGCACCGGTGAGCCGACCTTCGGGCTGATGTGGACGCAGCTCGGGCTGCCGTGCATCACCGTGCCCGCCGGCAGGGGGCCGGGTGGATTGCCGCTGGGCGTGCAACTGATCGCGGCGGCGGGGAACGATGCAGGGTTGATGCGGGCTGCCGCGTGGGTCGAGCGGATGCTCGCGGCTGGCTGATCCCAAAACCCGGGTCAGACACGGGTTAGCGTGCCGGACCGGACTGGGGCAGACCCTGGGGTCTGGATGGGGTCAGCCCCAGGTGCAAACGGTCGTGCCAGATCAGCGCGGAATGCGTGTCTGACCCGGGTTTCCTCACCCCCACTTCGCTCGCGCCCGCACCGCGGCCGACGCCTGCTCCGCCTCCTCCAGCACCCGTCCATGGTCGAGCGCGGTGAAATGTCCGCCGCGCCATAGTACCCGCCCATCGGCGATCACCGTATCCACGTTGCGCGGCTGCGCGAACGACACCAGTGCCTCGTACGGATCGCCCGACGGCGCGATGTTCACATCGCGGGTGCGCACCAGGATCAGGTCGGCGCGCTTGCCCGGGGTCAGCGAGCCGGTGCGGTCTGCGATGCCCAGGTCGATCGCGCCGTCGAGCGTCGCGAGCTGTACCAGCCGGCGCGCAGTCAACGGGAACTTCGGCCCGATGCGATGCTGGTGCAGGTTGTA
>CANGXU010000078.1 GCA_947457885.1 Betaproteobacteria bacterium
GACCATCGCAGATTGCCGTCGAAGTGGACGATCCGGGGCGGGGGGCGGCGGGTGCTCGGGGCATCGTGGATCCTTTCGGAATGTGGGAGGACACGCGTTGTCAGCATGCACGAATCCTGCCAGCCGTGACACCCCCGGCCGGCCGGCGGCAACAGCAACTCGCAGACCGAGCCGATCAGCCGAGGGGAACCCGGACTTCGATGGTCGTGCCTGCGCCCGCGGCGCCGCTGGCGATCGCGATACTGCCCCCGAGCCGGTCGATGACCTCGCGGACGATGGACAGGCCGAGGCCGCTGCCCACGCCGGCCGCTCCCGGCACCCGGTAGTAGGGCTCGAAAACACGGTCGCGCAGGGCCTCGGGGATACCCGGGCCGCTATCGGATACCGTGAGTACCGCCTCGGCACCCACACGCTCGAGCGAGATCGACACCACGCTACCCTGGGACGAGTAGCGCATCGCGTTGTCGATCAGGTTGCCGGCCATGCTGGACAGAGCGGACGCATCCGCCACCCGGGTGCAGGGGTCGTCGCACAGCGACACGTCCAGCCGGTGCCCGGTGGCCCTCGCAGCTGCCTCGCGCTGGCGCACCGCGTCGACCACGACCTCGCGCAGCGGTACTGCCGCCTGCTCCGCTGCCGGCCGCCCTGCCCGGCTGAACGCAAGCATCTGCTCGGCCAGGTGGGCGGTACGCTCCACGCCTTCGAGCACGCGCGACAGCGATGCGGTGCGCTCGGCTTCGTCTCGCGCCCGCTGCAGATTCTGGGCGTGCAGGCGCAGCGCCGCCAGCGGCGTGCGCAGTTCATGGGCAGCAGCGTCGACGAAGCGGCGCTCCCGGTCCAGGGCCTGCCGAACCCGTTCGAGCAGCCTGTTCAGCGCAGCCATCAGCGGCGCGATCTCCGCCGGCACGCGCGACAGCTCGATCGGGCCGAAGGCCTGCGGCGAACGTGCACCTATGCGCACCGCCAGTTCGGACAGCGGCGCCAGGCCGTAGCGGATCAGCGCGGCACTGGCGGAGAGCACCAGAAGCAGGCCGATCAGCATCGGCGCGATCACCGCCCAGCCCAGCTCATCGGTCAGTTCGGAGCGCGCATCGTCGCGCTCGCCGGCGACGATCCACACACCACCGCTCGACAGGGCGAACACCCGCCACAACCGACCGTCGATCACCCGGCCGGAGAAGCCCGGCTCGAGCGCCGAGATCGGCTCCTGCGGGGCCGAACTGGAACGCGCGATCAGGCGGGGCGGCGAGCCCTCGACGATGCGCCAGACCTGGTAGGCGATATGCGTCTCGTAGTAGTGACCGAGTGCAGTCGGATCGTCGCGATGCTCGCCGTTATCGGCCAGCGGCGCCGGCAGCGACATCACCAGCGGCGCCTCGATGGTCGCGGTCTCGACCGACCGCGCAATCAGGCTCTCGATGACCCGGGCAGATGTCGCCAGCCGTGCATCGAACAGCTCCTCCGCCTCCTTCTGGCCAGCCATGAAGGACAGCAGCGCGCTGATGCCCATCACCGCCAGCAGGATCAGCGTGGTGCCGGCGAGCAGCAGCAGGCGGATCGAGCGGCCCACGGACATGGCCGCGTTCCTCACGTGCTTCACGTACCGGCGTCCGCCGCCGGCGGATCGACCACGTAGCCGACCCCGCGCACGGTACGGATCAGCGACGGATAAAGCTTGCGCCGCAGGTTGTGCACATGCACCTCCAGCGCATTGCTCTCGACGTCGCCCTCCCAGCCGTAGATGGATTCCTCGAGCTGCTGCCGGGTCATCACCTGCCCGGTGTGGTCGAGCAGCTTGCGCAGCAACAGGAACTCGCGCCGCTGCAGCGCCACCGGCCGGCCACGCAGCCGCACCGACATGCCTGCGGTGTCGATCTCGAGGTCGCCATGGCCGACGCGGTTGTCGACCGCACCGCGATGGCGCCGCTCGATCACGCGCAGGCGGGCCAGCAGTTCGTCGACATCGAACGGCTTGACCATGTAGTCGTCCGCGCCGGCGTCGAGCCCGCCGATGCGCTGCGTCGTGGTGTCGCGCGCACTGAGTACCAGCACCGGCGTGCGTACCCCGGCCTCGCGTGCCTGGCGCAGCACTTCCATGCCATCGAGCCGCGGCAGGCCCAGATCGAGCACGGCCAGATCGAAGCTGCCGCTGCGCAGCGCTTCGAGGCCGAACGCGCCGTCGCGAACCCACTCGACAAGGTAGCGGCTGCGCTCCAGCGCGTCGCGGATGCCGGCACCCAGCAACTCGTCGTCCTCAACCAGCAGCAGGCGCATCGGTCATCCGGTAGTCAGTTGAGTTTCTGCCTCACCAGCACGAGCAGCGCTTCGGCTTCGCGCCGTCGACCCTCGTCGGCCAGCGGGCGCGCAGGCCGGGCCGGCGCCTGCAGCGCCAGTTCAAGCGAACGCCGGGAACCTTCGTAGTCGCCGGTCCGGTACAGGAAGTCGCCCATGAAGAAGTTCGGGTCGATACCGCGCGGGTTGATCGTGAGCGCGCGTGCGAGAAGCTCGCGAGCCTTGTCCTTGTCGCCAAAGCCGATCGGCCAGCCAGGCACCTGATAGTACAGCGACCCGAGGCTGGTGTAGGCAGACCCTTCGAGCGCCTTCGGGTCGCGGGCGATCGACTGCTCGAGCGCCGCCTTCGCCTCCTTGGCGAGCGACAGCGCACCGAGACCGCCTTTCGCCCCGGCGTGGCTGGCCAGCACGATCGCGTACCAGATGTCCACGTCGGCGCGGTCGCGGAACTCGGAGCGCACAGCCACCGCCCTCTTGGCCAGCGCTTCGAAGGCCCGTTCCTGTCGGTCTGCCGGCTGCCGGTACTTGATCTGTTCCCACTCCGACTGCAGCGCCGCCACCGATTCCTCAGGACCGGCCAGTGCCGGCGCGGCCCCGAGTCCGAAGGTTGCGGCCAGTACCGCCAGGAGCCCGGCTGCCATCGTTTTCCTGCGTCCGTCATCGATCATTCTGCGTTCCCTCCCTTTGTTGCTGCGTGGCGCCGCACGACGGCGGCGCGCTTGCCCAGTGCCCGGTCGACGACCGACGGCAGCAGGCGATTGAGCCGGACGAAGAACCGCTCCGGCCATCCAAGGTGCATCTCGGCCCTTTGGCCGTCGAGCAGCGCAAGCAGCGCACGCGCAACGGTGTCCGGCGTATCGCTGCCGTTGCCCAGTTCGGCGTTGAGCGCATCCTGCGCCGCACTGTTCAGGGCGGTGCGCGTGGCGCGCGGCGCGAGGTATTGCACCCGGATGCCGCTGCCATGCAGTTCCCTGCGCAGCGCCTCGCTGAAGCCGCGCAGTGCGTACTTCGCCGTGCTGTAGGCGACATTGCCCGGATGGCCGATGTCGCCGAGGATCGAGCCGACGTTGACCACCGCGGACCGAGGCCCCGGACGCATCAGCGGCAGCAGCGCGCGGGTGAGCAGCACCGGTGCCAGCAGGTTGGTGCGGATCACGCGTTCGATATCCGCCTCCGACTCGTTGGCGAACCAGGCGAAGTCGCCGACGCCGGCATTGTTGACCAGCAGTTCCGGGCCACCCGGCATTGCGCGTGCGGCATCGACCAGAGCCGCGCGGCCGGGCACCGAGCACAGGTCACCAGCGACGGTCGACACCTGCAGCGCCGGATGCTCGCGCCTGAGCCCGGCCGCCATCGCCTGCAGCCGGCCCTCGTCGCGCGCGGCCAGCAGCAGCGAACCGGCACGTGGCACCAGGGCCGACGCGAACGCGCGGCCGATGCCGCCGGTTGCGCCGGTGAGCACGATGTTCAATCCGGCCGTCATGCGTACACCTTCGATGCGTCGTCTGTCGTACCGCGCGGCACCAGCGAGCGGAACAGGTTGCCGTACAGGCGGTACATCACGCGCGCCACGTGCACCACCGCAGCCTGGTCGTCCGGATCGTCCAGTCCGTCCATCAGCAGGCCGAACATGCGGACATGCTCCAGGTCGAGGCTGCCATGCGAATTGAGGTAGCTGAACGCGGACGCCGGAAGGCCGAGGCTGTGCGACAGGCTCTGCGCGGCTGCAGTGGCGATCGTCACGCTGGTTCCTTCAAGCACGTGCACCATGCCGAAGAAGCCGACCGGGTTGCGGCGTGCGATCCAGTCGTAGGCGTACGCGACCATCAGCTCCGCCTCCAGCCCGGGCGCGGCCTCGCGCGCCCGAGCCCTGTCTCCGCCGCAGGCGACGATATCGTCGAGGATCCATTCCTCGTGGCCCACCTCTTCGTCGATGTAGTCGACGATCGCACGGCGCAGTACCTCGTGGCGTGCCGGCAGGCGTGCGCCGCAGGCCATCAGCAGCGGCACCGTATGGCGAACGTGGTGGAAGGCCTGGCCGAGGAATTCACGGTACTGGCCGAGCGTCACCCGACCGGCGAGGGCATCGCCGATCACCGGTGCGGCGAGCAGCCATTCGCGCTCGGCGGCAGTCTGGCGCTGCAGTTCTTCATGGAAGGGCATCGACTATCTCCAACGGGGATCGTTCATAAAGTGCATCGATCGCGGATGCGTGGCGCGCGAGGATCGCGTCCCGCCTCAGCCGGCCGTTGGCGGTGAGCAGCCCGTCTGCCTGAGTAAAGGCACCGGTCGCGACAACCCAGCCACCGATACGGGCATAGTCCGGCAGCATCGCGTTGGCTTGGGCAACGGCCGCCGCGATCGCTGCATGCGCGGTCCCGGCCGGGACGACGAGCACCGCAGACAGCCAGGGTCGGCCTTCGCCGAATACCGCGGCCTGCCGGATCGGCGCTCGCGCGAGCAGTTCCGACTCGGGCCACTCCGGCGAGACGTTGCGCCCGAAGCCGGTGATCAGCAGGTGCTTCAGGCGTCCGGTCACCCGCAGGCGTCCGTGCGCATCGATCGATCCGAGGTCGCCTGTGCGCACGGGTGCATGCGGCACCTGCGGTACCGCGCCGAGGTAGCCCAGGAACGCCGGCCCTTCGACCAGTATCTCTTGCGCTGCACCGCCGACACCGGCATCGACCCCTGCAGATGCTCCAGCCGTTGAGCGTTCATCCCGCACGGCCGGGGCCGCGAGCCGCGCGCGGGCATGCGGCAGCAGCCGCATGCCTGCATCGGGCGCATCCTGCGGCAGTGCCAGAGCGACCACCGACCCACAGTCGCTCAGGCCGTAGCCTTCGCAGGCCGGGATGCCCAGACTGCGCGCGCGCTCGATCAGCGCCGGCGGCACTCGCCCGCCGCCGACGGCAGCCAGGCGCAGCGACTCCGGCGCGGACACACCCGCCGCAACCGCATCGACCAGCGCCTGCAGCATCTGCGGCAGCAGGATCACGCTGTGGACATCATGCTGGCGGATCGCCGCGAGTGCCCGCACCGGATCGAACCCGCTCGACCCGGCGAGGCCGACCTCGACCAGCGGCACCACCACGGTGGTCGCACCAGCGAGCGCGGCGGCACCTGCACCGGCCACCTGCTCCAGCAGCACCGCGAGTGGCAGCAGGCACAGGTGGCGCTCGATGCCCAGGCTCGAAGCGACCGTCGCCACGCCATGAGAGACCCGCTCCAGTGCATCCCGACCGAGGCAGACGCCGCGCGGAGCACCCGTCGTGCCGGATGTGAAGGTGACCAGCCCGGTGCCTCCAGGCAAGGCGGGCCGCATGTCCGAGTCGGGTTCGGGCGCGGCGCGCTGCATCGCGTCAAGCTGCGTCCCGGGCAGGCTGCCGCCGCGCGCGAACCCGAGGCGGTGGCCGCGGCAAGGATCATCGGTGAGCAGCAGCGCGGCGCCGGTCGCCTCGATCGCATGCAGGCACTGCGCATCGGTGAAGAAGGCCGGCAGCGGCAGAAGCACTGCACCGGTAATCTCGACCGCCGTGGCCGAGACCAGCCAGTCGATGCCGTTGTCCGCCATCAGTGCGACCACCGACCCGCCGCGCAGCGCACCGAAGCAGGCAGCCGACGCTGCGCATCGTTCAAAACGCTCGCGATCGACCTGTAGAGCCCCGTCGTACAGCATCCCGATGTCGCTCAATCGGGCAGCCGGCTGGCCACCGGCATTCCGCTGGCCACGCGGCCGGCCAGGATGCGCGGATCGTGCCGGTAGTAGTCGCCCCACTGGGCTTCGCCTCCCGGAACGCATCCCGGATCGGCTGCGCCGATGTCGGCCAACGGTACCCCGAGGCGCGTGAAGGCATTGGACAGTGCACGCGTCGCGGTGAACACGACATGCTGCACACCCTGCTCGAACAGGTGCACCGTCGACAGCGCGATCAGCAGGCGACCGAGCCCATCGGCCGATGCCGCGAGGTTGCCGACCTCGGCAAACGAATCCCGTGCCACCGGCTCTTCCAGGGCCACCGACACGACCTGCTCGACCGGCCGGTCGAGATAGTGCTCGACGAACAGCGGACCGCTGGAGCCATGCGTATAGCCCAGCGCCGCGCACCACCGTCCGTCACCGCCGCGCAACCCGAGCAGGCGGTCGGCGAAATGCGTGGTACGCGCACCGTAGCGCTCCAGGAACACGCGCGCGATGAACGCCTCCAGTTCGTCGCGTCCAACATCACCGTGGCACAGCGGCTCGAGCCGGGGCATCATCCGGGCGAGCCGCCAGGCGGTCGCGGTACGGCGCGAGGCAGGCGCGTCGACCGCTGACACGGCGGACGGGATCAGGCGCGACAGTGCCGGCAAGGCAGGGCGCGCGGCAGGCGGTGCGAGGGAATCGACGGATGGGAACATTGCAGGCTCCGGAAAGCGGAGCCTGCACGATGCCGGCCGAAGCTTAACTGCGACTTAACCGCGCCGGCCAGTCACTCCACCTTGATGTTGCGCTCCTTGACGACCCTGCCCCACTTCACCATCTCGGCCTTGAGGAAGGCCGCGAAATCAGCGCGGCTGTTGCCGACCGCCTCCACCCCGTCCCTGGCGAAACGCTCGACAATGTCCGGGCGGCGGATCACCTTCACCAGTTCCCCGTGGATGCGGTCGGACAACGCGGCCGGCATCTTCGCCGGCGCCAGGAAACCGAACCAGTTGCTGGTCTCGTAGCCGGCCATGCCGGGCGCATCGGCGATGGCTGGCACGCCCGGCAGCATCTCGAGGCGTCCGGTGCCGGTATGGGCGATCGCCTTCAGTTTGCCGCCGCGGACATGCGGCATCGCAGAGCCGAGGTTGTCGATCATGAAAGGAACGTGGCCGCCCATCACGTCGGGCAAGGCCGCGCCGCTGCCCTTGTACGGGATGTGCACCGCTTCGATCTTCGCCATCGCTGCGAAAAGTTCCATCGACATGTGCGCCATGCTGCCATTACCGGCCGATGCGAACTGCGCCATGCCCGGCTTCGCCCGTGCGAACGCGATCACGTCGGCGACGGTATTGATCGACGAGCCGGCATGGGTCACCAGCACCAGGCCACTGCGCGTGGCCATCGTCAGCGGCTCGAAGTCGGCCACGGTATCGAACGGCAGCTTGCGGATCAGCGACGGGTTGATCGCGAACGCGGCCGCCTGCATCAGCAGCGTGTAGCCGTCCGGCCTGGCGCGCGCCACCAGGTCGGTGCCGATCACCGAACTTCCGCCCGGGCGAAGGTCGACCAGGAAGTTCTGGCCGAGGTTCTTCGTCAGTTCCTGCGCGATGATCCGCCCCGCCACCTCGGTCGGCCCACCGGCCGAGTACGGGATGACGATGCGTACCGGCTCGCGCGGCCAGTCGACCGCCTGTGCTGCGGCGATGCGGGGCAACTGCAGGCCAGCGCCGGTGGCACCGGCCGTGGCGATGAAGGTCCTGCGATCCATCGTGTTCCTCCGTGGTCTTGTTCGTGCCGCCGGATCAGTCGGGGCGGAACTTGGTCTCGGGCTTGAGGCCCTTGCGCTGCTGGCCTTCGCTGATTCTGCCGTTCTCGATCCACTCGCCGCGCACCGCGCGCTCGGCCGCGGCATCCCAGGCCGGATGCCAGTCTCCGAGCGAATAGCCGTACCACGGCGGTTGCGGACGCACCGGCGGCAGCCCGAGTTCTTCCCAGATCGCCTTGGCGCGCTCCATGTACTCCTGCTTGGGCAGCGCCAGCGGCGGCATGCCGGACTTCATCGTCGCGTCGATCAGCAGTGTGGAGTCCTCGTCGCCGTCGCTCTCGCGCTTCGGCCCATGGCCCTGGCCTCGGTGCGGCAGCGTCAGCACGTCGGCCACCGGATTGGAGCGGTAGGCCATCGCCCACAGCAGCGCGTCGGAATTGTCGGGATCGATGTCGTCGTTGATCGCGATGCAGATCTTGCTGCAGTCGCCCTTGAAGAATGCGGCACCGTACAGCGCACGCCACACCTCTGTGCGAGGCATGCCGCGCTCGCAGGTGATCATGGTCACCCGCAGCAGGCCGGTCAGCGGCTCGTGCAGCGTCACTCGCTTCACGCCCCGGATGCCAAGCCCGTCGCGCAGGTGGGTCAGGAACAGCGGCTCGTAGGCGACGCGCTTGATCACGCTCGACTCGCTGGGCGCGACCTGGCTGATGTAGGACGGGATCACGGCGTCCTTGCGCATGGTGATGGCCGTGACCTTCATCACCATGTTGAACTCCTCGAGCGCCACGTGGCCATGCGACTCGCCGAACGGTGCCTCGGGCTCGACCGTCTCGGTGTCGATCATCCCCTCGATCACCACCTCGGCCTCGGCCGGCACCATCAGGTCGACCGAATGCGCGCGCGTGATGCGGATCGGATGCCCGGCAAGACCACCGGCCACGTCGAGCTCGTCGACGCCGATCGGCAGCTTCTGCGGCCCCATGAACGCGACATAGGGCGGGCAGCCAAGCACGATCGCGCAGGGCATGTAGCGCTCGCCCCGCTTCTGGTGCTTGGTGTAGTGGATATAGCCCTCGGCACCGCCGACGCGGGTGGCCATGCGCACCACCATGCGGTCGGGCGCTTTCAGCGCGCAGCGGTAGGTGCCCATGTTCTGGCCACCGGTCTCCGGGTCCTTCGTGACCACGTTGGTGGCGGTCAGCGTCGGCGAACTGTCGAAACCCGGCGTGGAGATCGGGATCGGCAGCCGGCCGAGTCCGTTGCCCGGTCCGACCAGCGCATCGCCTTCCAGGATCACTTCCTGGCAGGGCGGCTTCTCGACCACCAGCGGCTTCACCGGGTTGGCGATCGCGCGGTCCCATTTCGCCTGGATGCCCTCGACCGGCGCGTCCATGCCGACCGAATACACCGCACGGTTGGCCGCCAGCGCGCCGACCACCACCGGGATGTCGTACTTGCGGCCCTGGCCGTCGACGATGTTGGTGAACAGGAAGGCCTTGCGCTCGGCCTCGGACATGCCGCCGACGAACTGCCAGCGTACCAGCGCGTGCAGCTCCGAGTCCTTGTCGATCTGCCGGTCGATCTTCAGCAGCAGGCCGCGCCGCTCCAGCTCGGCCAGGTGTTCATGGAGGTCGCGATAGCCGCGGCCGGTCTCAGGGCTGTCCATGGTGTCGGGTCACTCCGGTTCGATAGTCGGTTGCGGGCGATGCATCAATCCATCTTCAGGCCGATGGACTTCACCAGCGGCGTCCAGCGCGCGATCTCCTGGCGGATGAAGCGGTCCGCGGACTCCGGCGTGGAATCGACGGCCGGCGTGCCGCCGACCGTCTCGAGGTCCTTCTGCAGCAGCCCTTCGCCCCATGCAGCCTTCGTGGCCGCATGGATCTGCGCGACCACCGCCGGCGGTGTGCCGGCCGGCGCAAATACGCCGTGGAAGATGCTGGTGACCATCTTCGGCAGGCCCTGCTCGACCGCGGTCGGGATGTCCGGGGCGGCCTTCAGGCGCTGCTCGCCAAACACTGCCAGGATACGCAGCCGGCCGGCGCGATGCTGGGCCAGCGGCTGTGCGCCGAAGATGCCCATGAACAGCGGGATGTGGCCGGCCATCAGGTCGGCCACGCCTGGCCCTGCGCCCTTGTAGGCCACGTGCTGCAGTTCGGCTGCACCGACCAGCTGCTTGAAGAGTTCGCCCGCGAGGTGGTTGATGCTGCCGGCGCCGGGCGAGCCGTAGCTCAGCTGCTTCTGGTTGGTACGCACGAAGGCGACCAGCTCCTTCAGGTTCTTCGCTGGAATCGACGGGTTCACCATCACGCAGGTGGGCGAGGAACTGACCAGCGTCACCGGCATGAAGTCGCGCAGCGGATCGTACGGCGGCTTGCTCATCGCCGCCGGATTGATCACATGCGTGGTGGTGGTGCCCGAAAGCAGCGTGTGGCCGTCGGGTTTCGCGCGCGAGGCTTCGCCGGCACCGACCGCACCGCCCGCCCCGGGGCGGTTGTCGACGATCAGCGTGGAGCCCAGGTGGGGCGACACACGGTTGGCCCAGGTGCGTGCGACGAAGTCGGTCTCGCCGCCGGGGGCGAACGGCACGATCAGCCGCACCGGGCGGTCGGGGAATTTCGGCTGCGCCGACGCGCGGCCGGGCGACGCGGCCAGCGAGGCAGCGCCTGCCGCGCCTGCGCCGGCAAGCAGGCGCCTGCGTTGGATCTCGATCATCACTCCTCCAGTGTCTTGCTGCGGGCGGCGGCCTGGCCGAAGGGGTCAGCCGGGCATCGCGCAATCCGGGCGCACGCGGAACACCCGCCGAGCATTCTCTTCCAGTACCTTGCGCCGCACGGCCTCGTCCTTCACCGCCTCATCGATCGGACGCAGCGGATGCGGATCGCCGGCAGGGAACGGCATGTCGGAGCCGAGCATCACCTTGTCGTCGCCGGCCTTGTCGATCAGGTACGAGGTCGAATCGGCGTCGAACACCAGCGCATCGAAGTACAGCGCCTCGAAGCCCTTGCGCGGGTCGGCGTACTTGTCGCCGTGGTGGTCGTAGTGGCGGCCGAGCCGGCCAAGCACGAACGGCAGCGCCGCGCCGCCATGCGACAGCACCAGCTTCGCGCCGGGGTACTTCAGCAGGTGGCCGGAGAACAGCAGGCGCGACACCGCGATCGAGGTGTCGACCACGCGACCGATCGCGTTCACGAGGTCGTAGTCGCCCAGGCGCGGTTCGCCGCAGACGAACATCGGATGCAGCATCACGGCGGCGTTCAGACGCGAGGCGGTCTCCCAGAACGGATCGAGGTCGGGGGAATCGAGGTTGCCGCCTTCACCGCTGGGCAACGTGCCGACCATCACCCCACCGAAGCCCTGCCCCATCGCCTCTTCCAGCACCTGCGCCGCGAGCTTGCCGCTCTGCATCGGCACGGTGGCCAGCGGCGTGAAGCGCTTCTCGTCGCCCAGGTTCTCGAGCGTGCACGCATTCATGAAGCGGCTCCAGGCCAGGCCCTGCTCGGGCGGCAGCTCGTAGCCGGTGGCGTCCATCCAGGCGCCGACCAGCTGGTGGTCGATACCGTTGGCATCCATCCAAGCGCGGCGATCGGCCAAAGCCGACAGCTTGGGCATGATCGGCCGCGACAGGTCCTTGCCGACGAAGCCGATGCGGACACCCTTGTCATCGCGCGTCAGCGCGACGCCGGGGAACTTCGAGGCCTCGCGCTCGAAGCGGTCGAACACGAGCTGCGGGATGTAGTGGGCGTGGATGTCGATGATCATGCGTGGGACCTTGGTGGGTTCGGGGTATCGAGGAATGCTTCGTGCGGCGCCGCGCGCTTCAGGCGGCATCCTTCATCTTCGGCTTCGCGCGTGCCGTCCGGATCAGGCCCCACAGCGCAAGGTGCGACATCGGCGTCTCGGCGATGGCCGTGCCGATCGGGTCGAGCGCGTCGTTGATCGCGCAGGCGATCGCGGCCGGCCCGCCGAGGTAGCCGGCCTCGCCGGAGCCCTTCTGGCCGAAGGTGGTCAGCGGCGATGGCGTGCAGTGGTCGACGATGCTGATCTCGGGCACTTCCAGCGCACTCGGGATCAGGTAGTCCATGAACGTTCCCGACAGCAGCTGGCCTTCACCGGAGAACGCGAACTTCTCGTAGAGCGCCGCGCCGACGCCGTGCGCGACGCCGCCGTAGGTCATGCCGTGCACGATGTCCGGGTTGATCATCACGCCGCAGTCGTGGCCGACCACGTAGCGCTGCAGCACGGGCTTGCCCGTATCGGGATCGATCTCGACATAGACCACGTGCGTCTCGAACGAGTAGCACGGGTACATCTGCACCTGGCCGTCCTCGGTCGGCAGCGTGCCGCCGGTGGGCACCTCCCAGACGAACTTCGCCTGCAGGCCCGGTTCGATATCGGGCGGCATCTTGTGGAACTTGCGGTGAGCCACTTCCACCAGCTGGTCCCAGGTCATGCGCTTCTCGGGATGCAGCGTATCGAACACATCTCCGTCGCGATAGGTGACGCCCGACGGCGGCAGGCCGAGGTTGTGCGCGCCGATCTTCAGCAGCGTGTCGCGAATCTTCCGCGCCGCGCCGGCCGCGGCGCCGCCGAGCATGATCGCCATCCGGCTGCCCACCGGGCTGTTCGACGGCAGCGCATTCAGCGAATCGGCCGCGATCACCCGGATGCCGGACGGGTCGCGCTCCAGCACCTCGCCGACCACGGTAGACACCAGCGTCTGGTGGCCCTGGCCGGAACTGGATGTGCCGAATACACCGGTGATCGCGCCATTGAGGTCGACGCGCACCAGGCAGGAGTCCATCCAGGTGGTGGTCTCGTTCTTCGGGTTGAACAAGGGCTCGAAAGACGAGTTGCCGCCGGAGGGCTCCAGGCAGGTCGACACGCCGATGCCGGCCAGCCGGCCGGCCCGGCGCGCTTCGTCCCGGCGCCGCACCAGGCCATCGTAGTCGGCCGCCTTCAGGGCCTTGTCGAGTACCGTGTGGTAGTCGCCCGAGTCGTAGGTGGTGCCACTCGGGATACGGTACGGGAACTCTTCCTTGCGGATCAGGTTCTTCCGGCGCAGTTCGAGGCGGTCCATGCCGAGATGGCGCGCGACCCGGTCGATGGTGCATTCCATCGCGAAATTGGTCGGTGCCTGGCCGAAGCCGCGCACCGCCTCCTGCGGCGTCTTGTGCGTCATCACCGACGTGGGCTCGTACTCGACCGCCGGGATGCGGTACGGGCCGCAGATCGCGCTGACCGGCTTGCCCAGCTGCAGCGGCGAACGGCCGGCATAGGCGCCGACATCGTCCAGGGCCTTTATCTTCCAGGCGCGGATCGTGCCATCGCCGTCGAAAGCGACCTGCATGTCGAAGATACGGTCGGGACCGTGCATGTCGCCGCCGCGCATGTTCTCGAGGCGGTCTTCCAGGAAGCGCACCGGCGCGCGCAGCTTCATCGCCAGGTAGGACACCAGCAGCGTGTGCTTGATGCCGCGCTTCACGCCGTAGCTGCCGCCGACATCGACGTCGAAATGCACGCGCACCGAGTTGCCCGGCAGGCGCAGCGCACGCGCGAGCTGGTCGGGGAATTTGGGCATCTGGATCGAGGCCCAGATGTCGAGGATCTCGTTTCCGGCGTCCCACTGCGCGACCGCGACGAACGTCTCGATCGGCACCGTGGCGCTGCGCCCCCACCGGGCGCGGAACGCGAGCCGGTGGTCCGCCTTCTCGAACGCCTCGTCCACCGCGCCCCAGACAAACTTCCGGTGGTAGAGCACGTTGGTACCATGGTCCGGATGCACCAGCACCGCGCCCGGCTTCGCGGCCTCCTCCGGGTCGACCAGGTGCGGCAACGGCTCGTAGTCGACCTCGATCAGCTCCGCCGCATCCTCGGCAATCGCGCGCGTCTCGGCCACCACGGCCACGACCCACTCGCCGGCATAGCGCACCAGCCCGTTGGCCAGCGGATAGCGCTTGACCTTCGGCGCATCGACGCCGACGTACAGGGCATCGACCGCGGCGCACAGCTCGGCACCGGCCAGCACGTAGCGCACGCCTGGCAGTGCCAGCGCCTCGGCGCTGTCGATCGAACGGATGCGTGCGGACGGATACGGACTGGCAACGATCGCCACGTGCAGCATGCCGGGCAACTGGATGTCCGCGGCATAGCGGCCGCGCCCGGTGACGAAGCGCGGGTCTTCCTTGGTGCGCCGTTTGGCACCGATGTAGCGAAAGCCGTACGGCGAAGTCTTCTCAGCCATGGTCCGGTGTCCTATCGGTTGCCGTTGCCGGCGGCGACCCGCCGTGCGGCGAGTTGCACCGCTTCGACGATCTGCTGGTAACCGGTGCAGCGGCACAGGTTGCCGCTGATCGCATCGCGGATCTCGCCGGCAGTGGGGTTCGGATTCGTCTTCAGCAGCGAATGGGTCGCCACCAGCATGCCGGGCGTGCAGTAGCCGCATTGCAGTCCGTGCGTCTCGCAGAAGCTGTCCTGCAGCACGCTCATCGAACCGTCGGCATTGGCCAGTCCCTCGACCGTGGTGATCGAATGGCCGTCGGCCTGCACCGCGAACATCAGGCAGGAGCGCACGGGATCACCGTCGAGGATGACCGAGCAGGCGCCGCAGATACCGTGTTCACAGCCGACATGCGTGCCAGTCAGGCGCACGGTCTCGCGCAGGAAGTCGACCAGCGACAGACGGGTCGGGACCTCGCACCGGTGTTCGACACCGTTCACGGTGATGCAGACGCTGCTGATGGGTTCGTTCATGCTGTGCCCTGCCTGATGGGCCGCGGGTAGCTGCGCCGCGACCGGGAGTGAAACGGGAACCTGGAAAGGGACCGTTGCCGGCCCACGCAACGACTGCGCGTCAGGCGCGCGTGTCCCTGGCGAGGCCGGTGGCGTTCGTGCGTGCCTGCCGCAGCACGCGTGCGGCGAGCACTCGCGCGAGGTGGATCCGGTATTCGGCCGTCGCGTGCACGTCGGAACCCGGCTCGAGGCACTGACCGATCGATTCGACCGCTGCGTCGATCGTCGCGTCCTCGAGCTGCGTGCCGTGCAGCGACCGTGCGATCGCCTCGGCCGCCACCGGGACGGCCGCGGCACCGCCTATGCCCAGTGCCGCGCGCACGCAGCGCCCGGCAGTATCGATCTCGACCTGCGCGCAGGCGGCGACGATCGCGAAGTCGCCGTGGCGGATGCTCAGCTCGTCGAACGCGCTGCCGACCCGCTCGCCCCGCCAGACCGGCCAGTGCACTTCGACCAGGCATTCATCGGGCTCGGTCGCGGTCATCATCGGCGCCTGGAAGAATTCGTCAGCCGGCACCGTGCGCTCGCCGCCGGACCGGCGCAGCAGGAAGGATGCGCCGAGCGTCCGGGCCACCAGCGGCAGTTCCGCCGAAGGATCGGCATGCACCAGGCTGCCGCCGAGCGTGCCGCGGTTCTTGGTCTGCACGTGACCGACCCAGTAGAGCCCCTGGCGGATCAGTGGCACCGCACGCGCGAGTTCGCCATCGCGTTCGACGTCCACCTGGCGCAGGCCCGCGCCGGTTACCCAGACAGCACCGTCGCGCCGGCTACCCTTCAGTTCAGCGATCTCGTTGACATTGATCAGCCAGGCCGGACGCGCGAGCCGCATCGCCATCATCGGCACCAGGCTCTGGCCGCCGGCCAGCAGCTTGGCATCCGCCCCATGCTCGGCGAGCAGGCTGCAGGCCTGCGCAATGCTGTCAGCCCGCGCGTACTCGAAAATCGCAGCCTTCATCGTTTCTCCTGCAACTGCGGAAACGGCACCGGCCCAGCCGTCCCCAAGGTTCGACCGCAGGCTTCCACCTTGAGGCCAGACCCCGGGTTCATGCTCGCGTTCAACCCTTGACGCGGTTGCGGTACTCGTTCGTGCGGGTATCGATCTCGATCTTGTCGCCGGTATCGCAGAACAAAGGCACCGGGATCTCGAAGCCGCTCTTCAGTTTGGCGGGCTTGAGCACCTTGCCCGAGGTATCGCCACGTACCGCCGGTTCCGTGTACATGATCTCGCGCACCAGCGTCTGCGGGATCTCGACGGAGATCGGGCGATCGTTGTAGATCACAACTTCGGCGGGCATGCCTTCTTCGAGATAGTTCAAGGCATCACCCATGTTGTCGCCGTCGATGTCGAACTGGTTGAACTCGGCGTCCATGAACACGTAAGACGGGTCGGCGAAGTAGGAGAAGGTGACCTCCTTGCGCTCGAGCGACACCATGTCGAACTTCTCGTCGGCGCGGTACACCGACTCTGCGGCGGTGCCGGAGAGCAGGTTCTTGAGCTTCATCTTCACGACCGAGGCGTTGCGGCCCGACTTGCTGAACTCGGCCTTCTGGACGACCATCGGATCTTTGCCGACCATGATGACGTTGCCCGGGCGGATTTCCTGTGCGGTTTTCATTTGTGCACCACTGGATCGTTGGACTGCGCGCTGGGTTGCGCACTGGATTGCGCGTTGGATTGCGCGTTTGACTGAGGGATGGACTGCCCGGACTCGTTCGACCGGCCTGGCCGCAGCAATTCCGAAAAGCCCTCTATTTTAGCTGCTCCCGGCAGAAACCCGCCAGTCGCGCGGCAAGGTCGGGCTGGCCCGCCAGCGCCCCCGCAAGCAGTGCCGACCGCCGCCGCAGGACCGGAAGTCCGGCGCGCACCCCCGGCCACGCCGCCGCGAGCGCTGCCGCGAACGGCGCGGGGTCATGCCCCGTCGACTGTCGCGTCGACTGTCCCGCCACCGTTCCCGCATCGAGCATCAGCCCCGGCGGAGCACCCGTTGCACACCCGTTCCAGGCGCTTTGCAGCCGTTCCAGCGCCTCCACGGCTGCGCACCCGGGCTCGCCACCGCCGCGCGCCGGGCCTGCCTGACGGCGGCAGGCCAGCGAGAAGGCATCCAGCTTCGGGCACTGCGCATCGTCCTGCTGTGGATAGAGCTGCCAGCACAGGGGACGGGCCGCCCACAGCGCCCGGACCAGGGAATCCTCGCCGCGCACGAAGTTGAGGTC
>CANGXU010000079.1 GCA_947457885.1 Betaproteobacteria bacterium
GATCGAGTACCGGCTCGACCGGGCCGCCTGCCCCGGGGGCAGCTGCGCGCTCGGCCATGTGACAGCCCGGGAAGTCGGCGCCGACGCGCCAGACTTCGCCAGCGCCGTACGCGCTGCAATGCGGCAGGATCCCGACGTGATCGTTATCGGCGAGATCCGCGATCGCGCGACCATGCATGCCGCGCTGTCGGCGGCGGAGACCGGGCATCTCGTTCTGGCGACGCTGCATGCGCCGAACGCTTCCGAGGCCGTCGAGCGCGTGCTGTCGTTCTTCGTGCCGGACGAGATGACATGGGCGCGCAGCGTATTCGCGAACGTACTGGTGGCTGTGCTGTCGCAGGCGCTGGTGCGGCGGCGCGACGAGACGGCACAGGCGCTGGTCTGCGAACTGATGGTCAGTACTCCGGCCGTTCGCCAGCAGATCCTTCAGGGAACCACGGGGCAGTTGCGCGGCATCATGGCCCAGGGCCGGCGCGACGGCCATCTACAGATGACCGCGCAACTGGCCGACCGGGTGCGGCGGGGCGAGATCGCGGAAGAAGATGCGCGCTATGTCGCGCACCCGGCGGAAGAATTCGCCTGGCTGATGCAATCGGCAGCCGGAGGGCAGGGCGCATGACCGATGTCGATGGCCGCTGCGCCGCGTGTGCTGGCTGCCGCGGCTTCACGCTGACCGAACTCGCGATCGTCCTGGCGGTCATGGTACCGCTCGTGCTGTTCGTGCTCGATGTGCTCGGGCCGATGCTGGCTTTCCAGGGTGGCCTGGACAATCGACGCCAGCTCGCCGAAGTCCGGCAGGCGTTCATGGCAGCCTACCGGGACAACCCGGTGACGGTCGACTCGGAGGCGGGCGCCCGCTTCGTGCTTCCGGGCGGCACGATCGAGGCTGTCGGTCCGGATGCCACGACTGGTCGCTGTGCCAGCGGGCCAGCGACGCTCGCTCCACTGGCGCGCTACCTGCCCCAACCGGCTTCGACGGCCTTCAGGGACGGCTTTGCGGCACCGGTGTGCATCCTGATGACGACACGGCTGTCGCGCGCGATCGGTGGCGTCAACACCTTCTACCGGGTGGTCGCAATCGTGGCGCCCGGACCGAATGGCCGTCTCGATACGATCGGTGCCTGCGCGACCGGGCTCTCGGCTGCTGGCGAACTCACCTTGTGCGGCGATGACGAGGGCGTGATGGTCGACGGCTTCAGTATTGCGGCAGAGCTCCTGCGCCACACGCTTGTGCGCATGCAGACGGCTGCAACCGCCTACCAGGTCTACTTCCAGTCGCGGGCGCAGGCCGATCCGAGCCGCGACGCGTCGATCAACTACTTCGCGAGCGGCGGTACGCCCGCCGAGCGCTGGGACGTCGGCGGACCGATACCGCTGTCCGCGTGCAGTGCGCCATCTCCTCTGCTGGTGGCTGGTGGCACCGGTCCGGCGACCACGCTCGGCCTGTCGAACATCGACGTGACCGACCACTACGGACAGGTCATGCAGTACGACAACTGCAGCAACCAGGTGCGTAATCCCCAGAACGCCGATGCCGCTCAGCAGCTGCCGCCCTACACCGCTTCGATCGTGACGACCCTGCCCGGTGGCACCGTGCTGCGCGTGAATGCGGTCGGTGCCCTTTGAACCTTTCCCGAATGCCGTTCCAGATGCTGGAGAGACCGATGAAAAAGTACCTGCCTGTGTTGTCTATACTGCTGTGCATCGCCTGTCCCGGTATCCAGGCCGCAGCGCCTGCTGTAACCCCTGCGTCTGCCGTGAATCCGCTCACCGGGCAGCCGTTGGCATTCGAGACCACGCAGCGCCGGCTCGAGCAGATGCGCCTGGAGACCCAGCTGCTCGAAGAAGAGGCGAAGCAGGCTGCGATACGCAACAACATGGCGCTCGCGCCGATCCGGCGGAGCAGCGAAGAGCGCCGCCTGCAGGCCGAGATGTTCGGCCCCGCAGCCGCTGGCGGGCTGCCCGTGCCGGCGGCGCGAGGGCCAGGGGCTGCGCCTGTCGCTCCTCTGGCGGCCCGCCCCGGACGCGCGCAGATCCCGTCGGCGCAACCGCCTGCGCCAGCCGCGTCCGCCATGCCCCCCGCCTCAGCCACGTTCCTTCCCCCTCAGGGCCCACAGGTGCTGGCGATCCTGCGCAATGGCGACCGGCGCCGGGCGATCGTCCAGGTCGGCACCGCGACGGCCACCGTATCCGAGGGGGAGGAGTGGATGGGGCGCCGGGTCGGCGCGATCACCGACGGCTCGGTGACCATGGACGGCACCGTGGCCGAACTGCCGCGCAACCCCGCCGTGATCGCGGCGATCGACCGGCGGCCGCCCCCGGGTCAGCCGCAGCCAGCCCAGGCGACGGCAGTGGTTTCGGCACGCCTGCCGGCCGTCGCGGCCCCAGGTACAGCACAGCCGCAGGCATTCCCGCCGCTTCCCGCGCTGCCGGTGATCGGCCCCATCGATCCGCGCAATCCGCTCAGCGCGATCGGCCCGCAGCCGGCGCGCGCGTCCGCGCTGCCCTTCGCCCCTGCGGTACCTGCGGCAGACGCGCTGCCCTGAGCCGTACATGGCCGGTCGACGCTACCCGATCATTGCTGCCGCGCTGATGATGGTGATCGGCGTGGTGAGCACGGTCGCTGCAGACGGGGGCGGTATCGCCAGCCTTGCTGCGCCCGCCACCTGCTGGGAGCAGGCGGCCCGTCGGCATCAGGTCAATCCTTACCTGCTGGTCGCCATCGCCGAGGTCGAGAGTGGCCTGCGCCCCGGCGCGATCGGCCGCAACACCAACGGCTCGATCGACATCGGCCTGATGCAGATCAACAGTCTGTGGCTGCCCGAACTGCAGCGCCATGGCATCGCCCCGCGCGACCTGCTGGACCCCTGCGTGTCGGTGCATGTCGGCGCATGGGTACTGGCGCAGAAGATGCGGCTGCACGGCAACACATGGACCGCGGTCGGGGCATACAACGCTGGCAGTGCGGTGCTGCGGGAGCGGTATGCGCGGAAGGTGATCGAGGCGCTGGCGCGGCGGGAACAGCGGTAACACCAGCGCCGAAGCGAAACGTGACCTGCGCGAGCAGCGCCACAGGCATGGCGGTCGCCGCTCGAGGCTCGCAGCCATCTTCCACCAGCCTCGCGGGTGGGCCATCGTTCGGTCCGACGATGGAGCGATGCCTTGGCGTGTCAGATCGCGAAGTCGTCCTGCAAAGCCTGGATGGCATCGACGAAACGCACCCCATGCTTGCGGTAGTTGGCAGCCGCCTTCGCTGGATCGAACGCTGTTTCCATGGAAATGATACGCATGAAATATGCATTGCGCCAATGCTGATCCAGCCCGATCCATGTGCCTTGAATCGGGGCGGGACAGGTACCGCAGCCGAACGACGACTTCGGATGCCGACTGATTCTGTCCTGTCCGCGTCTGCTCGACGCGTTGCGACAGGAACGCCTGGCAGCGCAAACCTTCCCGGTCAGGCGTCACCTTTCCCGCTCTGCATCGTTCGTCGGCTTATGGGCACCTCATGTGCGCCATATGGCAGGTTCTTCGAAAGTCGACGTGGCTGCGCATCGTCGCTGGCTTCGAGCGGCCGAGCGAAAGCACGATCGAGATGTATGGCAGGCCGATCGGCGCGCCCGGCCCCGCTCGCCGTTTGACGCACCGCCACCCATCGGCGAGACTTCTTCCTCCAGCGTAGGGATGCAGGCGGCACCGCTCTGCCTGCATCCCTGCCCACAAGAATGACAGCGGAGGAGAGTCAGATGGTCACGCGGCGTCGTTTCGTCCAGGCAATGGGTTCGTCGGCACTCGTGTCGTCCGCAGGAACCGCATTTTCGGCCGCCCCCTATCCGGCGCGCCCCGTTCGCATGATCGTGCCGCTCGCCCCCGGCGGCGGCTCTGATGCCATCGCTCGCCTGGTCAGCGCCAACCTCACCGAGCGCTTCGGCCAGCAGTTCATCGTCGACAACCGTCCGGCGGCCTCCGGCATCGTCGGCACCGACCTGGTCGCGAAGGCCCCGGCCGACGGCTACACGCTGCTCACCGTGTTCTCCACCCACGCGATGAGCGCCGAGCTGTTCGCCAAGCTGCCCTACGATCCGGTGAACGACTTCGCGCCGATCACCCTGGCGACCCAGTCGCCGCTGGTTCTGCTGGTGAACGCGAACCTGCCGGTGAACAACCTGAAGGAGTTCATCGCGTATGCGAAGGCGAACCCGGGCAAGCTGAACTACGGCTCGTCCGGCCCGGGCAGCGCGCCCCACCTGATGACCGAGCAGTTGAACGCGATGGCCGGCATCCAGACCACGCACATCGCCTACAAGGGCGTGGCACCGCTGACCACTGCGCTGATCCAGGGCGAGCTGCAGTTCGCGCTGGCCAACATCTTCACCACGATGCCGCATGTGAAGGCGGGCCGGATGAAGCTTCTCGCCACCGGCGGCGTCAAGCGCTCGCCGATCGCCCCCGACGTACCCACCATCGCCGAGGCCGGGGTGCCAGGCTACGACTCGGTGGTCTGGTACGGGTTCTTTGCGCCGGCGAAGACGCCGAGGCCGGTCGTCGAGACCCTGCACAAGGAGATCGTCGCGGTCCTGCGCAAGCCCGACGTGGCGAAGATCATCATCGACGGCGGTAACGAACCAGTGGGCAATACGCCTGCCGAGTTCACTGCCCTGGTGCGCGCCGAGGCGAAGAAGTGGGGCGCCCTCGGCCGCAAACTCGGCATCAGCCTCGATTGACCGAAATCCGGGTCTGACCCGATCTATTCCTGAGGATCCATACCGTGGCCGCATTCACTCCCGATCCGTTCCCGCCCGGCAAGGCCTACAGCAAGGGCTTCGAGATGGTCGGCTACACCGACCTGCAGGGCCGCCCCGGCTTCAAGATGGCGTTGCACCGGGTGCCCGGCAACCCGACCACCGGCGCGGGCGAGCGCTGGTACCTCTACACCGCGCAGTTCTGGTGCAGCGGCTTTTCCATCGTCGAGGTGACCGATCCGGCGGCGCCGCGCTTCGTGCGCTACGTGGAAGGCACGCCGAACACCTGGACGCTGCAGGTGCAGATCGCCGAAGGCCGGATGATCACCTCGATGGAGCGGATCATGCCGGGCTGGGGCGACGTCCCCGGTGCGCCGTTCGGCGAGGGTTTCCTGATCTGGGATCTCGCCGACCCCGAAGACCCGAAGCTGCTCGGCCACTACAAGACCGGTGGCAAGGGCACGCACCGCAACTTCTACGCTGGCGGGCGCTACGTGCACGCCACAGCGCTGCCGGTAGGCTACGAAGGCCATATCTACCAGATCGTCGACATCAGTGATCCGGCCAACCCGCGCGAGGTCTCGCGCTGGTGGCGCAAGGGGCAGTGGACGGCTGGTGGCGAGACCGACGCACCGGCCGACACCGCGCTGCATGGCGGCGCCTACGTCAAGGGCGATCGCGCCTATCTGCCATACAGCGGCGGCGGCTTCGTGATCCTCGACATCTCGGACGTGACGAAGCCAACGATGATCAGCGACCTGCCGTTCTCGCCGCCGTTCGCCTCGCGCATCGCCGTGCATACCGCATTGCCGCTGATGGGGCGCCCGCTGGTGGTGGTGAACTCCGAGGCGATCGCCGAGCGCTGCGACGAGCCGTTGCAGTTCGCCGCGATCATCGATGTCGCAGTCGAGACGCGCCCGCGGCTCATCTCGCTGTTCCCGCTGCCGATTCCCCCGGAAGACGCGCCGTACAAGAGCTTCGCGCACCGGGCAGGCCGCTTCGGCCCGCATAACCAGCACCAGCCGCAGTACCAGGACATCCTGTACCAGGACGAGAACACGGTGTTCATCACCTGGTTCAACGCCGGCCTGCGGGTGTACGACATCTCGATCGAACGCCAGCCGCAGGAGATCGGCTATTTCATTCCGCCCGACCCGCTGGTGCAGCGCGGCCCGCTGCCCAAGACCGGCCTGGTCACGCAGTCGGAGGATGTCGTGGTCGATGCGCGCGGCAACGTCTTCGTGTCGGACAAGAACCACGGCATCTACGTGTTGCGGTTCAAGCGATGAAGGCGCTGGTGCTGGGCGCGTTCGGCGGCCCGCTCGAACTGAAGGACGTACCCGTGCCGGCCATCGGCCCGAACGACGTGCTGGTGAAGGTCGGTGCCTGCGGTGTCGGCCTGACCGTGGTCAACCTGCTCGCGACGCCGGGACGTGTGGACCGCTACCCGCGTATCCCGGGGCACGAGATCGCCGGAGAGGTGGTTGCGGTGGGCGAGGGCGTGCGCACGATCCGGCCCGGTACCCGCGTGACGAACCACTTCTACATGACCTGCGGCAACTGCAAGAACTGCCGCAACGGCCGCGAGACGCTCTGCCTGTTCCCGAAGGGCAACATCGGCCAGAACCGCGATGGCGGCTACGCGGAGTACGTGTCGCTGCCGGAGCGCAACGTGGTGGCAATCCCGGACGGCGTGTCCGACATCGATGCCGCGGTGGCCTCCGATGCGATCGCCACACCGTTCCATGCCTGCGTGAAAGAGGCGCGGCTGCGCGCGGGTGACAGCGTGCTGGTGATCGGTGCGGCCGGCGGAGTGGGCATTCACATGATCCAGATGGCGCAGCTGTGCGGCGCGCGGGTGCTGGCGGCAGATGTCGGCACAGCGAAGCTCGATTTCGTGCGGTCGGTCGACTCGGCCGACGTCGTGATCGACGCTTCGGCAGGCGACCTCGCCGCGCAGGTGATGGAACACACCGGTGGCGAAGGCGTCGATGCGGTGATCGACATCGTCGCCTCGCGCGCGACGCTGGCGGCATCCCTGGCTTCGCTGGCCATCGGTGGCAGGCTGGTGATCATCGGTGCGCATCCGCCCAAGGTCTATGGCGAAGACCCGAGCTTCCTGGTCGACCCGATCCGCTTCCTGCACCGCGGCCTGGAGATCCACGCGTCGCGCTACGTCACGCTGGCCGAGATCGAACGCACACTGGAACTGGTGCGCGATGGCAGGGTGCGCTCGATCGTCACGCAGACGGTGGCGCTGGAGGCGGTACCAGCGCTGCACGAGGCGATCCGCCGGGGCGAGACGCTGGGGCGGGTGGGGATGGTGGCCGGCAGCGCCTGACTAGACGGCTACGTCCTGCGTCGAGGCCGACTTCGTCCCCGGCAGCGGCAGGTTGTCCTCGGCCCGATAGGTGCACACCAGCGAGAACTTCGTGGCCTGCGAGCCGTTGCGCCCGGCGGCATGGAACAGCCGGCAGTGGAACAGCACGAGGTCGCCCGCTGCCAGCGCGGGGGCGACTGCGCTGGCAATCAGCGCCTGGTTGTCTTCGCGATCGGTGCGCAGGAACAACTGGTCGTCGAGGCGGTCGCGCCCGAAGTTCATCCGGTGCGTGCCGGGGATGAACGACAGGCAGCCGTTCTCGTCGGTCTCGCTGCCCAGGGCGAACCAGGCCGAGATCAGTTCCGGGCGCTGGTATGACCAGTACCGCACGTCCTGGTGCCAGTTGGTCTGGCTGGAGTAGCTGGGCATCTTGGTCATCACGCAGTTGTGGTGCGCCTGCGCCATCAGTACCGAGCCGTTGCTGCCCGCCGGCAGCATCAGTTCGCGCAGCACCTGCCCGAGTGCGGGTGAGGTCGCCAGCGCGCGGAAGGCTTCGCCACGGTCATGGGCGCGCAGCAGGCGCCGGACGGTCTGGCCGCCAGGGGTCGACGTCGAGGCGGGCGCGCCGGGGTATCCGACATCCGCCTCCAGCTCCAGCGGTGGCTGGCGGGTGTCGAGCTGGTGTACGGCGGCCTCGCGGGCGGCAGCGACGAGCTCGGGCGGCGACCATGCGCGCAGCACCAGCAACCCGTCGCGCTCGAACGTGGCGCACTCCGCCGGGCTGAGCGCCGCCGAGCCCGGCGTGACGGACGCGGAGCGGGACTGGGTAGTCATTCCGGCACGATACCGGCGTTCTTCACGATGCGCGCCCATTTCGCGGTCTCGCTGGCGACGAACCGGCTCAGTTCTTCCGGGGTGCTGGACTGCGCCGAGCCGCCGAAGTTCACGAAGAATTCCTGCATCTTCGGTGTTTTCGTGGCGCCGGCGAACAGTTCCGCCATCCGCTTGACTGCATCTGCAGGCGAGCCCGACGGCATGAACCCGGCAAACCAGACGGTCAGCTCGTAGCCCTTCACGCCGGCTTCGCTCATCGTCGGCAGGTCAGGCAGGATCGCCAGCCGCGTCGGTGTCGAGACCGCCAGTGCGCGCAGCTTGCCGGCCTTCACCTGCGGCAGCAGCGTCACCATGTCGGCGATCATCAGCACCACCTGGCCGGAGACCAGGTCGGTTACGGCCTGCGGGTTGCTCTTGTAGGGCACGCGCAGGAAGTCGATGCCAGCCATCTCCTTGTACATCTCGACCGACGCGCGCGACGAGGCACTGCCTTCGCCGAAGCCGAGCTTGCCTGGGTTCTTCTTCGCCAGCGCGGTCAGCTCGGCGATGGACTTCACCGGCAGCGACGGGTGCACCGTGGCGATCAGGCCAGCGGTACCGATCAGCGAGACCGGAGCGAAATCCTTCTGCTGGCTGTACGGCAGCACCTTGAACAGGCTGGCGTTCGCCGCATTGGTCGTGTTGGTGCCGATCAGCATCGTGTAGCCGTCCGCCGGTGCCCGTGCTGCCGCCTCCGCACCGATGATGCCGCTGGCGCCCGCACGGTTTTCGACGAGTACCGTCTGCCCGGTGGCTTCGGTCACGTGGGCACCGACCAGCCGGGCGACCGAGTCGGTCGCGCTGCCGGCCGTGAACGGCACGATGAACCGGACCGGTTTCGCCGGGTAGGCCTGGGCTTGGACCCCGCCCGCCCAGAACAGGCTGGTGGGCAACAGTGCGGCAACAGCTGCGGTGGCGAAGGTGCGGATCATCGGTGTTCGTCCTTTGAATGCGCGTCGGCTCGGGGCTGCCGATCGCGGGCAAGCCCCGATTATTGCCGGGATGGCGCGGTTCCGCGAGCGGGCTGGGCATCGTCATCCCGTGGGATAATTTCGTGTTCAGGCTTGTTTCTCGCGGGCACGGGTCTCCCGGGCCGCCTTGACGGCTGCGAACGCATCATGCGCCTGAGCCGTTCCGGCGCGCCCGTCCTGTCGATCGCAGTTGGTCCCGGCATGGCGCTGATCCTGCACTCATCGCATCGATGTCCCGCAAAGGAAGGCAAATGGCTCCACCAGAATCCAACGGCAAGATTGCGCTCATCACCGGGGTCACCGGGCAGGATGGCGCGTATCTCGCGGAGTTTCTCCTGAACAAGGGCTACACCGTCCATGGCATCAAGCGGCGGTCGTCCCTGTTCAACACGAACCGGATAGATCATCTCTACCAGGACCCGCATGTGTCCAGCCGCAGGTTCATCCTGCACTACGGCGACCTGACCGACTCCACGAGCCTCATACGTATCGTGCAGCAGGTCCAGCCGGACGAGATCTACAACCTCGCCGCGCAAAGCCATGTGGCGGTCTCGTTCGAAGAGCCGGAGTACACCGCGAATACCGACGCGCTCGGTGCGTTGCGGCTGCTCGAGGCGATCCGCATCCTCGGGCTGGAAAAGAAGACGCGCTTCTATCAGGCGTCCACGTCGGAACTCTATGGCCTCGTGCAGGAAGTTCCGCAGAAGGAAACGACCCCGTTCTATCCCAGGTCGCCGTATGCGGTGGCCAAGCTCTACGCCTACTGGATCACGGTCAACTACCGAGAGTCCTACGGGATGTATGCCTGCAACGGCATACTGTTCAACCATGAGTCGCCCGTACGGGGCGAGACGTTCGTGACGCGCAAGATCACCCGCGCGCTGGCTCGCATAAAGCTGGGGCTCCAGGAGTGCCTGTACCTCGGCAACATGGACGCGAAGCGCGACTGGGGTCACGCGCGCGATTACGTCGAGATGCAGTGGCTGATGCTGCAGCAGGCCGAAGCAGAGGATTTCGTGATCGCGACCGGTGTGCAGTTCAGCGTACGCCAGTTCGTCGAGATCGCGGCGGCCGAGATCGGGCTGTCCATCCGGTGGCAGGGCAGTGGCCTCGAAGAGGTCGGCATCGACGCCGCTGGCCGCAGGATCGTAGCGGTCGATCCGCGCTATTTCCGGCCCGCCGAGGTCGAGACGCTGCTCGGGGATGCAACGAAGGCGCGCGAGAAGCTCGGGTGGACGCCGCGCACGACCTTCGCCGAACTGGTGAAGGAGATGGTGCGGGAAGACCTGCGGTCTGCCGAGCGCGATGAACTCACCAAGCGGCACGGATACAAGGCCTTCGATTTCAATGAGTAACCTGCTCTTGCCGGGGCACCGTATCTATGTCGCCGGTCATCGCGGGCTGGTGGGCTCCGCCATCGTGCGCCGCATGAAGGCCGCGGGATACCTGAACCTGGTGACCCGGACGCATGGCGAACTAGACCTGCTCGACCAGGCGGCGGTGAGGGCTTTCTTCGCTGCCGAGAAGCCCGACGTCGTGGTGCTTGCTGCAGCGAAGGTCGGCGGCATCGTCGCGAACAACACCTACCGGGCCGAGTTCATCTACGAGAACCTGCAGATCCAGAACAACGTGATCCACAGTGCCTGGCTCAGCGGGGTCAGGCGGCTGTTGTTCCTCGGCTCCAGCTGCATCTACCCGAAGCTCGCGCCGCAGCCCCTCGAGGAGGCGCATCTGCTGACCGGGCTTCTCGAACCCACCAACGAGCCGTATGCGATAGCGAAGATCGCGGGCATCAAGCTCTGCGCAGCCTACAACAGCCAGTACGGCACCGACTACATCGCGGCGATGCCCACGAACATGTACGGGCCAGGCGACAATTACGACCTGCAGAATTCACACGTGCTTCCCGCGCTGATCCGCAAGATGCATGAAGCCCGGACGAGGGGCGATGCCCAGGTTTCGATATGGGGGTCCGGTCAGCCACGCCGCGAATTTCTCTACAGCGACGATCTGGCGGACGCGTGCGTATTCCTGCTCGAGCGCGCGAGCGCATCGATGATCGGCGAGTTCGTCAATATCGGTTGCGGTGAAGACGTGACCATCAGCGAGCTTGCCCTGATGACCGCAAGAGTGGTCGGTTTCACCGGGCAGCTCGTCTACGACCGATCGAAGCCGGACGGTACCCCCAGGAAGCTCATGGACGTGTCGCGCATCCGTGCGGCCGGATGGGCGCCCAGGGTCTCTCTCGAGCAGGGCATCGCACTCGCGTACGGCGATTTCCTGGCTCGTTACGGCGCAGGCGTTCGCGCACCCTCATGACGGTATCTGCCCAGATCGTGCCGTTCGCCCGACTGTTCGACCTGGCGCACTCACTGGCGGAGTTGCTCCCGCACAGGCTGTCGAAGATCGGGATCGCAGCGGGCGTGACCGGATTCGGTGTGCTGCTCAGCGGGCCGAAGTCACGGCGAGCGCAGCGCGCAGCACGGTTTCCACGGCGCTCGCGATGGCGCTGGTTGCGGTCTTCATGTTTTCTTCGCTTGCCTCGAACAGCAGTTCGAAGCGAGCCGGCCCGGTAAAGACCAGCGGGCTGCTCCGGATCTGCGCGGCCGACCACTCGACGAGGCGCGTTCCATGGTCGGTGCGCAACGCGCCTTTGGCCCGCAGCAGGCGGGCGCTGCTCGCTGACACGATCCCCCCAAGGCTTATCATCAGGTGGTCGATACGCTCGGCGTCGAATGCGGCCCGTTCGCTGCAGGGGTCGTCGAACAGCCATCCCACGCTTGCGGTGGTGCCGGAGAGGGCGGCGTGGCGAGTGCCGAGGCCGGGCAGGCCGCACGCGGGTTCGCGCGCGTGCGTGGTGCCCGCTGCGTGGCTGCCCGCGAGTATCGGCCGCCAGCGCGCCCTCGACATGTCGAGCAGCGACGCGGGCACCTGGCCCTCGACCGCCGGGACGATGGCCTGCTTGGGCGGGTAAAGGGATTCGACCCATGCGGCGAACGCCCGGTAGCGTTCGTCGTCCACGAGGTCGCGCTTGTTGGCGACGATCACATCGGCCATCGCGAGCTGGTCGCACCAGGTGTCGTCCAGCGGGTCGGCATGGCCGGACCCCGGCAACGGATGCCGCGGGTCGGCGACGCATACGACCGCGCCGACCGAGAGGGCCTTCGCGAGGCCCGGCTCGGCCAGCGTCGCCAGAATCGCAGCTGGATGGCCCAGACCGGACGGCTCCAGCAGCAGTCTGTCAGGCCGTACCCGCCGCAGGACATCGGTGATCGCAACCCGAAGGGGTACGTTGGCCGAGCAGCAGATGCAGCCGCCGGCGACCTCGCGCAGCTCGACGGTGGTTGAACCGGACTGCGCCGCGGCCAGGGCCGTGCCGTCGATTCCCACGATCCCGAACTCGTTGACGATCACCGCCCAGCGTTCGTTCGCGGGACGCCCCGACAGCAGGTGACGGATCAGCGTGGTCTTGCCGGCACCCAGGAAGCCGGTGATCAGGTTGCAGCGCGTGGTCATGCTGCGACTGTACGCGGACCGCTGAACTCCGGCCATCCATGCCCCCCGCTGTCACGCATCATCTTCTACGGATACGCCGATTTCCCGGGCGTTCGTCTAAACTCGCGGTGCCATGCATATCCATGTCCTCGGAGTCTGCGGAACCTTCATGGGCGGGGTTGCCGTCCTCGCCCGCCAGGCTGGCCATCGGGTGACTGGCTGCGACGCCAACGTCTATCCGCCGATGAGCACCCAGCTCGCGGAACAGGGCATCGAGCTGATCGAGGGCTTCGAGCCCGCGCAGGTTCGCCTGAAGCCGGATGTATTCGTGGTCGGCAACGTGGTTTCTCGCGGTAACCCGCTGATGGAGGAGATCCTCAACCGCGGGCTGCCGTACGTGTCCGGGCCGCAGTGGCTGTCCGAGCAGGTGCTGCGCGGCAAGTGGGTGCAGGCGATCGCCGGCACGCATGGCAAGACCACCACCACGGCGATGCTGGCGTTCATCCTCGAGCAGGCCGGCCTGAACCCGGGCTTCCTGGTGGGCGGCGTCGCACACGATTTTCCGGTTTCGGCGCGGCTCGCCAACTCGCAGTTCTTCGTGATCGAGGCCGACGAGTACGACACGGCCTTCTTCGACAAGCGGTCGAAGTTCGTCCATTACCGGCCGCGCACCGTCGTGCTGAACAACCTGGAGTTCGACCACGGGGACATCTTCCCGGACCTGGCCGCGATCGAGCAGCAGTTCCACCACCTGGTGCGCATCGTGCCCGGGGCCGGACGGATCGTCTGGAATGCGCGGGCGGAAGCCCTGGAGCGGGTGCTCGAGCGCGGCTGCTGGACGCCGAGCGAGTCATTCAACAGTGCGGGCGGATGGCACGCCGGTACCCCGGACGCCGACGGTGCGGTCGAGATCGGCTTCCGCGGCGAGTCGTTCGGCCGATTGCGCTGGTCCCTCGCCGGTGAGCACAACGTGCAGAACGCCATGGCGGCGATCGCCGCGGCGCGGCATGCGGGCATATCGCCCGGCATCAGCCTGTCTGCGCTGGCGAAGTTCCGCGGCGTCAAGCGCCGGCTCGAGACGCGGGGCGTAGCCGGCGGCGTCACCGTGTACGACGATTTCGCCCACCACCCGACCGCGATCGAGACGACGCTCAAGGGCCTGCGCGCGCGTGTCGGCAGTGCCCGTGTGCTGGCCGTGCTCGAGCCACGCTCGAACACCATGCGCATGGGCATGCTGAAGGATTCGCTGCCGGCAAGCCTGGGCGAGGCCGACCGTGTGTTCTGCTACACAGCGAACCTCGGCTGGGATGCGAACGGCACGCTGGCGGCACTCGGTCCGAAACTGGCGACGCACGACCACCTGCCCGCACTGATCGAGGCGATCGTCGCCGAGGCGCGCAGTGGCGACCATGTGCTGGTGATGAGCAACGGTGGCTTCGGCGGGATCCACGAGAAGCTGCTCGGGCGGCTGGAACAGGTGGCCAACGACGGGGGCGGGGCGCCAGCGTGAACGACGTCAAGGACCTGTCGATCATCCTCGAGTCGCGCTTTCCGCTCGTCACGATCGAGACCACCGAGGAAGCGCGCATGCTCGGCGTGATCGAGAAGAGCGCGAACCTGCTCGGCTGGGCCTCGTTCTCGTGGTCGGTGGTCGAGGGGCTGCGCCGTACGACGCGCACCGACCGCATGACCGGCACCAACAACCTGGTCGATGCGCTGCGCCACATCGACAAGACGCCACAGAACGGCGTCTACACGCTGCTCGATGCCCATCCTTACCTGCAGGATCCGGGCAACGTACGTCTGATTCGCGAGATCGCGCAGGGCTATGCCAGGTGCGCCCGCACGCTGGTGTTCGTCAGCCCGAAGCTGGAATTGCCGCCGGAGTTGCACCACCTGACCGCGCGCTTCGAGATCGCGCTGCCCGATGCCACGCGTATCCGGCAGATCATTCGCGAAGAGGCGCGCGTGTGGGAGTCGCGCAACGGGACCCGGCCGAAGGGCGACCCGGAGGCGATCGCGCTGGTCACCCAGCACCTGACCGGCATCCCTGTCGAGGATGCGCGCCGGCTGATCCGGCAGGGGCTCGACCAGGACGGCGCGCTGAACATGGCGGACGTCGATCGCATCGTTCGCTTCAAGCGCGAGAACCTCGCGGCCGGTGGCGTGCTCGATGTCGAGATCGATACCGGCAGCTTCGCCAATGTCGGTGGGCTGGCGAACCTGAAGCGCTGGCTGAACCTGCGACGCGCGGTGTTCGCCGGAGAGCCAGGCACCCAGGATCTGCCTCCCCCCAAGGGCATCCTGCTGCTCGGTGTGCAGGGCAGTGGCAAGAGCCTGGCCGCGAAATCTGTCGCGGGGGCCTGGCGGTTGCCGCTGCTGCGGCTCGACTTCGCGACGCTCTACAACAAGTTCACCGGCGAGACGGAACGCAACCTGCGCGAGGCGCTGAAGGGCGCTGCGCGGATGTCGCCGTGCGTGCTCTGGATCGACGAGATCGAGAAGGGCCTTGCGGCGGACGAATCCGGCGGGGACGGGGGCGTCTCGAAGCGCATCCTCGGGACGCTGCTGACCTGGATGTCCGAGCGCCGGGAGCCGGTGTTCCTGGTCGCGACCGCGAACGACGTCTCGCAACTGCCGCCCGAACTCCTTCGAAAGGGTCGGTTCGACGAGATCTTCTTCGTCGACCTGCCGGACGCGGTGACCCGCAGCGACATCCTCGGCATCCACCTGACTCGGCGCAGGTTCGATCCGACCGACTTCGATCTGTCGGCGCTGTCGAAGGCGACGGACGGGTTTTCGGGTGCCGAGATCGAGCAGGCGATCGTCGCCGCGATGTACGAGGCGCATGCGCGCAAGGCGCCGCTTGAGACCAGTTATCTGCTCGACGAGATCGGTCGCACGCGCCCGCTTTCGATGATGATGGCCGAGAAGGTCGATGCGTTGCGCGCCTGGGCGATGGAGCGCTGCGTCCCGGCGAACTGATGGCAAGAGTCGGAAACTGGACTGGTCGCGCCTGACCCTGCGCGCCGCATCGGATATATTCGCCGGGCTGCAGATACCACCCAAGGAGGAAGACACCGATGATCCGCAAGCTGCGCACCCAGCGCGACGACCAACAATGGATGCTCGACCTCGCGCTGAACATGCGCGGCCGCGTGCAGAACTTCGAGCGCGACGACATCGAGGTGCCGGCAGGCACGCGTGCACGCAACTACCGCATGTTGCCGAAGGTCTGGCGCAAGTCGGCCGAGCGGCACGAGCGGCTCGCGAAGCGTGCGCAGGCGATGGGTGCGAATGCGACCGCCACCCACCACTACGACCATGCGGTAGAAGGCTACCGGATGGCGCAGCATCCGATCTTTTTCGACAACCATCCGGTCAAGAAGGCGCTCTACAAGAAGCTCAACGAGATGGTTGACCGGCGCATCGAGACCGCGTCGTATCCGATCGAGCGCGTCGAGGTGCCGTTCGACGACGGCAAGACGATTTCCTGCCTGTACCACATGCTGCCCGGCAAGCCGAAGGCGCCGGTGGTGATCTACGTGCCCGGCATGGACCAGACCAAGGAAGTGTTCCCGAAGGTCTCGCACAACATCGCGCTGTCGCGCGGCTTCCACGTGATCGCGATCGACGGCCCGGGCCAGGGCAACTCGAATCTGCAGAAGATCCGAGCGGTCGGCGACAACTACGAGCGGGCCGGCGCGGCGGTGATCAGCTGGCTGATGAAGCGGCCGGAGGTGGACAAGAAGAAGATCGCGATCTACGGCATCAGCATGGGCAGCTACTGGTGCCTGCGCCTGTCGAGCTACGACCATCGCGCCGCCGCGGTGGTGAGCTCGGTCGCCTGCTTCAACCCGAACAACACCATCTTCACGCAGTCCTCGCCGCGCTTCAAGCAGATGTTCATGTACATGGCCGGCTACGACGACGAGGCCAAGTTCGACGTCGAGGTGGCGCAGCCGATGACGGTGCGCGGCTACCTCGACAAGGTGAAGTGCCCGACGCTGCTGGTCACCGGCGAGTTCGATCCGCTCTGCCCGCTCGAGGAAGCCATCGAGGCCTACGGCGACCTGAAGGTGCCGAAGGAGATGTGGATCATGGAGAACCAGTACCA
>CANGXU010000080.1 GCA_947457885.1 Betaproteobacteria bacterium
GCGGTGCCAGCCTGTGGCGCCAGGCGGCGCTGCAGCTGCGCAACGTGAGCGCGCCGCGCATGATCGGCAAGGCGCTGGTGGTGGGCGACTATCAGGGCTTCGTGCACCTGCTCGACCCCGAAGACGGCAGCTTCATGGCCAGGATCCCGTCGGACGGCAGCGCGATCTCGATCGAAGCGCGGCCGGTGGATCGTGGCTTCGTGATCCAGACCCGCAGTGGCGGCGTGTACGCAATGGGCATGGCCGCCTGACCCGATGCAACCTACCCTGGTCCTCGTCGGCCGTCCCAATGTCGGAAAGTCCACGCTGTTCAATCGGCTCACCCAGTCGCGCGATGCGCTGGTTGCCGATTTCCCCGGCCTGACCCGTGACAGGCATTACGGTCGCGGCTCGTTCAGCGGGCGGCAGTTCCTGGTGGTCGATACCGGCGGCTTCGAGCCGGTCGTGCGCGAGGGCATCGTGCGCGAGATGGCGCGGCAGACCGAGCAGGCGATCGACGAGGCGGACGCGATCCTGTTCCTGGTCGATTACCGCACCGGGCTGACGCCGCTGGATCGTGAGATTGCAGCGCGGCTGCGGGTGACCGGTCGCCCGGTGTGGCTGGCAGTGAACAAGGCCGAGGGCATCCAGGACGCGATCGCGGGTGCGGATTTTCAATCGATTGGCATGGGTTCGCCATGGACGATCTCGTCGGCACACGGCGAGGGTGTCGGTGACCTGTTGGCCGACGTGCTGGCGCGTTTCCCCGAGGATGAGCCAGAGCCGCTCTCGTCCGAACCGGAAGCCCCGCAGGCGCCGCGCATCGCGATCGTCGGCCGGCCGAACGTAGGAAAGTCGACGCTCGCAAACGCCCTGCTCGGCGAGGAGCGGATGCTCGTGTTCGACCTACCGGGCACCACCCGCGACAGCATACCGGCCGACTTCGAGCGCGGGGGCAAGCGCTACACGCTGGTGGACACTGCGGGCATGCGCCGGCGCGCGCGGGTCGACGAGGTGATCGAGAAGTTCTCGGTCATCAAGACCCTGAAGGCGATCGACGACTGCAACGTCGCCGTGCTGGTGCTCGATGCACGCGATTCGGTCAGCGACCAGGACGCTCACATCGCGGGCTACATCCTCGAGGCTGGCCGTGCGCTGGTGGTGGTCGTGAACAAGTGGGACGGACTTCCTGCCGAGGCGCGCGCCCGCGTGAAGGACGACATCGAGCGGCGGCTGGGCTTCCTGTCTTTCGCCCGCACCCTGTACGTGTCGGCCAGACGGGGCACCGGGCTCAATGCCCTCCTGCCGGCGGTCGATGCCGCATTTCGCGCGGCGATGCTCCGGCTGCCCACGCCGAAGCTCACGCGTGCGCTGCTCGCCGCGGTCGAGAAGCAGAATCCGCCGCGCTCCGGATTCTCCCGTCCGAAGCTGCGCTATGCGCACCAGGGTGGCATGAATCCGCCGATCGTGGTCATCCATGGCAATACGCTCGATGCGGTGCCCGCAAGCTACCGGCGCTACCTCGAACACATGTTCCGCACCACGTTCAAGCTCGAAGGAACGCCGCTGCGCATCCAGTTCAAGAGCGGCACGAACCCCTACGAGGGCAGGCCGCGCACGCCGAAGTAGAGAGGCGGGGTGGACAGCCTCATGCTGCGCCGCAACAGGTGGCTTTGGCCCGGAAAATCCAGTACAGTGTCCAGTCAAGAATAAGCGAGGTAAGGCAACGTGAGCGCTAAAGGTCAACTGCTGCAGGATCCCTTCCTGAACACGCTCCGCAAGGAGCATGTGCCAGTGTCGATCTACCTTGTGAACGGCATCAAGCTGCAGGGCCAGATCGAGTCGTTCGACCAGTATGTCGTGCTGCTCAAGAACACGGTCACTCAGATGGTGTACAAGCACGCCATCTCCACGGTGGTGCCTGCCCGCGCCGTCAGCATCCAGTACGATCCGCCGGCGGACAGCTGAGCCCGCCATTGCGCAACCCGCCGAGCCGATAGCCGACGGATGTTCGAACGGCCAGATACGGGCAGCCGCGCGCTGCTGGTCGCACTGGGGTCCTCTGAGCGTGACTACGACGAGAGCCTCGCGGAACTGCGTGAGCTTGCAGCATCGGCTGCGCTCGAGGTGGCGGGCGTGGTTGGTGGCAGCCGCAACCGGATCGATCCGTCTACCTATGCCGGATCCGGCAAGGTTACGGAGATCGCCGCGCTGCGATCCGAGCTCGATGCATCGCTTGTCATCTTCAACAACGAGCTGTCTCCGGCCCAGGAGCGCAACCTCGAACGCGCCCTTTGTTGTCGAGTGGTCGACCGCACAACGCTGATCCTCGATATCTTCGCGCAGCGCGCGCGCAGCCATGAAGGGAAGCTGCAGGTCGAACTTGCGCAACTCGACCACCTCGCCACACGGCTGGTCCGCGGCTGGACGCACCTGGAGCGGCAGAAGGGCGGCATCGGCCTGCGCGGGCCGGGTGAGACCCAGCTCGAGACCGATCGCCGGCTGCTTGGCAAGCGCGTGAAGGTCCTGAAGGAAAAGCTGCAAAAGGTCGAACGTCAGCGCTCCACGCAGCGGCGCGCGCGCGCGCGCGGTGCTGCGCTGTCGTTGTCGCTGGTCGGGTATACCAACGCAGGCAAGTCGACGCTCTTCAACGCGCTGACGCACGCCGGGACCTATGCGGCCGACCAGTTGTTCGCTACGCTCGACACGACCAGTCGGCGGATGTTTTCGCCAGCCGGGCGCAATGTCGTGCTTTCGGACACGGTAGGATTCATCCGCGACCTGCCGCACGAACTGGTGGCTGCGTTTCGTGCGACGCTGACCGAGACTGCGCAGGCCGACCTGCTGCTGCACGTGGTCGATTTCGCCAGCAACGACCGCGATCGGCAGGTCCGTGAAGTGAACCGGGTGCTGGCCGAGATCGGCGCCGACGGCGTGCCGCAGATACTGGTGTACAACAAGATCGATCTGGTATCGATCGACCCGAAGGTGGTACACGATGAACTCGGCGGGCTGACCAGTGTCTCATTGTCGGCTCTTACCGGTGGCGGGGTCGACCTGCTCCGGGTAGCCCTGGATGATTTCTTCGATCGTGCTGAACGTGATCCGGGCTTGGAACCGGATGAGAGGGGCGATGCGCCGATGAACGGGGTGGCACTGCTGCCCGCGCCGGCGATCGTCGATGCGGAAACGTGGACCAGTGGTCCGGGAGGCGCCGCAACAGGCGCCGGGAGCAGGTAACGATGGGCTTGAACGACAACCAGTGGGGAAAGCGCGGCGGCGGAAGCGGCGGCGGGGGCGGCGGGGGTGGTGGCAACAACCAGGGGCCGCCTGACCTCGACGAACTCTGGCGGCGATTCACTCGCAAGCTCAACGACATGCTCGGCAGCCGCAAGCAGGGGCCGCGCGAAGTCGGCGGGGCATCCGGCGGCGGGTTCGGAGGGGGCGGCCTTTCTTCCGGACAGTGGCGTAACGGCGGTCTGCTGATCGCCGCGATCGTGTTCCTTGGCTGGATCGCCAGCGGGGTGTACATCGTGGGGCCGGCCGAGCGTGGCGTCGTGTTGCGTTTCGGCAAGTTCGTCGCAGAGACGAATCCGGGGCCTCGCTGGCACCTGCCCTGGCCGATCGAACGCGCCGAAGTGGTGAACGTGTCGGGCGTACGTACCGTCGAAATCGGCTATCGCAACAATCCACGCAACAAGGTGCTGCGCGAGTCGCTGATGCTCACCGACGACGAGAACATCGTCGATGTCCAGTTCGCCGTGCAGTACACGCTTTCCTCCGGCCGCGATTTCCTGCTCAACGTGCGCAACCCCGACGAGTCGGTGCTGCAGGCGGCCGAAACCGCGATCCGTCAGGTCGTCGGCGTGCGCCGGATGGATTCCGTGCTCTACGAAGACCGCGGCGGGGTGCAGGCCGACGTGCTGAAGGTGATGCAGAGCCTTCTCGACCGCTACAACCTGGGCATCCTGATCAGCAACGTGACGATGCAGTCGGCGCAGCCGCCAGAGCAGGTGCAGGCCGCGTTCGACGATGCGGTTCGTGCCGGGCAGGATCGCGAGCGTCAGAAGAGCGAAGGCGAGGCGTATGCCAACGACGTGATTCCCAGGGCACGGGGCGCGGCAGCGCGCCTGGCCGAGGAGGCCGAAGGCTACCGCCAGCGCGTGGTCGCCACGGCCGAGGGCGAGGCGACTCGCTTCCGGTTGGTGGTCGAAGAGTACAACCGCGCGCCCCGGGTCACTCGCGACCGTCTCTACATCGACGCGATGAATACGGTCATGACCAATGCGACCAAGGTCGTCGTCGACCAGCGCCAAGGCAGCAACCTGCTGTTCCTGCCGCTCGACAAACTGATCGCCTCGGTCGGTGCCACGGCGCCGGCGGTGAACCCTGGCGACCCGACCTCGGCGCCGGCTCCGGCTGCGAAGCCCGCCCCGACCGAACCGGCCGCGGCGTCCCCCGAAACCGCACGCTCTCGTGATGCATTCCGCAGCCGCGAGAGGGAGCAGCGTCAATGAAGCCGACCGTATCCCTGACCCTCGCGGTCTTACTGATTGTCCTGATTGCGCTCAGCATGAGCGTGTTCGTCGTCGACCAGCGGCAGACGGCCATCGTGCTGCGCCTGGGCACGATCGCGCAGGTGGTCGAATCGCCCGGGTTGCAGTTCAAGATTCCGATCCTGGATTCGGTCCGCTACTTCGATCGACGCATCCTGACCATCGACGCGCCGGAACCCGAGCGCTACCAGACGTCCGAGAAGAAAAACGTGCTGGTCGATTCGTTCGTGAAATGGCGCATTGTCGATGTCCGACAGTATTTCATCGCTGTGCAGGGCAACGAGGCGGCTGCGGTGAACCGCCTGTCGCAGACCATCAACTCTGCGCTGCGGTCGGAGTTCGGCTCGCGTACGGTCAACGACGTCATTTCGGGCGAGCGGCAGAAGATCACCGAACTGGTCCGCGAGCGCGCCGACAAGGATGGCCGGGCAATCGGGATCGAGGTCGTCGACGTACGCATCAAGCGGGTCGACTATACGCAGGAGGTCAGCGAATCGGTCTATCGGCGAATGGAAGCCGAGCGCAAGAGCGTGGCGAACGAACTGCGGTCGACCGGTGCGGCGGAGGGCGAGAAGATCCGCGCCGATGGCGACCGGCAGCGCGAGATCATCCTCGCCGAGGCCTTCCGCGATGCTGAGCGTATACGAGGCGAGGGGGATGCGAAGGCCTCGGCGCTGTACACCGCAGCGTTCCAGTCGAATGCGGAGTTCTTTGCGTTCTACCGGAGCCTCGAAGCCTACAAGCGCAGCTTCGCAGGCCGGAACAACGTATTCGTCCTCGAGCCCAATTCGGAGTTCTTCCGCTACTTCCGTTCGCCCGGGTCGCCCCCGAGATGACGAGCCGGGCGGCTGGCGGCGGCTGAGCCGGCATGGAACCGGGTACCGTACTGCTGCTGGCGATCGCGCTGATGCTGGTCCTGGAGGGGCTGTTGCCCTTCCTCGCCCCGCGGCTGTGGCGCGAGACGTTCGCCCGGCTGGTGTCCATGCCCGACAACCAGTTGCGCTTCGTCGGGCTCACCTCGATGCTGGCTGGCGTACTGATCTTGTACTGGGTCCATTAGAATAGGTGGTTTGCCGCCGTGCCCGCCTGCATCCTGCGGGCATGCTCGGTATCGTCCCGTCACGCCCATCGATCCAGACCATGCGCAACTGGCAGCTGCCCGCCCACATCGAAGACATTCTTCCGCCAGAAGCGCAGCGGGTCGAGTCACTGCGCGGCCGCCTGCTGGAGCTGTTCCGCACGCGTGGCTACCAGGTGGTGATGCCGCCGCTGCTCGAGTATGTCGACTCGCTGCGCGTGGGGACCGGCGTCGACCTGGATCTGCGCACGTTCAAGCTGGTCGACCAGTTGTCCGGTCGCCAGATGGGCGTGCGCGCCGACATTACGCCCCAGGTGGCACGCATCGATGCATACCTCGCCCAGCGCGAAGGTGTGGCCCGCTATGCCTACTGCGGCAGCGTGCTGCATGCGAGGCCGGCGACAGACAATGCCCGGCGCGAACTGCTCCAGCTGGGGGCGGAACTGTTCGGTCATCCGTCGGTCGAGAGCGACGTCGAGGTGCAGCAGCTGATGCTGCGTGCACTGTCGCTGGCAGGGGTCCCCGACGTGCACCTCGACCTCGGACACGTGGCTGTCTTCCGTACGCTCGTCGCGCGCGCCGGCATCGATGCCGCGCTCGAGTCCGCGCTGTTCGCTGCGCTACAGGGCAAGGATGTGCCCGAAGTCCGGGTGCTCACCGAGATCGTGGCTTCGCCGTGGCGGGAGGCGCTGCGCAGGCTGCCGGAACTGTATGGTGATCGGAGCGTGCTCGATGCGGCCGCGCACGAGCTGCCGGCGCTGCCCGAGATTTCCCGCGCGCTGGGCGAACTGGCCGCGATGGCCGACGCAACCGCACCCGGGGCCGCGACGCTGCATTTCGACCTGGCCGAGCTGCGTGGCTACCACTATCACAGCGGGGTGGTATTCGCGGCATACACTGCCGGGCATGCTACCGCGATCGCGGCGGGCGGGCGCTATGACGAAGTCGGTCGCGCCTTCGGCCGGGCACGTCCGGCGACCGGTTTCAGCCTCGACCTGCTCGAGGTGTCTACCATCGTCGGCGCCGAGCCGGCCACCGGCGCGGTGATCGCGCCGACTGGTACGGACGCGGCGCTTCTGTCGGCGATCGAGGCGCTGCGTGCGGCGGGCGAAATCGTCGTGATCGACCTGCCCGGTGACCAGAGGCCGGTGGGCGAACTCAATTGCAGGCGGACGCTGGTCCTGCGCGACGGCCGGTGGCTGGTCGAACCCATCTAGCGACAGGCGCGGCGCGGATCCTCCGCCGCGCATCGAACGAACAACTGCAGAAGAATCTCGAGGCGGAACTCATGGGCAGAAACGTTGTTGTGATCGGTTCCCAGTGGGGCGACGAGGGCAAGGGCAAGATCGTCGACTGGTTGACCGACCATGCGCAGGGGGTGGTGCGCTTCCAGGGCGGTCACAACGCCGGGCACACGCTGGTGATCGGTGGTCGCAAGACGGTACTGCGGCTGATTCCGTCCGGCATCCTGCGCGAAGGCGTCGAGTGCTACATCGGCAATGGCGTGGTGATCTCGCCCGATGCGCTGATCAAGGAGATCGTCGAGCTCGAGGCCGCCGGCGTCGAACTGCGCTCCCGGCTGCGTATCAGCGAGGCCTGCCCGCTGATCCTGCCGCACCATGTCGCGATCGACCATGCGCGCGAGGCTGCGCGCGGCGAGAACAAGATCGGCACGACCGGCCGGGGGATCGGGCCGGCCTACGAAGACAAGGTCGCCCGGCGCGCGCTGCGCGTACAAGACCTTTTCTACCGCGAGCGCTTCGCATCCAAGCTTGGCGAGGTGCTCGACTACCACAACTTCATGCTCAAGCATTACTTCAAGGCACCCACCGTCGACTTCCAGAAGACGCTGGACGACACCATGCTTCTGGCCGAGAAGCTCAAGCCGATGGTGGCGGACGTGCCGCGCATGCTCTACGACGCGCACCGCGCAGGCAAGAACCTGCTGTTCGAGGGCGCGCAGGGTACGCTGCTCGATGTCGATCACGGCACCTATCCGTTCGTCACCTCGAGCAACTGCGTGGCTGGCGCTGCCGGCACCGGCTCGGGCATGGGGCCGCACCTGTTGCACTACGTGCTGGGCATCACCAAGGCCTACACGACGCGGGTCGGCTCCGGGCCTTTTCCGACCGAGCTCGACGACGACATCGGACGCCACATCGCTGCCCGCGGCAACGAGTTCGGGTCGGTCACCGGCCGGCCGCGCCGCTGCGGCTGGTTCGATGCGGCCGCCATCAAGCGTGCGATCCAGATCAACGGCCTGTCCGGCCTGTGCGTGACCAAGCTCGACGTGCTCGACGGCATGGAGTCGCTGCAGATCAACGTCGGGTACCGGATCGACGGGCACGAGGTCGACATCCTGCCGTTCGGTGCAGAGAACCTCGCTCGCTGCGAGCCGATCTACGAGGAAGTCGCAGGGTGGAGCGACAGCACCGTCGGCATCCGCACCTACGACGCATTGCCCGAGGCCGCGCGCAGGTACCTGAGGCGCATCGAGGCGATCTGCGGCGTGCCCATCGACCTGATCTCCACCGGGCCCGACCGCGACGAGACGATCGTGATGCGCCATCCGTTCAACGCCTGAGCATCCGTGGCTCCGGTCCAACGCACCTGCTGACAGCCAAGATGGCCGACCTTCACATCTCCTGGGATGACTATCACCGCGATAACGAGCGCCTCGCGTGCGACGTGCTGCGTTCCGGCTGGTCGTTCGACCAGATCGTCTGCATCGCCCGGGGTGGCCTGCGGGTGGGCGACACGCTGTCGCGTATCTTCGACATTCCGCTCGCCATCATTTCGACCCAGTCCTACGGCGGTGAAGCCGGCACGGTACGCGGGCATATCCGTGTGGCCGAACACCTGACCATGACTACCGCCCGCCTCGGCACGCGCATCCTGCTGGTCGACGATCTCGTCGATTCCGGCATCACGCTCGATGTGGTCAAGCGCCACCTCGAAGAGGCATACGCCTCCACCGAGGAGGTGCGTACGGCGGTGCTCTGGTACAAGGCGGTGTCCATCGTCAAGCCGGACTACTTCGTGCACTACCTGCCCGAGAACCCCTGGATCCACCAGCCGTTCGAGCGCTACGACCTGATGGATCCCGAGAGCCTGCTCGACGCAGGCGGCTGAGTGGGCCGCAGGCTGTTGCAGTCTGGGCAATCGCCGGCAGTGATGAACTGGAATGCCGTTTGCTTCGCTGCTGTTCATCGCAAAAGTCTTGCCCGTGGAGAACCGATGACCAAGCCTGACGTCTCATCCGCCCGGCGCCTGTCGCCCTCGGCGGCGCTATTGCTGGCCTTGCTTGGCTTGCCCGCTGGTGGAGCACTCGCCCAGGAGTTTCCATCCAAGCCGGTGCGCCTGGTTGTCACCTTCACGCCGGGGGGCGGTGCCGACACGACCGCACGCGTGTTCGGCGAGCGGCTGTCCGAGCTCTGGAAGCAGCCCGTCCTGGTCGACAACCGCGCCGGTGCAGGCGGTTCGATCGGCGCCGAGGTGGTGTACCGCGCCCCAGCTGACGGCTATACCCTGCTGCTGGGTACGAACACCCACATCATCAACCAGGTCGTGTACTCGAAGCTGCCGTTCGACTTCACCAAAGACTTCACCTCGCTCGCGATGGTCACGTCCGCTCCGATGGTGATCGCCGTCAATCCCGCGAAGGTCGCCGCACAGAACGTGCGCGACTTCACCTCGATGCTGGTGAAGGCGCCGGGCAAGTTCTCCTATGCGAGCTGCAACGTCGCCAGCCCGCACCACTTCGGGATGGAGATGTACAAGTTCGCGATGAAGATCGACGCGATGCATATCCCGCACCGCGGCTGCGGGCCGGCGGTGGCCGATGCGGTCGCCGGACAGGTCGACATCGTGGTCGCGACGCTGCCGCCAGCCGTGCCGTTCTTCGCGACCGGGCGCCTGCGGCCGATCGGGGTGCTCAGTGCGCAGCGCTCGTCGTCAGCGCCCGAGATCCCGACGTTGCGCGAGTCGGGCATCCCGGAACTGAAGGACTTCTCGCTCGAGGCTTACTACGGATTCATGGCCCCGCCGAAGACTCCGGCCGGGGTCGCCGGGAAGATCGAGGCGGACGTGCTGAAGGTCGCCGCCTTGCCCGAATTGCGTACCAAGCTGTCCGGCGCGGGCATGGACATGATGGTGCTCAATGCCGCGGCGATGACGAAACTGATCCGATCCGACTTCGAGAAGTACCAGAAGGCAGGCAAGGCGGCGAACATCAAGCCGGAGTAGTACAGCGGCATCGGTTTCCCGGCAGGGGCACGATGCCGGACCTCTGCACCTTCAAGGCCGCGCGGAGTGAGCCGGTCCGCCCCTCGGCAGCGGAGTAGTCGGCGCGTGCCCGGTTCAAGTTTCCGCCACCCGGGTCGTAATCTGCCCTGTCAGCGTCCTCGGGGATGCCTCGCAGGCGCTGACGGCGCGATCCGTCGCCCGCGCCGTGGGGACGGGCGGGCACGCTTCGGCAGCGGAGGCACGCGCCCGGCGATCCTCGCACCACGCCGACGGAGGTCGAAATCGCCGGTTTCGAGGCAGCTGTGCGCAAGTACGGCAGCACCGGACTGGAGAACCTGTACGGCCCGGGTTGCAGTCAACGCCTTCGCGCGCTGCTGACCGGCGGCAGGAAGGCGACCTGCGTCGTCAAGTACTCGGCTTCGCTCGACCAGCCGCTGGAACTGCCGGCCGTTCCGGTGCTCCAGCCGAACCACCACTACTGGGGCAGCCAGACCCCTGCAAGCCCGCCGCGCGAGCGCGGCATCTACCTGTACCGTTTCAGCGGTGGCGTGCTGGTCCCCGACCGGCTGGGCGTGTACCGGACCAGCCTCCCGGAGCGGGGCAGGCTGGTCGTGCGACCCTCGCAGGTGGTCTCCTGGAGCGTGGTCGTCTCGAACGACGAGCGGACTTCCGGCCACGAATCGGTGCCGTTCATCGAGTCGCTGATCACGCCAGCCGGCACCCGCATCTTCCACTGCAAGGTCCACGGGTTCCGTTGCGATCCGCTCAAAGTCACGCAGAGCAACCAGTGGGGTCTGTGCGAGGGGCTCACGAAAACCTATGACAACAAGGGCGCGCTGGCAAGGACCTCCGCGTACCCGCACGACCCGCTGCCTGGCACTGGCTGCGAAGCCAGCGCGATCATCGTTGGCGAGCAGTACTGGGAGACGATGTTCCGCCGGTCCGTGTCTCCGCCGCAGGGGAGATCGACCTTCACCTCGATCGGCAACTCCTGGCAGATCCAGGACAGCGATCCGCCTGGCGTCTACCGGATCGAAGTCCGTATGTCCGGGCAACTGATCGGCGCACTCGATTTCGAGGTGCAGCGATGAGCCTTCCTTCAACACGGCGGCCAGCGCGCGCTCGTGCTCGCGCGCCGTTCGCGTTCACCGTTGCCATGGTGGCGGCCCTGCCACCGCTGCCGGCGCTGGCTCTGGTGCAGACCACCAACGAGAGGACACCGACCTGGATCACCTTTGCGCACCGGGTGAAGTCCTCGGCGCCGGGTGACGCGGTCTACAGAGGCATGGCGCTGTTCTGCGAATTCCCCGAGCAGTTCGCCCCTCGCACCCCGAACCTGCGCTGGGCGGAGGAGCGCCCCTGGCGGCTGCATTTCGTGGAACGCATGAACCCTGCGTTCTCGCGCTGCCTGATGCGCGTGTTCGCCACCTGGCCGGAGTTCGTCTATCCTGAAGTCCAGGCGGTCTTGCGATTGACGTTCGAGAAGGCGCTGCCGCCGAAGATCGGCCTCGCGCCGGTGGGCGACCGGCAGGTAGAGATGAAGCAGTTCATCTTCCAGAGCGAGGGTACGCGCTTCCGGCTGCCGGACCTCACCGGTTCGCCCGACCAGGGCGTCACCCTCCAGTTGACGATCCAAGGCAAGCTGGTCGGGGAAGTCGGCATGCAGATCGACTCGAACCACGTGCTGCGCATCCGGGAAATCCGCCGCCAGGATCTCGACGACAGCCCGATCCGGCGCGGATGGGACCTGCGATGAGCCAACCTCGGCGCGGCGGACATGTCGGCGGGCGGCAGTCGAGCGGGTGCGTCGCGAGCGGATGATCCGCGTAACGTCGCATCCGGACCCGGCGGCGACCATGGCTCGCAGTCTGCCGCGGGCGATCGGGGCACTCAGCCAGCCGGCAACGCGAGCACGGTCGTGATCGCCCCCGTCACGCCGGCCCCTGCCGCAGCCGGCGCGAGTCCTGCAGGGGGCGCGGGCAGGATGCAGCCGCCTGCCGTGCTGTCATCCGACCCGTCGGCTGGCGCGTCGCTGATCGAGATCGTCAGGCCGGACAAGGGAACTCGCTGAAGTGGCGTCTTGTCCTTGCGGGGCTGCGCGTGCAGGTGGGTCAGCGAAGTCTGGCGCCGGATGCGTCGGCACTACCGGGGCTGGTGCCGCAATCGATGCCGAAGAGTTCGGCCGCATTGGCCCCGCGCACACGGTCGCGGATGGCTGGCGGCAGCCGCCCGATACGCGCCAGCGTGCCGGCGAGGTCGGCGATCGCATGCGGGAAGTCGCTGCCGAACAGCACGTTGCGCTCGCCGAAGGTCTCGATTGCGTCGGCGAGCGCACGATCCGAGTAGAGCACCGAATCGACCCGCAGCCGGTGCAGGTAGCTGCCAGGCTTTGCAGTCACCTTGCTGCGCGCATCGGCATACGCCTCGTGGCATCGGTCGATACGCGGCATCAGAGCGCCCAGGGCGCCACCGCCATGCGCGAGGATCAGGTCGAGCGATGCATGGCGCTCGAAGAAGCCGTCCATCATCATGCGCGACACCACCAGCGCGGTCTCGAACGGATAGCCGACCGAGGCGGTGAGCTGGAACACCTCCATGCCGGCACAGCTGCATACGGTCGGATGCATGAACACCGGCAGCCGGCGCCGGTCGATCTCGGCGAACACCGGCTCGAACAGCGGATCGGTGGGCGGCAGGCCGCCGATGTTCGTGAGCACCATCACGCCGGTGGCGCCGGCATCGACCGCGCGGGCGAGTTCTTCCACCGCGCTGCCCGGATACTGGAAGGGCAGGGAGGCCAGCCAGCGGAAGCGGTCGGGGTGCGCGGCCTGCGCGGCGACGAAGCTGTCGTTCATCACGCGCGCCGCACGGGTGCTGACCGCTTCGCCGCCCCAGTAGACGTTCGGGCCGGTGAGCGACAGCACGGCCATGTCGACGCCGGCCGCGTCCATTGCCTGCAGCCGCTGGCCGTAGTCGAACATCTCCGGCTGCGGGAACATGAATCGCACGCCGTCCAGGTGGATCCAGGTGCGCCCGTCGGCGGTCTCGGCCACGCTGAACTTCGGCGCACCGTGGGCGCGGATCAGCTCGAGCCATTCGTCGCACAGCATGTGCGAGTGGATGTCGATCGCCGGATGCATCGTGCCTGCCGCGGGGGCTGCCTCGTTTGCCGTCATCACCCGCTACTCCACCGTGACCTTGGCCTCGCGGATAACCCGTGCATAGCGAGCGGTCTCTTCCTTCAGGAACGCGCCGAACTGCTCCGGTGTGGTCGCGAGCGCGGTGAGGCCGGCCGCAGTCAGCGTCTCGCGCACTTCGGGCAGCTTCACCACGCGGGCGATCTCGGCCTGCCAGCGGTTCACGATTTCGCGCGGCACGCCGGCCACCGCTGCCATGCCGAACCAGGATGTGGAATCGAAGCCCGGCACGCCCGCCTCGGTCATCGTCGGCACGTTCTTCAGCGAAGGCACCCGGTTCGCGGTGGCCACCGCGAGCAGCCGCATGCGCCCGGCGTCGATGAAGCCCTGTACCTCCGCGAGGTTGACGAACATCAGGCCGACATGGCCGCCGAGCAGCGCCTGCGCGGCCGGGGCGCCACCCTGGTAGGGCACGTGCACCATGTCGATACCGGCATTGACCTTGAGCATCTCGCCCGACAGGTGCTGTGGCGTACCCTGGCCGATCGACCCGTAGGTCAGCACGCCCGGCTGCTTCCTCGCCAGCGCGATGAGTTCCTTCACCGTCCGCGCCGGCAGCGCCGGGTTGGCGACCAGCACGTTCGGCGTGTTGGCGATCAGCGACACCGGCTGGAAGTCGCGTTGCGTGTCGAACGGCAGCTTCTGGCGCAGCAGCGGCGTGATCACGAAGGTGGCCGCCATCATCAGCAGCGTATGGCCGTCCGCCGGCGCGCGTGCCACCGCCTCGGTGCCGAGGATGGTGCTGGCGCCCGGCCGGTTCTCGACCAGCACCGGCTGGCCGAAGGTCTCGGCCGCACGCGGGGCGATCGAACGGCTCAACCGGTCGAGCACGCCGCCGGCCGGGAACGGCACGATCAGCCGTACCGGCTTGGACGGATAGGCCTGCGCGAAGGCGGGTAGAGGCATCGCAACCAGCGGCAGTATCGCCATCGAGCCGGCGGCAAGGACGGGTGCCAGGGACGCCAGGGAGGGCGGAGTGGTGCGGCGGGCCATGTTCATCCTAGTGCTGCAATGATGCGGTCACGGGTCAGCGGCAGGTCGCGCACGCGAACGCCGAGTGCATGGGCGAGTGCGTTGGCTACTGCAGCCGCGGTCGGTCCGGTCGGCGTCTCGCCAGCGCCGAGCGGCTCTTCGTCGCGCCGGTCGATCAGGTGCACCTCGACCAGCGGTACCTCGGAGAAGGTCAGCACCGGATAGGTCTCCCAGTCGCGCGACAGGATGCGCTCGCGGTCGAACTGCACCTGTTCCTTCAGCGTCCAGCTCAGCGCCTGCAGGATGCCACCCTCGGTCTGATTCAGGATGCCGTCGGGGTTGATCGCCAGCCCGACGTCGACCGCGGCGACAATGCGCGTGACCCTGAACTCGGGTTCGAGCACGACCTCGGCGACGATCGCGATGTAGCCGTAGCCGTTCTTGTACTGGGCGAAGGCGATGCCGCGGCCCCTGGTGCCATCGCTCTGTTCGTTCGGTACCCAGCCGGCCTTCTGCGCGGCCAGCTCGATTACCGCACGGGCGCGCGGGTTCTCCATGTGACGCAGTCGGTACTCGACCGGGTCGGCGCCGCATGCCTCGGCCAGTTCGTCGATGAACGACTCGCCAGCGAACACGTTCGCATAGGCGCCGAGCGCCCGCAGCGTGGAGGCGCGCAGCGGCAGCTCCTCGACCCGGTGCGCGATGACCTTCTGGTTGGGCAGCGCGTAGATCACTTCGGCGTTGCGTGCCATGCCGCCGCCGCCGGACATCGCCGGATCGCCCTGCGGGATCCGCGGTACTGGCTTCTCGAGGTGCCAGGCCGCGAGCAGCGATACACTTGGTTCGGTGGTGACCACCACGCCCGGGCGCTGGGTATGCCCGTTGCTCCAGAGGTCGAGCGACCAGTCGACGATGTTGCCGTCGCCGTCGACCGAAGCGCGGGTCTTCACCACCATCGCCGGGCCGAGCGGTTCCCAGGCGAACTCGTCGTCGCGCATCCACTGCAGCATTACCGGCCGTCCTGGCACGGCACGCGCGAGCAGCACCGCGTCGAGTGCCGCATCGTCGGCACCGTTGTGGCCGTAGCAGCCGGGACCGTCCACGTGGTGCGCGACCACCGATTCGACCGGCAGGTCGAACACCTCGGCCAGTTCGCGCTGCAGGGGGAACACGCCCTGGCTGTGCGTCCAGACCTCGATGCCGCCGGCGTCGAAGGTGGCCAGCGCCGATGAAGGGCCGAGCGAGGCATGGGCGATGTAGGGCTTGGAGTAGCGCGACTCGAAGGTCTTCGCCGAGCGGGCGAGCGCTGCTTCGTCGCGGCGCTCGACGATCACCGTGTCGGTGGTATCGCGGGTCTCGATGAAGCGGTAGATGTCTGCAGCATCGGTCGGGATCGGCTGCTCGGTCCAGCGCGACCCGGCGATCATCGCCTTGCGGGCCTTCACGGCCTGTTCCTCGCGCTCGGCGACCACGCCGAGGAAATCGCCGTCGCGCACGACTGCCAACACCCCGGGCATCGCGCGGATCGCAACCTCGTCAATCGACACCAGCTTCGCGCCGAACGACGGCGGACGCGCGACCCGGCCATGCAGCATGCCGGGCAGCTTCATGTCGGCTACAAAGCGCGGCCGGCCGGTGAGCTTGTCGGGGATGTCGAGCCGGCGCGCGCTGCGGCCGACCACGGTGTAGCGGGCGACCGGCTTGGGCGGTATCTGCCCGGTGGCCTCTCGCGCGAGC
>CANGXU010000081.1 GCA_947457885.1 Betaproteobacteria bacterium
CATCGCCAGCCAGCTCGGCCACGTGACCTATGCGAAGCGCGCGCTGTACGGCCTCACCAAGGCGGCGCTGCTGCACCTCACCAAGTCGATGGCCTATGAACTGGGCAAGGACAACATCCAGGTGAACTCGGTCAGCCCCGGGCCGATCAAGACCCAGCCGCTGATCGACCGCCTGCGCACCGAACCGGAAGAGATGGCCCGCCGCGTCAGCCAGTACGTGCCGCTCGGCCGGCTGGGCGAGCCCGGCGAGATCGCCGATGTCGCCTTCTTCCTCGCCACCGACGCGCCCGCCTTCCTGCAGGGCGAGGACATCTGCGTCGATGGCGGATACATCAACCACTGATGGCAGGCACGGGCGACGACACCGACGCACCGGGCATGGACGAGCGTCTGATGGCGCTCGAGGTCAAGGCGAGCTTCACCGAGGACCTGCTCGACGAACTCAACCGCACGGTCGCACGCCAGCAGCAGCAGCTCGAAGCGCTCGCGCGGGAGCTGGTGCGGCTGCGCGGGCAGGTGGAGGAGATGGGCGAGCAGGATGCAAGCGGAGACGGGACAGCAACGAGGCAGGAAGTGCCGCCGCACTACTGAGACTGCCCAGTAGAAGCACCGGGCAGCCCTCGCCCGGTTGAAACCACGCCCGTCCGACGTTAGCGTATTGGTGTTTTGACACCAGATCGCATCGCGCCCCCATGAGCCGTCTCACGATCACGCTATCCGAGTCCCGATATCGCGCACTCAAGGAAGCGTCCGTGCAGCGCGACAAGACCATCGGTCAACTGATCGACGAGAGCCTCGACTTCTACGGGATCAAGTCGCGGGAAGACGCACGCGATCTCGTAGGGCGCGCCCGGACCAACGCTGGCATGACCGAAACCGATGCGATGGAGGTAGCCCTGGCAGCCGTGAAGTCCGTCCGACGGCAGCCGTGAGCCGGATGCCCTTCTCATTGACATCGTCCAGCACGCAATCGTGCTGGTCCCCCTGGACAAGGCACCAGCTGCGCCGGAGCACGGGGATCAATTGCTGTGGAACCTGCTTGCGGCAAGGAGCGATCTGCATCTGGTCACAGGAGAAAAGCTGCTGCTTGCCGCGCTGGACATGAAGGGCTGGGTGCTGACGCCCGCGCAGTTTGCCGCCCTGATGCCCTGAATGCCGGACCAGATACCGCTGGCCAGCGGCGGTGGCGCGCTCTATGCTTCGCCACACAGTTCACTGTGAGGGCCAGCATGGAACACACGTCGCGATCGATCCTGGTGGCAGCCGCCACGTCCCTCACCCTGGTCCCACTGCTGGCATCGGCCCAGCCCGCCCCCGACTACCCCAAGCGCCCGATCCGCATCCTCGTCGGCTTCTCCGCCGGCAGCACCGCCGACCTGCTGCCACGCATCGCCGGCCAGCGGATGACCGAAGCCTGGGGCCAGCCGGTGATCGTCGACAACCGACCGAGCGCCGGCGGCATCGTCGCGGCCGAGATCGTGGCCAAGGCGACGCCGGACGGACACACGCTGCTGTCGGTGTCGGCCGGCCATGCGGTGTCGGCGGCGCTCTACAAGAGCCTGCCCTACGACACGCTGAAGGATTTCGCCGGCATCACCCGCTTCGCGAACGTGCCCAGCATCCTGGTCGTGGCACCTGCGTCGGGCATCAAGTCGGTCAAGGACATCATCTCGCTCGCCAGGGCCAAGCCCGGTACCCTCACCTATTCGACTCCGGGCATCGGCAGCGCCAACCACCTCGCGGGCGAACTGCTGAAGAACCTCGCCGGCATCGATGTCACGCATGTGCCGTTCAAGGGCATCCCCGAGGCGATGACCGGCGCGATGACCGGAGCCATCACCTTCAACCTGTCGCCGATCCTGAATGTGGTTCCACTGGTGAACACCGGCAAGCTGCTCGCGATCGCGACCACCACCGGCGCCCGCGCCAGCGCACTGCCCGATGTACCGACCATCGGTGAGTCCGGCGTGAACGGCTACATCTTCGATCCGTGGTTCGGCATCCTGACCACGGCGCGCACGCCGCGCCCGATCGTCAATCAGCTCAACCAGGAGATCGTGCGTTCGATGGCGCTGCCCGAGATCAAGGCTCGTCTTGCGTCGCTCGGCGCGGAACCCGCACCGCTGTCGCCGGAACAGTTCGACGCGCACATCCGCAGCGAGGTCGAGAAGTTCCGCAAGATCGTCGCGAGCGCGAACATCAAGGTGGAGTGAGTTCAGCGCGGCATCGCTGTACTGACGCACCGGAAGATGTCTTCATGCCGACTGTCATACGAATTTGACAGGTGCAATTGTCCATTCAGCGTGTCAGACTTCCGCCACGCACGTCGCCAGCCTGCGCGTGCTCACAACGGGAGCTCCACCATGAATAGCCTCATCGTTTCGTTCCTCGTCTTCGGTGCGCTGTTCGGCCTGGCGACCTACCCGGTCCGCCACCTGTTCAGCGAGGGCACGGTCTCTCGCAGCGACAACGGCGAACGCGGTCCGATGGACGGCCGGACCATGTGGGTCGCGATCAGTGTCTTCCTGTGGCCAATCCTGATGTTCACCGGGCTCTACACGATGGTCTACAAGCGCGCCCGAGCGCAGCGGCAGCAAAGCGCGCGGCACGGGTAACGGCCGACCGGGGAAGAGCCGCCGGCATCAGTCCTCGCCCTTCTCTTCACCCTTCCCCCCGAACTTCGCCACCTGCCCCTTCCACGCATCAGACAGCAGGCACGGCAGCCAGGCCTCGTTCTCGGCCTGCAACCCGCCGGAGAGCATCGTCTCCTGCGAGGCGTTGAGCGCGATCTTGGCCTGTATCAGCGACATGCGCGGCTGGCGTGCGATCGACCGGGCGAGGTCCATCGCCACCGCCATCAGTTCGGCCTGGGGCACCACGCGCAGCACGATACCCAGCCGCTCGGCCTCGTGCGCATCGAAGCGCCGGCCGGTGAAGATCAGCTCCTTCGCCTTCTGCAGGCCGACCGCACGCGGCAACCGCTGCGTGCCGCCAGCGCCCGGCAGGAAACCCAGCCCGACCTCGGGCAGTGCGAAGGTCGCATTGTCCGACGCGACACGCAGGTCACATTGCAGCGCCAGCTCGAAGCCGCCGCCGAGGCAGTAGCCGTTGATCGCGGCGATGGTCGGCTTGGCCATCGAAGCCACCGAGTTCACCCAGCGGTTGCGGAAGAAGCGGCGCTCGTCGTAGAGCTGCTGCACGCTGCGCTGGCCGCGCTCCTTCAGGTCTGCGCCCGCGCAGAAGGCACGGTCGCCCTCGCCGGTGATCACCACGACGGCGACAGACGGGTCGGCGTCGAGCTCGCGCGCGAAATCGATGATCTCGGCCCGCAGCTGCAGGTTCACTGCGTTCATCACGTGCGGACGGGTCAGCGTCACCCGCGCAACGCCATCCTCGATGGATACGCGCTTGACTTCGGTGCTCAGTGCATGCGGTGGCGGCATCGCGTCATCCTTTCGTGTGCGGTGCGCGCGATCGTATCCACGCCCGGGTCGCCTGTCGATGCGGCTCGGCGATGCGGATCAGGATGCACGCCCATGCCATACTGCTGCAAAGGAGGCCACATTCCGATGACACGCCCGATCAGACACCGATACTCGAGGCGACTGCCGGCCCTGGTGCAATCCACCCCCGCGCTCGTGACTGCCGTCATCATCGCTGCCACGCCCCTCGTGCCGGTGCGCACGGCAGCAGCCCAGCCCGCCGGTTTCCCCGACCGACCGCTGCGGATGATCGTGCCGTTCGCGCCTGGTGGCGTCGCCGACATCGTCGCGCGCATCGTCGCGCAGAAGATGGGCGAGGACCTGCGACAGACCGTGGTGGTCGACAACCGGTCCGGTGCCGGCGGTTCGATCGCGGCCGAACTCACTACCGTCGCACGGCCCGACGGCCACACGATCCTGCTATGCACTTCGAGCGTGGCGGTGTTCAACCCGCTGCTGTCGAAGGTGAAGTACGACCCGATCCGCGACCTCACCCCGTTGTCGCTGGTCTCGGGCGCTCCGTTCGTCCTGCTGGTGCCGGTCAACTCGCCCGCCACGAGCGTGCAGGAACTGGTGTCGATCGCCCGCAGCAAGCCGGGCTGGATCAGCTTCGGATCTGCCGGCATCGGCTCGGCATCGCACCTGATCACCGAGATCTTCGTCTCGATGACCGGCATCAAGGCCACGCACGTGCCCTACAAGGGCACGGCACCGGCCACCAACGACCTGCTTGCCGGCAACCTGCAGATGATGTTCGATTCGATCAGTGCATCGGTGCAGCACATCAAGTCGGGCCGCGTTCGTGCACTGGGCGTCTCCAAGCGCACCCGCTCACCGTTGATGCCATCCCTGCCGCCGATCGCCGATAGCGGCGTGCCGGGCTTCGAAGGCGTGAGCTGGCAGGGGATGTGCGGGCCGGCAGCCCTGCCGCGTCCGATCGCACAGGCGCTGACCGCTGTGGTGATCAAGGCAGTGAAGGCACCGGATACTGCGGAGACCTTTGCCGGCCTGGGCATCGAGGGCATCGGCAGCAGCGCCGAGGAGTTCAGCGCGTTCCACAAGGCGGAGATCGTCAAGTGGGGCAAGGCGATGCGGGACGCGGGCATCCGGCAATAGCCTTCACGGCTGGTCGATTGCAGTGAGCGGGTCGACGGCGGCCATGCCCAGCGCACGGGCCACCCCGGGATGCGTGACCTGTCCACGATGCACGTTGAGGCCCGCGCGCAGGTGCGGGTCGTGGCGCAGCGCAGCCGCAGCGCCCCGCTCGGCGAGTGCGAGCACGAACGGCACGGTGGCATGGTTGAGCGCGTAGGTGGAGGTGCGCGGCACGGCGCCCGGCATGTTGGCCACGCAGTAGTGCACGATGCCGTCGACGACGAAGGTCGGCGCCCGGTGCGTGGTCGGGCGCGAGGTCTCGCAGCATCCGCCCTGGTCGATCGCGATGTCGACGATCACCGCACCGCGCTGCATCCGGCCGAGCAGGCTGCGATCGATCAGCCTGGGCGCGGCATCGCCCGGCACCAGCACCGCGCCGACGACGAGGTCAGCCTGCACCGCATGCCTTGCGATCGCGTCTGCGTCTGCCGGCACCCCGCGTACAGTGCCACCGGTCAGCGCATCGAGCCGGGCGAGTGCCGCCGCGCTGCGGTCGAGCACGGTCACTTCCGCCCCCATCGCGACGGCCACCTGGGCTGCGTTGCTGCCGGAGACACCGGCGCCAAGCACCACGACCTTCGCCGGGTCGACCCCGGTCGCGCCGGCAAGCAGCACACCGCGCCCGCCCTGCGTCGCCTCGAGGAAATGCGCACCGACCTGGATCGACATGCGTCCGGCCACCTCGGACATCGGCGCCAGCAGCGGTAACCGGCCCTGTACATCGGTCACCGTCTCGTAGGCGATGCAGGTGGCGCCGCTATCTGCGAGGTCCTGTGCCTGCGCGGCATCGCTGGCCAGGTGCAGGTAAGTGAACAGGACCTGTCCCGCGCGCAATTGCCGCCGCTCGCCGGGCTGCGGCTCCTTCACCTTGACGATCAGGTCGGCGGTTGCCCAGATCGAAGACGCGGTCGCGGCGACCGTGGCACCGGCGGCCGCATAGTCGGCGTCGCCCGCTCCGATACCGAGCCCGGCACCGGTCTCGACCAGCACCCGATGCCCGTGCGACACCAGCGACTTCACGCTCTCCGGCGTGAGCCCGACCCGATACTCCTCGCTCTTGATCTCCCGAGGTACACCGATCAGCACTACAGCCTCCTTCGCTTGAGGTGCCGCTTGACGCATCAAGGATACGGTTGGCGGACGGCGCTTCGTCTTGACGTGGATCAAGGGCCTTCGATTGGCAGTTCAGACCCGTGCCGTTCAGATCCGTGCCATTCAGACCCGAGCCGTGCCGCGCAGCACCAGCAACGAATCCACCGCTATCACCCCTTCGCCGCGCGAGCGCACGATCAGCGGGTTGATGTCGAGCTCCGACAGCCGGCCGCGCAGCGACCAGGCCAGCGCAGAAACCTTTACCAGCACCTCGGCCAGTGCCTCGCGATCGGCCGGTGGCCGGCTGCGCTGGCCGTCGAACAACGCGCTGCCGCGCAGTTCGGCAACCATCGACTCCGCCTCGTCAAGGCCGAACGGTGCGATGCGGAATACCACGTCCTTCAGCGTCTCGGCGAACACGCCGCCCAGCCCGAGCGCGACCACCGGTCCGAAGGTCTCATCGTCGACTACCCCGACGATAGCCTCGATGCCACCCTCGACCATGGGACAGGCCAGCAGGCCACCCAGCCGAGCGCCCGGCACCGCTTCGCGCGCGCGTGCCAGCATCGCTCGACCGGCCTCTGCCAGTGCAGCCACGTCGCGGATGCCGAGCCGCACCCCGTCGATGTCGCTCTTGTGCGCGATGTCGCGCGACAGCACCTTGAGCGCGACCGGGAAGGGGATCCGCTCGCCGTCTGCGTCAGTGCCCGCCAGGCCCAGGCCCTCGCCCAGCAGCGGTGAATCGAGCGGGATGCAGATATCGGCCGTCACCGGGATACCAGCCGCGCGCAACAGTGCCTTACCCTCGTGTTCATCGAGTACGACATCGCCCGCCGGCAGCGCATGCTGCGTGAGGCCGGCAGGCATCTCCGGTGCTGCACGCAACGCTGCATGGCGCGCACGCGCCTGCGCGAAGTCGGCAAGCTGGCCCATCACCTGCGCCGCACGGTTGGGCGAGGACAGCAGCGGGATGCCCGCGCCAGCGAAGAACTCGTGCCCGACACTGGATATCGAGGCCGGCACTGCAGACACCGCGAACACCGGCTTGTCGAACTTCACCGCCGCCTCGCCGAGCACGCGTGCGGCCAGCGCGAACGACGGGCCCATGATCGTGCCGAACAGCACACACAGCTGGTGCACCTCGGGATCGGCGAGCAGGGTCTCGAACGCCGCACGGAACGATGCCTCGTGCTCAGGCCGCGGATAGCCTGCCGTGGTATCCACCGGGTTGCCCACTGCCGCCAGCGGCGGCAGCAGCTCGCGCAGCCGCGCCTGCGTCGCCTCGCCCAGCGGCGCGAGCACCAGGCGCGCCTCGTCCGCGGCATCGGCGAACACTACGGCAGAGCCACCGGTGTTGGTGACGATCGCGACGTTGCGCCCGCGCGCCACGCGCGCCGGCCACGACGGGCGCGGCACCTGAACCGTGCCAGCCGACTGCAGCGACCCGTCCGATTGCCCCACCAGGAAGTCCACCACCTGCTCGGCGCTCCACACCTCGACCCCGCCGCACTGGCGTAGCGCCGCCCGGTACACCGAATAGGTGCTGGTGAGGTTGGCGGTATGCGAAGCCGCGGCACGCGCACCCTGCCCGGTCTTGCCCGCCTTCCAGACCACCACCGGCTTGCCCGCTTCCAGCGCGCGGTCGAGTGCAGCCATCAGCGCGCGGCCATCGGCCACGCCCTCGATGTAGGCGAAGATCACCTTCGTCTGCGGATCGTCGACGTAATGGTCGAGCAGTTCCGGCATCGTGATGTCAGACTCGCTGCCGGTCGCGACCACATGGCGGAAGCCGACCCCGGCCATCGCCGCCTGGATCACCACGCTCATGCCGAAGCCGCCGCTCTGCACCGCCACCGACACCCCGCCCGGCTGCAGCTTCGGCGGACGCGTGAGGCTGCCGAAGGCGGCCACGACGTTCGCATGCACGTTCACCAGGCCGATGCAGTTCGGGCCGATCAGCCGGACGCCGCCCGCCCGCGCGGCCGCGAGCATCTCCTGTTCGAGCCGCTCGCCCTCGGGCCCGATCTCGCGGAAGCCGCCACCGAGCACCACCGCATGCCCGATGCCCTTGCGCCCGCACTCGGCGACCACGCCGGCCACGTGCGCGGCCGGCAGCGCGATCACCGCCAGGTCGCAGGGACCGTCGATCGCGGAGACGGACGCATACGACCGGCGGCCATCGATCTCGCCGTACTTCGGGTTCACCGGATACACGCCGCCGGTATAGCCCGACGTGTTCAGCGCGCGGACGGTCTGGCCGCCGAAGCGGGTGATGTCGCCGCTGGCACCGACGATGGCAATGCCGCGGGGGGAGAGGAGGTATGGAGAGAGGGACATGTAGTGATAGTGATCAGTCACCCATCAACCGAGCCAATGCCCTGCGCACCGGCACGATGTCGTCCGACGAAAAGCGTCCGACGACCCTGCGCACAAGGCGATGGTCGAGCGTTAACAGCTTGAATCGAACGCGAGACGGCGCTGGCAGTCCGGCTGCGGCCAGATCGGTCACCACGCAGTCGAGCGGTCAGGGCGAATTGTCCTGGGAAGTGATCATGGCCATTACCGCGTGGCCCGCCGCAGCGTTGAAGCCATCCGCATCCGACAGGACAAGCACCGGGCGATTCTTGCTGGCGTTCCGGTCGGTGAACGGAAACGGCACCCGAACCACCGCATAACGTACAAAAGTCACGATACGCTTTTTCGTCGGCAGCGCCTGCCCATTCCACCAGGGTGCCCTGCACCGCACGCAGATACTCGACATCCATCGGCTGAACACGCAGGACGACGGCAGTACCGTCCGTGCCCACTTCCCACGCGATCAGATCGCCGGGCGACACGTTCAGCGCGGCCCGGACATCCTGCGGGATCGTCGTCTGCCCTTTGGCAGTGATCTTTGCGATAGCCAGCACGGAACGCTTCTATGTAATGTTGTCCTTACTGCCATTACTTTACGCTTCTCCTCCCTGCCGTACCACCCAGACCTGGACGGGACGCCACCTGCATGACGAGCCACGCACCTGCCTCCCCCTCGCCCTGGGTGACCTGCTGGGGTACCGAGGTCACCACCGGCCCGGTGCTGGACCTCGCCTGCGGCAGCGGGCGCCACGTCCGCTGGTTCGCCGAGCGCGGCCTGCCAGTGGTCGCGGTCGATCGCCAGCGGCCCGGCACGGGCGGACCGGACGACCTGTGCAACCTGCCCGGCGTCGAGTTCATCCAGACCGACCTCGAAGACGGCAGTCCGTGGCCGCTGGGCGAGCGGCGCTTCTCCGCGATCGTGGTCACGAACTACCTGCACCGCCCGCTGTTCCCGCGGATCGCAGACGCGCTCGCCGAGGGCGGACTGCTGATCTACGAGACGTTCATGATCGGCAACGAGCGCTTCGGCCGCCCGACGAATCCTGAGTTCCTGCTGAGGCCGGGCGAACTGCGCGAGGCATTCTCCGGGCTGTCGGTGATCGCTTTCGAAGAGGGCGAAGTCGACCGTCCGAAGCCTGCGATGGTGCAGCGGATCGCCGCCCGGCGATGATGTCCAGTGCGCTCCCGTCGCTGCGCCCCGCCTACTCCGCAGGCTTGCGCATCGTCCGGATCGCCTCGCTCACTCGTTTCGCATCCACCTCGAGGAACTTCTGGAACTCCGGCGAATCCTGGAAGGCCACCGGCGTCAGCACCCTGGACATCGCCGACCGGTATTCATCGCCGGTGACCACCTGACGCACCGCGTCGCGCAACTGGCGCACGACCGGCTCGGACGTACCGCGCACTGCGAAGACCCCCGTCCAGTTGTAGAACTCGGCCTTGTAGCCCAGCTCGATCAGCGTCGGCACATCCGGATAGAGCGCGTTGCGTTCGGCACCCCAGGTGCCGTAGACCCGCACCTTGCCCGCCTTCACATGCGGTGACGACAGCGCCGGGGACGCGGCCAGCATGGTGGCATGCCCGCCGAGCACCGCCGCCATCGCAGGCGCACCACCCACGTAGGGCACGTCCTGAAGCCGGATACCGGCAGCGGTGGCGAAGATTTCCATCGCCGTGTGCTGCGGGGCATACAGACCCGAGTGCGCATAGAACATCTCGCCCGGCCGCTTGCGTGCGGCGGCGACCAGTTCCTTCACCGATCGCCACTGCGCTGCCGGGTTGGCCACCAGCAGCGGCGGATCGGCGGTGAGCCGCGCGATCGGGATGAACTGATCTCGGGTGAAGGCCTGCGGCCGCTTGAACAGGGCATCGACCTCCGGCACCGTGCTGAACGACGAGATGGTCACCAGCAGCGTGTAGCCGTCGGGCTTCGATACCGCAGCGGCAGCGGTGCCGATCGCACCCGCGGCCCCAGGCCGGTTGGTGACGATGACCGGCTGCTTGAACAGGCGGTCGAGCTGGTTAGCCAGCGGCCGGGCGACGATGTCGCCCGCGCCACCGGGCGGGAACGGCACGATCAGCGTGATCGGCCGTGACGGCCAGTTCTCCTGAGCGTGCGCCAGACCGGCGATTGCGGGGAAAAGTGCGATCAAGGACGTGCACAGTGCTGCGGCGCCGGTTCTCACGTTCATTCTCAGGCCTCGGTAGCAGGCACGCTCAGCCAGCCGCGCCCGTTCAGGAGCGTTCCGTCAATACAGGTCATTCGCCGACGACATTTCCCGCCTTGATCACCTTTGCCCACTTCGCAGTCTCGGTCTCCATCAGCTTCGCGAATTCGGCAGTGGTGCGGCGCGACGTCACCACGCCCTGCTCGTCGAGGCGACGCACCATGTCGGGCATCTCGAGCAGCGCGTTTATCGCACCGTGCATCTGACCGATGATGCCCGCCGGCGTCGCGCGCGGCGCGAACAGCCCGAACCAGATCTGCGATTCGTAGCCCGGCAGGCCTGATTCGTTGATGGTGGGTACGTCGGGGAAGGCCGGGTTGCGCTTCGGCCCGCCCATGGCGATCAGGCGCAGCCGGCCGCTCTTGATGAACGGCAGCGCGCCCGGCAGCGAGCCGATCTGCAACTGCGAGTTGCCGGCGACGTTGTCGGCGAGCGCCGGCCCGCCGCCCTTGAACGGCACATGCGTCATCCGGGTCTTCGACAGCAGCATGAACAGCTCGGTGTTCAGGTGCGGAAAGCCGCCGATACCCGACGAGGCGTAGTTGATCTCGCCGGGCCGCTTGCGCGCGAGCGCGATCAGTTCCTTCACGTTGGCCGCCGGAAAGCTCGGATGTACCACCAGCGCGCTGTCGCTGGTGCCGATCATCGCCACCGGCGCGAAGCTGTTGACGAGGTCGACCTTCGCCTTCTGGATGATGAAGCCGTAGCCGGTGGAGGTGAGCATCCAGGTGTAGCCGTCGGGCGCGGCGGCCGAGGCGAACTCCAGGCCGATGATGGAGCCCGCGCCCGCACGGTTCTCGATCACCACGTTCTGGCCGAAGCGCTTCGACAGGTCGGACGCGAGCAGGCGACCGACGATGTCGGTGCTGCCCCCGGGCGCCCAGGGCACGATGATGCGCATCGGCTTCTCGGGCCAGGATTGCGCCAGGGCGGGAGCGGCGGCGAAGGCTGTCGCGACGGCGGTAGCGAGGGCGGTGACGAACGAAGGGGCAGACATGCGTGAAAGACCTGTCGACGGATCGCGTTGGAAGAATGGTACAGGGACGTACCGGGAAACCGTATAAAAAAGCAAGACGCAGGCCAGCGACGCACATCCTGCAAAGGGGCTGCCGCTGGATGACTGGGTCGCCGCCGCCCCCCGGCTGACCTACTCCCCCTTCAACCCCGCCGCCCGCACCGCCTTCGCCCAGCGCTCGATGTCCTTCGCCAGCAGTTCGGCGAACTGCTCCGGCGTCCCCGGCACCGTATCCACGCCCAGTTCGCCCAGCCGCTCGCGCATGCCATCGGCGGTAAGGATGCGGTTCACTTCCGTGTTGAGCCGCGTGACCAGCGGGCGCGGCAGGCCGGCCGGTGCGAACAGACCGATCCAGAAGTCCGCCTCGAAGCCGGGCAGCCCCGACTCGCCGGCGGTCGGGGTAGTCGGCAGCGCGGGGCTGCGCCGCGGCCCGTTGATCGAGATCGGGCGCAGGCGCCCGGCCTTGATGAACGACAGCGCCGAAGCGACACCGGTGAACATGATCTCGGTCTCGCCGGTCAGCGTCGCGCTCACGCCGGGCGTGCTGCCCTTGTAAGGCACATGCAGGATGTCAGCGCCCGACATATGCTGGAACAGCGCTGCCGACAGGTGCGGCGAACTGCCCACGCCAGCCGAGGCGTACTTGATCGCCCCGGGCTTCTTCTTCGCCAGCGCGATCACGTCGGCGATGGTCTTGACCGGCAGCGACGGATGCGCGACCAGTACGCTGGTCGAGTAGCCGAAGTTGGCCACTGCCACGAAGTTGCGCACCGGGTCGTAGGACAGCTTCGGATACAGGGCAGGATTGATCGCCATGATGCCAGTGCCGCTCACCACCAGCGTACCGCCGTTGGGCGCGGCCTTGAGCGCAGCCTCGGTGCCGATGATGCCGTTCGCACCAGGCCGGTTCTCGATCACCACCGTCACGCCCAGCGCATCGCCCAGCCGCTGGCCGATCAGGCGCGCGAGCGTGTCGGTGGAGCCGCCGGCCGCCTGCGGCACCATGAACAGGACCGACTTCACCGGGTAATCGGCTTGCGCCGGCTGCGCATGCGCCGCCACCGCGAACGGCAGCAGGCAGCAGCCCGCTGCGGTGGCCGGGATGCGGGCAGGGGTGCGTTTCATCGAAGAGTCTCCTCGGGTGTGGTCGTGGAAGTACCGCGCAGGAACTTGCGCAGCACGTACTGGACGATGCCGCCATGCCGGTAGTACTCGGTCTCGAGGCGGGTATCCAGGCGCGCGGTCAGCATGACGGTGCTGCGACTGCCGTCCGCGCGGTTGATGGTGCAGGCCACCGAGACGCGCGGTGCCTGCGCGGCGGCGACGGTGTCGATATCGAAGGTCTCGTGGCCGGTGAGCCCGAGCGTCTTCCGTGTGGCGCCCTCCGGAAGCTGCAGCGGCAGCACGCCCATGCCGACCAGGTTCGAGCGATGGATTCGCTCGAAAGATTCCGCGACGACCGCGCGGATGCCGAGCAGCGCAGTGCCCTTGGCCGCCCAGTCGCGCGACGAGCCAGCACCGTACTCGCGCCCGGCGATCACCACCAGCGGCACGCCGTCCGCGCGATAGCGCTCCGCGGCCTCGTGCACCGACATCGCCTCGCCCGAAGGCATATGCAGCGTTGAAGTGCCCTCGACCCCCGGCGTGAGTTCGTTGCGCAGGCGCAGGTTGGCGAAGGTGCCGCGGATCATCACCTCGTGGTTCAGCCGCCGCGCTGCATAGTTCACGAAGTCCTTCGGCGCAACGCCCAGCGACTGGAGGTAGCGTCCGGCAGGCCCGCTGGCCGGGATCGCGCCGATCGGCGAGATATGGTCGGTGGTCACCATGTCGCCCAGCATCAGCAGCACGCGTGCGCCCTGCAGCGGCTGCACGGCCTGCGGCATCGACGGCATGCCCTCGAAGAACGGCGGACGGATGATGAAGTGGCTGCCGCTGCGCCAGTCGTGGCGCGGCGTGTCCGGCGCCTGCAGCGCCTGCCACTGCGGCGTGCCGTCGAGGATGGTGCGATAGCGTTCGGCGAACAGCCCGGCATCGAGCGTCGCCTTCAGCACCGCGCGCACTTCATCCGCATCGGGCCAGACCTCGCGCAGGTAAACCGGCTGGCCCTGCGGATCGTGGCCGAGCGGCTCGCGGGTCAGGTCGCGGGTGACAGTGCCGGCGATCGCACAGGCGACCACCAGCGGCGGCGAAGCCAGGAAGTTCGCACGCACGCTCGGATGGATGCGCGCATCGAAATTGCGGTTGCCCGAGAGCACCGCCACCGTCGCCAGATGTGACGCGTCGATCGCCTCGTGCACCGACTCGGCCAGCGGGCCGGAGTTGCCCATGCAGGTCATGCAGCCGAACCCGGTCACCTGGAAGCCGAGCGCGTCCAGGTCTTCCTGAAGGCCGCTGCGGGCGAGGTAGTCGGCCACCACGCGAGAGCCGGGCGACAGCGAGGTCTTCACCCGCGCCGGCGGCTTCAGCCCGCGGCGCCGCGCGTTGCGTGCGAGCAGGCCGGCGGCGAGCATCACCATCGGGTTCGAGGTGTTGGTGCAACTGGTGATCGCGGCGATCGTCACGTCACCGTCGCCGAGCGTGTCGTCCATGCCGGCCAGCGGCACGCGGGAAGATGCGAGCGCAGCGGGCGCAGACGATGCGACCACCGACGCGAACGCGCCGGGCACCTGCGCCAGCGGCACCCGCGCATCCGGCCGCCCCGGGCCGGCCATGCAGGGCTCGATCGCCGCAAGGTCGATCTCCACCACCTGCGCATACTCGGGCGGTGGCTGCGCCGTGTCGCGCCACAGCCCCTGCGCCTTGCAGTAGGCCTCGACCAGCGCCACCTGTGCCGGCGATCGCCCGGTCAGCGACAGATAGGCGAGCGTCTCCGCATCGACCGGGAAGAAGCCCATGTTCGCGCCGTACTCGGGCGTCATGTTCGACAACGTCGCACGCTCGGGAAGCGTGAGCGTGTCCACCCCCGCGCCGAAGAACTCCACCACCTTGGCGATCACCCCGTGCCGGCGCATCGCCTGCGTCACGGTGAGCGCGAGGTCGGTGGCGGTCGCACCCGCGGGCAGGCGCCCCACCAGGCGACAGCCGACGACCTCGGGGATGAGGATCGAGATCGGCTCGCCCAGCGCGACCGTGCCGCCTTCGAGTCCACCGACACCCCAGCCGACGACGCCCAGCGCATTGGTCATCGCGGTATGGCTGTCCATCGCGATCAGCGAATCCGGGTAAGCGAGGGTGCGGCCATCCACCTCGGCAGTGAACACGACGCTGGCGAGGTACTCGAGGTTGATCTGGTGCAGGATGCCCGAGCCCGGCGGGAACACGCGCAGGTTGCCGAACGCGCGGCTGCCCCAGCGCAGGAACGCGTAGCGCTCATGGTTCTGCTCGAACTCGCGCTGCATGTTGAAGGCCAGCGCATCCGCGCGCCCCTGCGACTCGACCATCACCGAGTGGTCGACGATGAAGTCGAGCTGGATCTGCGGATTGATCCGCCGCGGATCACCGCCGAGATCGACCATCGCGTCGCGCATCGCCGCCATGTCGCCGAGCAGGGTGATGCCGGAGGAGTCGGGCATCATCATGCGCGCGGGACGGAAGCCGATCTCGCAGTCCGCCGGGCCGGCGGCACGCGCGTCGTTCCGCTGCGCCAGCCAGCGCACGAGGTTGTCTAGGTCGTCGGGGCCTGACTGGCCGAGGGCGCGCTGGCGCAGCAGGTTCTCCACCAGCACCTTGATCGTGAACGGCAGACGCCCGAGGCCGGACAGGCCCGCGCCTTCAGCCACCGGCAGGCTGATGTAGTCGTACTCGGTGCCGCCGACAGGCAGCGTGCGACGCAGGGCGTTGGCGTCCTGCCTGGAGACCGCTGGGGTCATTCATCCTCCTCAGCGCAGGCGGCTGCGTCGATCGGTTCGACATCTGCGGCGCCTGCTGCGACGCGGGGGATTCTAGCGCCTCATGGCCTGCGCATCGAACGGTCATGGGTTACATTGCCGACGAGTGAAACCGCACCGACAAGACGAAGGGCAGAAGATGATTGCCGTGCCGCATGCTCCCCCGTTCCGCGCCGACCAGGTCGGCAGCCTGCTGCGGCCCGCCCATCTCATCGAAGCGCGCGAGCAGCGCCGCAAGCGCCTGCTGTCGGATGACGAACTTCGTGTCATCGAGGACGAAGCGATCCGCGAAGTCGTCGCGCGGCAGGAAGCGGCCGGCCTGCGCGTGGTGAGCGACGGCGAGTTCCGCCGGCAGAACTACATCGTCGATTTCTTCCGCAAGGCGCTCGGATCCGGCGGCCTGAAGGCGGAGCCGG
>CANGXU010000082.1 GCA_947457885.1 Betaproteobacteria bacterium
CCGCTGATGACGACGGCTGGCGAGTACGGCAATTCCGCGCTGCGCTCCGGGATCGGATGGCTGCTGCGGGTGATCTCTTCGATGCGTTTCGTGTCGCCCATGTGTTTCTCCGGAGAGGATCGGCTGCGGGAGGTCAGTCGACCTGCACGCGTGCGTCGCGCGCCACCCGCGCCCACTTCGCGATGTCGCTCTTCACCCTTTCGTCGAAGAACGCCGGCGTGCCGCCGACCGGATCGAGCCCGGCCAGCCGGTAGGCCTCGCGGATCTCGGGCATCTTCAGCACGCGATCGAGCTGGTCGGCGATGAACGCGATGGTTTCCCTCGGCGTGGCGGCCGGCGCGAACATCCCGTACCACGACTGCGCGTCGAATCCGGCGAGGCCGGCCTCCGCCATAGTCGGCACGTCGGGCAACTGCCCGAAACGCGCAGGGGTGGTCACCGCGAGGGCACGCATCCGCCCAGACTGCACATGCGGCAGTACCACCGCCGGGCTCGAGAACATCATGTCGACTTCGCCACCGAGCAGCGCAACCCCTGCCGGTGCCCCGCCCTTGTAGGGCACGTGCAGGGTCTTGATGCCGGCCATCAGGTTGAGCAGTTCGGAGGCCATGTGGAAGCCGCTGCCCGGACTGGCCGAGGCATAGGTCATCTTCCCGGGCAGCCGCCGGGAGAGCGCGATGAGTTCCTTCATCGACCGCGCCGGCACCGACGGATGCACGACGAACACGTACGGCCCGATCGCCAGCATGCTGACCGACGCGAAGTCCTTCACCGTGTCGTACGGCACCTTCGCATATACGCTCAGGTTGATCGTATGCTGCCCGGCGGTGGCGAGCAGGGTGTAGCCGTCGGGCGCTGCCTTCGCGACGGCCGCCGAGCCGATCATCGAGCCCGCACCTGGGCGGTGGTCCATGATCACCGGCTGCCCGAGTGCGGTGCGCAGGCGATCGAACACCGGCCGGCCCACGACGTCGACCGGGCCACCGGGCGGGAACGGGTTGATCACCCGTATCGGCTTCGACGGAAAGGCCGGCTGGGCCATCGCGCTGCCGGCCACGAGCAGGCCGGCCAGCAGCGTGGACCACCGAACGGAACACCTCGTCATCGCGTGCAGCGCCATGCAGCCCTCACCCCGGAAACCGTGTGATCACACTACACGGGCGTAAAAACCGGGTCAAGGCAACGGCGGACCGGCTCGATGCCACGTGCCGCGGCAGCCTGCGCTCACTCGATGCGGATCTTCCCGGTACGGATCACCTTGGTCCAGAGCGCGATCTCGCTCTGGATGAAGCGGGTGAAGTCCTGCGCGGAAGCCGCAGGCGTCGGCTCGACGACGTCCGCCCGCAACCGCTCCTGCACCTCGGGCCGCTCGAGCACGCGCTTCATCACCTGGCTCATCCGGTCGACCACCGGCTTGGGCAGACCAACCGGGCCAACCAGCCCGTACCACGTGCTGGACGAGAAGCCGGGGACGGTCTCGCTCATCGCCGGCAGTTCAGGCGCACCGGGCGCACGCTTCTCGGTGGTGACCCCGAGCGCGCGCAGCTTGCCGCCGCGCACCTGCGGTACCGCCGAGGCGCCGGCTGCGAATGCAGCGGTGATGTGGCCACCCATCAGGTCGGCCATCGCCGGGCCGTCGCCCTTGTACGGAACATGCGACAGTTGCACGCCGGTCAGCTGTTGCAGCAGTTCACCCGAAAGGTGCGGCGTGCCGCCGATCCCGGACGACCCGAAGCTGACCTTGCCCGGATTGGCCCGCGCGAACTCGATCATCTCCTTCAGCGTCGTGATCTTGGACGCCGGATGCACCAGCATCACCAGCGGACCGATACCGATCAGGCTGATCGGCGTGATGTCCTTGATCGGATCGAAGCTGAGCTTGTACAGCGGTGCGCTGCTGGCATAGCTGGACGGGATCACCAGCTGGGTATAGCCGTCCGGGTTCGACCGGATCACGAGTTCGGTGCCGATGGTGCCGCCGGCGCCGGGCCGGTTGTCGAGCACGACCGGCTGGCCGAGCTCCTCCGACACGCGGGGTGCGAGCAGGCGGGCCACGACATCGGTGCCGCCGCCCGGCGCATAGGCTACGATGGTCCGGATCGGGCGCTCAGGCCACTTGCCGGACTGGGCTGTGGCATCGGACGAGCCTGCAAGCCAGGCAACGCCGGCCGAGAACAGGATGGCAGGCACGACGGCCCGGGCGGGGTGCGGACGACGATGCATGTCACTTCCTCCATTGGCGCCGGACTGTCTGCGTCCGGTCGGCGTCCAGTGTAGCAGCAGCGCGCCGCCTCGATAGGGGACGATCCTGAAGCGGGGTAACATCACGAGCGGCGAACGCGCTTGTACGGAATCCCGTACGCGGCGGGGTTCGAGGCGCTGGACGATCAGCGCCTGAATGAACGGAGGAACGACATGTCAAGGCTTGGCCAGGTGGACCTCGATACCGCGCCAGCGCTGTCGCGGCCGATGCTCGAAGGGGTGCAGCGCAAGCGCGGCTTCCTGCCGCAGATGTACCGCGCGCTGGGTAATTCACCGGCTGCGATGTCGGCCTATGCCGCCTTCGGCGGCGCTATGGCCGGCAGCACGCTGCCCGCCGCGGTGAAGGAACAGGTATCGATCGCGGTCGCCACGTCGAGCGACTGCCGACAGTGCATGGAAGCGCATACCCGCTTCGGTCGCGAAGCGGGCCTGTCCGACGCGGAGCTCGATGCCGCGCGCCGGTTCGAATCCACCGATCCCCTGGCGGCGGCCGCCCTCGCGTTCGCGCGCGCAGTGAAGGATCGCAGCGGCAATGTCCCGGATGCAGCCGTCGATGCCGCGCGCGCGGCCGGCATCGACGATGCACGCATGGTCGACATCGCCGCGCTGGTGGCGATCAACCTGTTCACCAACTACGTGAACAATCTGGCGAAGTCGCAGGACTGAGCGCCGCGAGCGTTCCGCTCAGTCGCGGTACGAGGGGTCGCTGCGGTCCAGCGCGCGGCGCAGTGCGCGCCATTCGGTCTGCCTCTTCTTGTACGGCAGGTTGGCGAACTGCGCCGCCACCTTCTCGGCGACATGGGACGGCGGGATGCGCAGCTTCGAGCCACCCGCCAGCGCATCGACCTGCGCGGTGCAGGCGCGTTCAAGGTAGTACATCAGGTCGAACGCCTGGGCGATCGTCTCGCCGGCGGTGAGCAGCCCGTGGTTGCACAGGATCATCGCGCGGTGCGCGCCGAGGTCGCGTACCAGCCGCTGCTGCTCGTCGAGGTCGAGCGCGACGCCTTCATAGTCGTGGTAAGCAAGCTGGCCATGGAAGCGCATCGCGTGCTGCGAGATCGGCAGCAGGCCTTGTTCCTGCGCGGACACCGCGATGCCGGCTGCGGTATGCGTATGCATCACGCAGGCCACGTCGGGACGGGCCCGATGCACCGCGCTGTGGATCACGTAGCCTGCGCGGTTGATGCCCAGCCCGGTCGGATCATCGATGATCTCGCCATCGAGGTTCACCTTCACCAGCGAGGAGGCGGTGATCTCGTCCCAGGTCAGCCCGAACGCGTTGATCAGGAAGTGCTCGTCCGGGCCCGGCGCCCGCGCGGAGATATGGGTGTAGATGAGATCGGTCATCCGGTACAGCGCGGCACAGCGGTAGCAGGCCGCGAGGTCGATCCGGACAGCCCACTCCTCCGGGGAAACGCGTGCCTGCACGCTGCCCGCTTCGATCAGGAATGCTGCCGGCTCCAGGCCCGGCTCGTTCATGTCGTTCATGTGCCTCCCCCTTGCATGCGGCTTGCACCTGCACAGTGGCATCATTGTGCACCTTCGAGCAGCCAGGGGTCATCGATGTCCAGCAAAGCCCGGGCGCCGCGCGCGCCGGCAAGCCTCCCCGCCATGGTCGCCGCGCTGCTTGGCGCGATTACGGCCCTGACCACACCCCTGACCGCTGCGCAGGGCTACCCTTCGAAGGCGATCCGGATCATCGTGTCCGCGACGCCGGGCGGCGGCGTCGACACCAGTTCGCGCATCGTCGGCCAGGGCATGACCGAGCGCTGGGGACAGCCGGTGCTGATCGAGAACCGCCCCGGCGGCGGTGGCGCGGTCGCCGGAGACATCGTGGCGCGCGCCGCCCCGGACGGCTACACGCTGAAGACCATTTCCATCGGGCACGCCGTGCTGCCGAGCACCCATCGCAACCTGTCCTACGACCCGGAGCGTGACCTGGTCCCGGTCAGCGTGATGGTCAACGGTCCGAACGTGCTGGTCGTGCATCCCTCGCTGCCGGTGAAGTCGGTGAAGGAACTGGTAGCGCTCGCGCGTGCCAAGCCGGGCGAACTGCTCTATGCCTCGTCCGGCAACGTGGGGCCGCCGCATATGGCGATGGAGTCGTTCCAGATGCTCGCCGGGATCCGGCTCGTGCACATACCGTACAAGGGAACCGGCCCCGGCATGGCCGACCTGGTCGCAGGCCGCGTGTCGATGACCTTCGCCAGCGTGATCTCGGTGCGCCAGCATGTAGACGCGGGACGGCTGCGGCTGCTCGCCACCTCCGGCGCGAAGCGCTCGGCGAGCATCCCCGAGGTGCCGACGATGGCCGAGGCTGGCGTGCCGGGCTATGCGGTCGATGTGTGGTACGCGATGTTCGCGCCGTCGGCCACCCCGCGCGATATCCTGCAGGTGCTGAACGGCGAGGTCGCACGCATCCTGAACCAGCCGGCGATCCGCGCGAAGCTCGCCGGACAGGGCCTGGAACCGGTCGCCGAGGCGCTCGAACCGACCGCGGCCTACATCAAGGCCGAGACCGCCAAGTGGGCGCGCGTGGTCAAGGCCGCGAAGATCACCGTCGAGTGAAGGCATCCATGGACCGTACCCTCCAGTCGTTCTCCGCGGTATTGCCGAAGTTCCGCAGTCGGCGCGACACACCGAGCGCCTACCTCGAACGATGCATCGAGACCATCGCCGCGCGCGAACCGCAGGTACATGCTTTCAAGACGCTCGCCCTCGACGGCGCCCGGGCCGCTGCGGCGGCCTCGACCGAGCGCTACCACCGCGGCGCTCCGCTGTCGCCGGTCGATGGCTGCCCGGTCGGCATCAAGGACATCATGGACACGCGCGACGTGCCGACCCAGATGGGCAGCCCCGCTTTCGCCGGCTGGCAGCCGGCGTACGACGCGGCCTGCGTGCAGGCCCTGCGCGACGGCGGCGCGGTACTGCCCGGCAAGACGGTGACCACCGCCTTCGCCTGCGGCATGTCCAACGAAACCACCAATCCGCTCGACGGGCGGCGCACGCCGGGCGGCTCGTCCAGCGGATCGGCGGCCGCAGTCGGTGCCGGCATGCTCCCGGCTGCACTCGGCACGCAGACCCAGGGATCGCTGCTGCGCCCAGCCTCCTTCTGCGGCATCGTCGGCTTCAAGCCGACCTGGGGCACGCTGTCGATGCAGGGCGTACATCCCATCTCGGCCACCCATGACCACCTGGGGGTGCTCGCCTCGTCGCTTGAGGACACCTGGCGCATCGCGTCCTTCCTGTCACATGCACAGGGGCACCCGGCGCGCCCGCCCCTTCAGCGCGCCTCGGAGGCCCTGCCGCGCGCCGCTGCACCGAAGCGGCTGCTGTGGCTGCGTACCGAGGCATGGGCGCGCGAGGTAGACGCAGCCACCTCGACTGCCTTCGATGCCTTGATGCAGCGCCTTGCCGCTGCAGGGATGGAGGTGAGCGATGCCTCCAGCGATACCTCGGCTGCCGAGCTGGAAGCGTCGCTCACCCCGGCCTTCGTCGAGCGCTGCCTGGGCATCACCGCCTACGAGATGCGCTGGCCGTACCGCCAGTACGTCGAGCGCCACGGCGACCTGATCGAGCAGCGCGTCCACGACCGGATGACGCAGGCATTCGCGATGACCCTGGCAGACTACGAAGAACGCCTCGCCGGACGCGAGGCGATGCAGCGCAAGGTCGCCACGCTGATGCGCGGCTTCGACGGCATCGTCACGCTGTCGGCGTCGGGCCCGGCACCCATCGGGCTTTCGGCGACCGGAAGCCGCAGCTTCCTGGTCTACGCAACGTTCCTCGGGCTGCCCGCGTTCAGCCTGCCGCTGATGCAGGTGGACGGCCTGCCGGTCGGCCTGCAACTGATCGGGCGCCACGGCCGCGATGGCGACCTGTGTGCGCGGGCGCGCTGGATGATGGCGCTGCGCTGAGCCGCGGGCAGCTCACCCGCCCGTGACCGGGTGAGCCCCGAACCAGCGTGAGCCCCGCACCTTGAGGCAGCCGGGTTTGTGAGGCATGCTAGCGGACTTCGAAAGCAGGTCGCGCCCTTGCCCTGGAGCAGGCGCAGGCGCGCCGTTGGGATGTCAGTGCCGTCACTCGAAGGCCGATTCGCGATCGTCACCGGAGCTTCATCCCCCGGGGGCATCGGGCGCGCGATCGCCCGGCGCTTCGCGCGCGAAGGCGCGTCGGTGCTGCTGGTGGCCGAAGGCACGCAGGCGCAGCTGGACGATGCGCAGGCCCTGTGCGCGGCCGAGGGCGGATCCGGTCGTATCGAAGTCCTGCCGATCGACCTCTCCCTGCCCGAAGGACCGGCGTCGATGATCGATGCAGCCGTGCGCCTGTTCGGCCGGGTCGACATCCTGATCAACAACGCCGCGGCGCGTGCGTCGGTGCCGTTCGGCGACTACACCCGCGCGCAGTTCGACCATGTCGTGGCCGTCAACCTGGCCGCGCCGTTCTTCGCCAGCCAGGCAGTGCTGCCGCTCATGCGCCGTCAGGGTGGCGGGCGGATCATCCACATCGCCAGCCAGCTCGGCCATGTAACGTATCCGAGCCGCGCACTCTATGGCCTGACCAAGGCGGCGATCATCCATCTCGCGAAGTCGATGGCGTTCGAACTCGGGCGCGAAGGTATCCTGGTCAACGCGATCAGCCCCGGGCCGGTGTCGACACCGGCCGTAGTGGGCGGCCGATCGGAGGCGGAGATGGCCGCGCGCTTCGCCCCCTACCTGCCCGCCGGCCGCCTCGGCCGCCCGGAAGAAATCGCCGAGCTCGCGCTCTTTCTCGCCTCATCGTCGCCGGCCTTCCTGCAAGGGCAGGACATCGTGATCGATGGCGGCTACATCATCCACTGATCTCCACCCCGACAGGAGGAACACATGGCTTCGACGCTGCACCGCAAGGGCCTGGATACGGCCGCACTGACCTTCGGCTGCCTGGCGCTGGGCGCATCGATGCAGGTCGGTGCCCAGGTGGGTGCACCCGCCTTCCCGACGAAGACGATCCGCTGGGTGGCGCCCTTCGCGCCCGGCGGCACCAGCGACATCGTCGCGCGCGCGGTCGCGCAGCGGCTGTCTGCGACGCTAGGTCAGCAGGTGGTGATCGACAACCGGGCCGGCGCTGGCGGCAATATCGCCGCCGACCTCGTGGTACGCGCGCCGGCCGATGGCTACACGCTGCTCACAGGCTTCCCGGGCCTGGCGATCAACCCGTCGCTGTACGCGAAGCTCACCTACGACCCGCTGAAGGACCTCGCACCGGTGACGCTGATGACCTCCGCGCCGCTGGTGCTGGTGACCTCACCCGCGATCCCGGTGCAGACGGTGAAGGAGCTGGTCAACCTGGCCACCGCGAAGCCCGGCACGCTCAACTTCTGCTCGGCCGGCAACGGCACGTCGTCGCACCTCGCCGGCGAACTGTTCAAGAGCATGGCGAAGATCGACATCGTGCACGTGCCGTACAAGGGGTCGGTCGAATGCATGGCCGACCTGATGGGTGGACGCATCAGCCTGATGGTCAACCCGCTGCCCGAGATGCTTCCGATGATCAAGTCGAACAAGCTGCGCGGCATGGCGGTCAGCAGCCTGCAGCGTGCACCGAGCGTCCCCGACCTGCCGGCGGTCACCGACGCCGGCGTGAAGGGATATGAAGTGAGCACTTGGAACGGTGTGATGGTCCCGGCAGGTACGCCGGCATCGGTCGTCGCGCGGCTGCACACCGAGGTCGCTGGCCTCCTGAAGGGTGAACTGCGCAAGTCGCTCGAAGAACAGGCGCTCACCGTGATCGCGAACACGCCCGAGGAGTTCGGCGCCTTCCTGCGCGCCGAGACCACCAAGTGGGCGGCGGTGGTGAAGGCCTCGGGCGCGCGCATCCAGTAGCGGCGGTTCAGCGGCTGCCAACGACCAAGGAGGAGAAGGCATGAAACACCTGACCGAAGCACAGGTCGAGGCCTGGCGCACGCAGGGCTTCCTGTCGCCGCTCACCGCGATGAGCGAAGCGGAAGCCCGCCGGTTCCGCGATCGGCTGGAAGCATCGGAGCAGGCGTTCGGCCCGCTGAAGATCGGTGGCATGGGCTCGAAGTCGCACCTGCTGTTCACCTGGGTCGACGAGATCGCACGTCATCCGCGGGTACTCGATGCGGTCGAGGACCTGATCGGCGGCGACATCCTGATCTACACGTTGACGCTGTGGCTCAAGGGCGCAAAGGATGGAGCGTTCGTCGACTGGCACCAGGACGCATCGTATTTCGGGCTCGAGCCGAAGGAACAGGTCACCGCATGGATCGCGCTGTCCGAGAGCTCGGCAGAAAGCGGCTGCGTGCGCGTGATCCCGGGCAGCCACCTGAGGGGTGGCTTCCGGCACAGCATCCGCGAGGGCGCAGGCAACCACATGCTGCCGCGCCGGCAGGCGATCGACACCGAGGTAGACGAATCGAAGGCAGTACAGATGCCGCTCAGGCCGGGGCAGTTCTCGCTGCACCACACGCTGGCGATCCACGGGTCGGAACCCAACCTCTCCGACGACCGCCGGCTCGGGGTGGGCATCAGCTACATCCCGACGCGCTGCCGCTTCACCGGCAAGGCCCGCCTCACCGGCATGCTGGTGCGCGGGACCGACCACTACGGTCATTTCGACCACGAGCGCCGCCCGCAGGGCGACCGCACGCCGGAGTCGGTCGACTACCACGCCGCCGTGATGAAGAACTACTTCGGATCGAAGAAGGAGCTGAACCTTGCAGATGCAGAATGAGCATGCACGCCCCTCTCGCGCACCGATGAAGACGGCTGCACGATGAGCGACCGCACGCCACCAGCATGGCTGGTCACGCTGGCCGACTTCGCCACCCATACGCCGCTGTCCGCCCTGTCGCCGGCCGCCCTTCACAAGGCGCGCTGGGTCCTCGCCGACTGCATCCCGGTCATCGCCGCCGGCATGGCGCAGCCCGAGATGCAGACCTTCGTCGAGCGCCACCTCGAGGGTCGCGCGACCGGCCGTGCCTGGGTGATCGGTACCGCCCGCCGGGCCGATCCGCTCGATGCGGCGCTGCTCGGCGGTACCGCGGGCACCTGGCTCGAGCTCGACGAAGGCAACCTGTTCGCCCACGGGCACCCGGGCATCCAGGTCGTGCCGGGTGCGGTAGCACTCGCGCAGCAACTGGGTTCGAGCGGCGCCGGCCTGCTGCGCGCGGTCGCACTCGGCTATGAGGTCTCGTCGCGCGTGAGCCGCGCCACCGCCACGCGCATCGCGGTACATCCGCACGGCACCTACGGCGTCATCGGGACAGCCGTCGCGGCAGCCTGCCTGCGCGGCTTCAGCGCCGCGCAGATGCTCGAAGTGCTGAACGTGTCGGCGACGATGGGCATGGCCTCGAGCCGGCAGACGCTGCTCGACGGCGCGACCGTGCGCAACATATTCACAGGGCACTCCGGCTTCATGGGCCTGACCGCGGCACGCCTGGTCGAATGCGGGTTCACCGGCGAGGTCGACAGCTACCGTACCGTCTATGGCCGCATCTACGGCGAGGCCTTCGATCCGCAGAAGGTCGTGGACGGCCTGGGCAGCGAATGGCTGATCGCGCTGAACTACTTCAAACTGTATCCGACCGGCCGCTACGCACACTCGGCGATCGATGCCCTGCTCGACCTGCTGCAGACGGTGCCCGGTGGCCGCCTCGACCCGGCCGCGATCGAACGCATCGAGGTGCGCGCGTACGCCCGCTGCGCGATGCTGGCCGAGAAGGCGGTGGTGTCGAGCTTCGGCGCGCGCTTCTCGGTGCCGTTCATCCTCGCCACGTTCCTGCATCATGGTCGCTCGAGCCTCGCCGCCTACGAACAGGCGGCCGTGGACAACCCGGCCATCCAGGCGATCGCGAAGAAGGTCGACCTGCAGGAGAACCCCGCCTACAGCGCGCGCTATCCGGCCGAGCAGCCGGTCGACCTGAAGATCGTGATGCGCGACGGCACCACGTACGAAGGCCATTGCGCGGTGACCAAGGGCGAGCCGGCCACGCCGCATTCCGACGACGAACTCAAGGGCAAGTTCCGCGAACTCGGCATCCCCGCATGGGGCGCGGACTCCACGGAGCGCCTGCTCGACGGGCTGATGGCCGTGGAACGCATCGACAATTTCGCCACGTTCTCGGACGTGCTCGACACCGGAGACGTTACATGCTGAAGCTCAAGACCCACGGCCGCTACGACTACTCGGCGATCACCCGCCGGCCCGACTATTCCTGGCCGGGCGGCAGGCGGCTCGCGGTGCACCTGTCGCTGAACGTCGAGCATTTCTCCTTCGGCGAGGGCCTGGGAAACGATTACGGCCCACCCTCGCCGCAGCCCAACAGTCGCAGCTTCGCCTGGCGGGACTACGGGAACCGGGTCGGCGCATGGCGGCTGCTCGAGATGGCGCAGAAGTACGAGCTGCCGATGGCGCTGCTGATAAACACCGCGCTCTACGACTACTGCCCGGAGATGATCGCCGCCTTCCGCGAGCGCGGCGACGAGATCGTCGGCCACGGGCGCAGCAACGTCGAGCGCCAGAGCGACATGACGCCCGAGCAGGAACGCGAGTGCATCTTCGAGGCGACCGCACTGATCGAGAAGCATGAAGGGAAAAAGCCGCTCGGCTGGCTCGCCCCGTACATCGCCCAGACCCACCAGTCGCCCGACCTGCTCAAGGAGGCCGGCTATCGCTACATGATGGACTGGCCGCTCGACGACCAGCCGGTGTGGTTTCGCACGAAAAACGGCCCGATCCTGTCCATCCCCTACGCACACGAGCTCAACGATTCGTTCGAAGCGGTCTCCCGGCGCACTCCATCGCAGCTCTACTGCGAGAGCCTGATCGACCAGTTCGATGAACTGCTCGAGGAGTCCGAGCGCCGGCCGCTGGTGATGCCGATCGTGCTGCACAGCTTCATCCTCGGCCAGCCGTACCGGGCGCGCCAGTTCCGGCGCGTGATCGAGCATGTGCTGAAGCACCGCGAGAAGATCTGGCTGACCCATCCCGGCAGCATCTGCGAGTACGTCGAGACGCTGCCTCCGGGGATCGTGCCGGGGAGCTGATCGGGCAGCAGCACCGGTGCCGGTGCCGGCGATCAGCGCGGCACCGACCCCTTCTTGCCGCGGCGCGCACGGCCCAGGATCTCATCACGCACGTCGGTGATCTCTCGCGCGCGCGAGGCCTGGGCGCCGTCGCAGGGATCCGGCAGCGGACAGCGCGAGCTGCGCGGGCAGATGATCCGCGCCGGCACCTTCAGCGCGTCCTCGACCCAGGCGATGTTGAGCACCTTCGCGATCGCAGCGATCGATCGCGCGGGCGCTGCAGGGATCGGCGCGATACCGCGGTGACCCAGGCATGCGCGCCCGATCTGATCGACGACCTGCGCCGGGTCGGTGCCATGGGCCAGCAGCGCTGGCGCGAGGTCGACGCCGACCGACAGCACATGCGCATTGCCGGCCATGTCGGCGACGCGGCGCGAATGGCAGCAGTACAGCAGCGACTGGTCGCCATCGCGCAGCACGGAGATCTGCGAGCCGCGCTCCGGCGCCTGCCGGTCGTCGATCATCCGGAATACCGCCCACTGCGGACAGGGATCGCTCACCTGCGCCATGTTGCCCCATGGCAGCGGGATGCCGTTGCCCCGGTAGACCGCGCGCAGGTAGCCGGGCGGATAGGCATCGAAGAAATGCCAGTAGGGATACGGCGAGACCTTGGTCATCCGGCGCATCACCAGTGCCGGCGTCAGGCCCAGCTTCTCGCCCGCCTCGATCCGGTGCGACTCGCGCGTGAGGAAGCGCCGGAACGGGATCTTCGGGCAGAGCAGCGCGCCTGCGAAGAAGCTGCACTCGAAGTCGCGCCACGCATGCAGCACATCCTGCGCGGAGAGGCCGCCGGACGCGGGCCCGCCATCCGGGCTGCCACCCATGTCGCCGCCGGTCGCATGCGCGGACTTCACGCCATCGCCGCCATGCAGCACCTTGTGCGCGAGGTGGGTCGCAATGTCGAACTTCAGGCGTGCCGGGTCTGCCTGCAGTTCCCGGTTCAGGTACACCGTCTTCGGCGGATCGAAGAACGACCGCACGACGCTGCGCAGTTCATGGTTTCGGTCGCGCGCGAGCAGCGGCGGGCGCTCGAACCAGCGAATGGCGAGGCCGTGCTGCTTGCACAGCTTCAGCAGGTCGTCGACCGACAGCGGGAAGCGCCGCTCGCCGATGCGCTCGGCCGCGCGCTCCAGGTCAGGGAAGTCGTTGCGCGAGATCTCCTGGTGCGAACGGATCAGCAGGTGCGCGAACTGGCGCGAGGTGGTGCCGGTCTGGGCGAGCAGTTCCGGGATCGCCGCCTGCAGCAGCGACTTCGAGAACAGGAAGGCCGGCTCCAGCGGCACCGCGCGCGCGCCGCCTGCGCGAGCCTCGACCGGGGAAGGCGCGTCGGGCTCGGCGCTGCCGTCCAGGAACCAGCGCGTATCGCGCTGGAATACCCGGCCGAGCAGGTGCGTATTCCTTACATGGTCGGACGGTTGGGTGACGGACATGCGCCAGGGCCGCTGCGGTGGGTCGGTGAAGCTCGGCAGGACGTCGGTGAAACCGGCATTGTGAAATTGCCTGACGGGAATTCACGTGTTGTGAAATTCACAGTGTGAAGTTTCTGTTCCTGACTTCACAGCCGGCAGCCTGCACATAATCCTCTCCCGTCATTACCGCTGTCCACCCGCGCCGCGCGCGCGCCGGCGGCGCAGACATCCGAGGGAGAACACAGATGACCCGCAACATCCTGATCCTCGGAGCCTCCTACGGCTCCCTGCTGGCGACCCGCCTGCTGATGGCCGGCCATTCCGTCACGCTCGTCTGCACCCGCGGCACTGCCGACCTGATCAACCGCGAGGGTACGCGCGTAGGCTTCCCGGTGCGCGGGGTCGAAGGCCTGGTCGAGGTCGATTCCCGCACGCTGCCGGGGGCGCTGTGCGCATCGACGCCCGACCGCGTCGATCCGGCCAGCTTCGACCTGGTCGTTCTCGGCATGCAGGAGGCCCAGTACGGTGCCGATGGTGTGCGCGGCCTGATGGCGCGCATCGCCGCGTCGCGCCGTCCGTGCCTCGCGATCATGAACATGCCGCCGCTGCCGTACCTCGAGCGCATCGGCGGGCTGGACATCGCGGCCCTCGGCAGCTGCTACACCGATCCGTCCGTCTGGCAGGGCTTCGATCCGTCACTGGTCACGCTCGCCAGTCCGGATCCGCAGGCCTTCCGCCCCGCCGACCGCACGAAGAACGTGCTGCAGGTGGGCTTGCCGACGAACTTCAAGGCAGCACGCTTCGACAGCGGCGAGCACACCGCGCTCCTGCGCGAGTTCGAGGCGGATATCGATCGCTCGCGCCTGATGCACGATGGCGTGGAACTCGAGCTTCCGGTCAGGCTGAAGGTGCATGAGTCGGCGTTCGTGCCGCTGGCGAAATGGCCCATGCTGATCGCCGGCAACTACCGCTGTATCCGCCCGGGCGGAATGGTCCCGATCCGCGAGGCGGTGCATGGCAGCGTGCGCGACAGCCGCGAGGTCTACGATTGGGTCGCCGGCCTGTGCATCCGCCTGGGTGCTGCCCCATCCGACCTGGTGCCGTTCGAGAAGTACGCCGCCGCCGCGGCCGGACTGGGCAAACCTTCATCGGCCGCCCGCGCGCTGGCCGCCGGCGCACGGCAGATCGAGCGCGTCGACAGCCTCGTGCAGTGCATCGGCCGACAGTACGGACGCCAGTCGGCGACACTGTCGCATACGGTCGCGCTGGTGGACGAGCGGCTGCGGGCGAACCACGAAGGGCTGATCGAAGAAGCGGTCGCGGCCTGAGGAGAAGGTTGCCTGCGGCACCCGGGCGGGTACCGCAGGCCCGGGCACCGGCGCAGCACCGGCCCCGGGCTGCAATGGCATACTTTGGTGAAGTGCCCGCGCAGAACGGGTTGCACCCACCAGGGAGATTCCGTTGATCCATCGAGGCACATCCACCGGCGCGGTCCCGTCGCATCGGTGGCTCCATGCCACCGCCGCTGCATCGCTCGCAGCATTCGCGCTGTCGCCGGCACAGGCTTTCGCCGCCGAACCCTTCCCCGCCCGCCCGATACGCCTGGTGGTCCCCACCGGACCCGGCGGTGTCACCGACATCCTCGGCCGTGCGATCGGCCAGCGGCTGACCGAACGCTTCGGCCAGCAGGTGGTGGTCGACAACCGGCCAGGGGCGAGCGGCATTGTCGGCTCGGCGATCGTCGCCAAGGCACCGCCCGACGGCTACAACCTGCTGATGGTGTTCCCGACCCATGTAGTGAACCCCAGCCTCTATGCCAGCCTGCCCTACGACACGCTGCGCGACTTCGCGCCGATCACGCTGGTGAGCGCGGTCTCGACCACGCTGCTGGTGCCGGGCAGCAGCCGGGCAAAGACGGTGCAGGAGCTGGTCACGCTGTCGAAGGATCCGGCCTCGAAGCTCAACTATGGCTCGGTCGGCCGTGGCAGCATCGGCCACCTCGCGGCCGAGTTGCTGTCGTCGATGACGCCGCTGAACGGCACCCATGTCGCCTACAAGGGTAGCCCGCAGATCCTCACCGCGCTGCTGCAGAACGAGGTGCAGTACTACTTCATCGCCTCGGTGGCCTCGGCGCTGCCGCACATGCAGACCGGGCGCGTACGCGCGCTCGGCGTCAGCAGCGCGAAGCGCCTGCCCACGGTGCCCGACGTACCGGCAATCGGCGAGTCGGTGCCTGGCTACGAGGCGCTAGGGTGGAACGGCCTGCTGGCACCGGCCGGCACGCCGGCCACGATCATCGACCGCATGCATCGGGAGGTTGTGCAGGTGGTGAACTCGCCCGACTTCCTGAAGCTGCTGGCCAACGAAGGCGCGCTGCCAGTCGGCAACACGCCCGCCGAGTTCGCGAAGGTGATCCGCGCCGACATCGACAAGTGGGCGAAGGTGATCCGCCACGCCGGCATCAAGCCTGAATAGAAGGAACGGAACATGCCTTTCCTGGAACTGCCCGACGCGAAGCTGCACTACGAGATCGACGACCATACCGACGCGTGGACGACGCCCGAGACGGTGCTGTTCGTGCACGGTTTCACCGAGAACCTCGACGCGTGGCGCGCCTGGGTGCCGTACTTCTCGCGCCGCTACCGGATGATCCGGATCGACCAGCGCGGCTTCGGCAAGTCAGGTCCGGTCGCGC
>CANGXU010000083.1 GCA_947457885.1 Betaproteobacteria bacterium
GCAGAAGGTGCATCGATGATTGCAGCCTTCCGAGATCTTCACGTACGCGTAGTGCCTCGGCGTCAGCCGTATGCCCTGCGGGGGCACCAGGTCAGTGAACGGGTCGTGCGGATGCGGCAGATGATCGTGCACCGCTTGCATTACCGCTTCGGTGGCATGCGGACCGGTGACCGCCAGCAGGTTCGGGAAATGGTCGCGTACCACCGTGCCCTTGGCACCGAGGCAGCCGGTGAGGATCACCTTGCCGTTCTCCGCGAGGGCCTCGCCGATCGCCTCCAGCGATTCCTCGACGGCGGCGTCGATGAAGCCGCAGGTGTTGACGATCACCATGTCGGACCCGGCGTAGTCGGGGGATATCGCGTAGCCCTCGGCGCGAAGCTGGGTGAGGATGCGCTCGGAGTCGACGAGCGCTTTCGGACAGCCCAGCGACACGAAGCCCACCCGGGGCACCGCGGGCGCGGCTGCCTGCGTCGCGCCACCGGTCGTGCCGGGACGCCCTCGCGCGGGAGGCAACGCCTACTTCTCTTCCGGCTTGCTGCCGGAAGTGCCGCCGAAACCGGGGAACGGGAAGCCGCTGAACAGATTCTGCGTCTGCTTCTGCATCTGCTGCTGCATCTCGACGAACATCTTCGCGCTCTGCTCCAGGTAGCCGCTCATCAGGCTCTGCACCGCCGGGCCCTGCATCTTGACGATCTGGTTCCAGGCCTCGGTGTTCACCATCGGGTTGCTGCCGTAGAGCGAGCGGGACTGGTCCTGCAGTTGCTGCTGGATGCCCATGAACGTCTGGATGTTCTTCTCGAGGTAGCTGCCCATCATGCCCTGCATCGCATTGCCGTAGAAGCGGATCATCTGCGACAGCATGTCGGAAGAGAACATCGGCGCCTCGCTGTTCTCCTCGTCGAGGATGATCTGCAGCAGGATGTTGCGCGTGAGATCGTCATTCGTCTTGGCGTCGATCACCTGGAACGGCGTCTGTTCGATGACCAGCTGCTTCACGTTGGCCAGCGTGATGTAGGTGCTGGTGGCGGTATCGTAGAGACGGCGGTTCGGGTACTTCTTGATGATGCGCGGGGTGTCGCTCATGGTCCCTTGATCCCTCGTCCGGCTGTTCAACGGTGGCGTCGATGCTGCAATTGCGAGTATGCACCTGTTCGCCGTGGCACCGATCGCCCGGCGGATCGAACATGACTCATCGGTCGTGCACCGACCGACGCGCGAAGACCGCGCGCCAAATGTGCCCTGCAGGCTCCCCGGGGGCGCGGATTCTAATGGATTTCCAGCGGTTCATGGAAACCGCAAGCCGCAGGGCAACCCGGTCAGGACATGTGCTGGCCGCCGTTGATCGCGATGTTGGATCCGGTGACGAACGCAGCCTCTTCCGAGCACAGGTAGGCGACCAGGCCAGCCACTTCCTCGGGCTTGCCCAGCCGGCCCATCGGGATCTGCGGCACGATCTTCGTGTCGAGCACTTCCCTGGGGATCGCCATCACCATCTTCGTGCCGATGTAGCCGGGCGAGATCGTGTTGACGGTCACGCCCTTGCGGGCGACTTCCAGTGCCAGCGCCTTGGTGAAGCCATGCATGCCAGCCTTCGCCGCCGAGTAGTTGGTCTGGCCGAACGCGCCCTTCTGGCCGTTCACCGACGAGATGTTGACCACGCGTCCCCAGCCGCGGTCGACCATGCCGTCGACCACCGGCTTGCACATGTTGAACACGCTGTCGAGGTTCGTCTTGAGCACGGCGTCCCAGTCGACCTTGCCCATCTTCTTGAACGTCATGTCGCGCGTGATGCCGGCATTGTTCACCAGTACGTCGATCGGGCCGACGTCGGCCAGCACCTTGGCGCAGCCGGCTGCACAGGAGTCGAAGTCGGAGACGTCGATCTGCACGGCGTAGATGTCGTGTCCCTTCGCCTTCATCTCGGCCAGCCAGCCGGCAGCCTTCGTGTTGCCCGGGGAATAGCTGACCACCACCTTGTCGCCCATGTTGGACAACTTGGTCGCGATCGCCTCGCCCAGCCCGCCCATGCCGCCCGTCACCAGTGCCACTCGTTTCGTCATCAGATCCTCCGTTACTTCGTTGAACAATGCATCCTTCGTCCGCCCTTGTCCGGACATGCGCCGGATCGCATCGCAACCCCGATGGCCGCCAGATGGAAGGAGCAGCACGGTAACGACGTATCGTGACGAAGATGTTAACCCAAGCCTTCGCCGCCTCCGGCGAAAACCGCTGCTGCGAAGCAGCAAGCGTGCCAGATGAATGACGCCTGCACGTCTGGCCAGGCCGTACAGTTCAGCGTTCCAGGACGTAGCGCCCGGGCGCGCGATCGAGTGGCGGATGTGTCGGATCGGCATCGATATCGGGCGCCTTCACACGCCGGCCGGAGCGCTGCTTCAGCCAGCCTGCCCAGTGCGTCCACCAGCTGCCTTCGTGGCGGCTGGCCGCTGCGAGCCAGGCCTCGGGCGTCTTCGTGCGTGCCGGTGAGCCGGCCGCGCCGTCTGCTGCGAAGAAATGCCGGCGGTTCTTCGAGGCCGGGTTCACGACGCCTGCGATGTGGCCGCTGGCGGCCAGCACGAACGCCCGGCTTCCGCGCAGCAGCCCGCGCGCCAGCCATGCGGTCCGCCAGGGCACGATATGGTCTTCCTCGGCGGCGAGCAGGTACCAGGCCGACCGGATCGCCCGCAGGTCGAGCGGCACGCCGTCGAGCCGTACGCGGCCGGGATGGCGCAGGTTGTTCTCGAGGTACATGTGGCGCAGGTACCAGGCGTAGAGCACGCCGGGCAGGCTGGTGCCGTCGCTGTTCCAGTAGAGCAGGTCGAACGGTTCCGGCGCCTTGCCCTTCAGCCAGTGGTCGACCACGAAGCGCCAGATCAGGTCGTTCGCACGCAGGCTGGCGAAGGTGAAGGCGAGGTCGCGTCCGCTCATCACCGCCGGTTCGGCGGTCGGGTCGAACCGCCGCTCGCAGGCTTCGACCGCGTCGCGGTCGATGTAGACACCGATGTCGCCGACGTCGCTGAAGTCGAGCATGGTCGCCAGCAGGGTGGTCGATGCCGCCGGGTGCTCGCCGCGCGCAGCGGCCAGTGCCAGTGCGGTCGACAGCATCGTACCCCCGACGCAGAAGCCGAGCGCATTCACCTGCGTGCTGCCCGAGACCTCGCGTGCGATGCGGATCGATTCCAGAACGCCGCGCTGCGCGTAGTCTTCCCAGCGCAGGTGGCCGAGTTCGGCCGGCGCATTGCGCCAGGACAGCATGTACACATCGAAGCCCTGTTCCAGTGCGAAGCGCACGAACGAGTTCCCGGGCTGCAGGTCGAGGATGTAGTACTTGTTGATGAACGGCGGCACGATCACCAGCGGCCGCGCATGCACGGTCGGCCCGACGGGCCGGTAGTGGATCAGTTCGACGATCTCGTTGCGGTGGATCACCGCGCCCGGGGTCACGGCCAGGTTGCGGCCGACCTCGAAGGCCTGCTCGTCGGTCATCGTGAGGGCGCCTCGACGGGCGTCCTCGGCGGCACGCTGCAGCCCGCGCGCGAGACTCTCTCCGGCACTGCGTGCCGCGAGTTCCAGCACTTCCGGATTGGTCGGCGCGAAATTCGCTGGCGACAGCGAATCGATCCATTGCCTCAGGAAGAACCGGGCGTGCCGCTCGCTCGCCGGATCGAGGGTGGCGGCCGCGATCGCCCCCTCGAGCCAACGTTCGTTCAGGAGTTGTGCCTGCCTCAGGTAATCGAACCAGGGGTGGGATTGCCAGGCTGGCGCGCTGAAGCGGCGGTCGCGCGCGGCCAGTGCCTGCAGTTCCGGGTCAGGTGCTGCCTGGGCGGGCTGTCCGATTGCCGATTGCCACAGCGCCAGATGGCGCTCGGTCAGTTCGCGGCCGAGTGCCTGCCAGGTGCCGGGTCTGCGCTCCAGCGCCGCTGCCAGCGTCGCGAACGCGCGCGCGATGGCTGGCGCGTTGTTCACGCGTCCCGCCAGACCAGCGCGGCCATGCGTCCCGTCACCTTGTCGCGCCGGTAGGAGAAGAAGCGGTCCGGATCGGACACCGTGCACAGGCCGCCCCCGTGCACGCGCTCGACTCCGGCGCGCGCGAGCCGGCGCCGGCCGAGCGCGAACAGGTCTGCATGCCACTTGCCTGGCGCCGTCGGTGACGCCACGAAGGCAGCGGTATCCGATGCATCCACCGCCAGGAACGCATCGCGCACGTCTGCGCCGACCTCGAACGCGGCGGGGCCGATCGCGGGCCCGAGCCAGGCGATGATGCGCTGACCGTCGGTGCCCATCGCGGCGAGCGTGTTCTCGATCGCTCCGCCCGCCAGGCCGCGCCAGCCGCAGTGCACGGCGCCGACGCGCAACCCGTCTTCGCTGCAGAGCAGTACCGGCATGCAGTCGGCGATCATCACCGTGCACACCGTACAGCCACGGTCGGTGAACGATGCATCGGCCTGCGGCGGCGCCTCGATCGAATGCGCGGCGATGGCCTGGCTGCCGTGGACCTGCTGCAGCCAGCGCGCCGGCCCCGGCAGCAGGGCATCCAGGCGGCGCCTGTTCTCCGCTACTGCGGCGGGATCGTCACCGGTCCGTGTGCCGAGGTTAAGCGACTGATATGGGCCGGTGCTGACCCCGCCGCTGCGAGTGGTGCACAACGCATGCACACCCGGCGGGGCAGGCCAGTCGGGCACCACCAGGTCTGCTGCAGCGATGGAACCGGCGATCGTCATGACGGTGCGCGCAGGGCTTCGAGCGCCGTGCGGATGTCGGCCGGCAGCGATGAACGGAAACGCAGCGGTGCCCCGTTCACCGGGTGTGCGAAGGCCAGTTCCACCGCATGCAGCGCCTGCCGGCCCAGGGCCGTGGAGACGGCCGCCAGCGCGGGTGCCAGGCGGCCGGCCTTCGGTGCATAGACCGGATCGCCGAGCACCGGGTGGCCGAGCGATTCCATGTGCACCCGGATCTGGTGGGTGCGGCCCGTGGACAGGCGGCATTCGACCAGCGCAGCCCCGGTAAGCGGTTCGAGCAGACGGAAGCGGGTCAGCGCCGGGCGGCCACCGGCGACCACCGCCATCCGCACGCGGTTGACCGGGTGGCGCCCGATCGGTTGTTCGACTTCGCCCGCTGGCGCCGGAATACCGACCACGATCGCCTGGTAGATGCGCTCGACCTCGCGTGCGGCGAGCGCACGCACCAGCGAGGTGTGCGCGACCAGTGTCTTGGCGACCATCATCAGCCCGCTGGTGTCCTTGTCGAGGCGATGCACGATGCCCGCACGCGGCAGTCCTTCGATCGGCGGATGGTGGTGCAGCAGGGCATTGAGCAGGGTACCCGTCCAGTTCCCGCTGCCGGGGTGCACGACGAGCCCGGGTGGCTTGTCGATCACGATCACCGCCTCATCTTCGTGGACGACCTGCAGCGCGATCGCCTCCGGCAGCGCAGCATCCTGCCGTGGGTCGGCGCCGGGCGACACGTCCAGGCGCTCGCCGCCCCAGACCTTGTCTGCGCTGCGTACCGTGCGTCCGTCGACCAGCACGCGTCCGTCGCGTATCCACTGCTGAAGCCGGCTGCGCGAGTGCTCGGGCATCAGTGCGGCCAGCGCCTGGTCGATCCGCTCTCCGGCGCTCGCCACCGGGATCACCAGCCGCTGCGGTGCAGTGGCGCTGTCGTGCGCAGGACGGTACTCCGGCGCGCTGTCTGGTGACGGAAGGGTCGGGCTATACTGGTGGCGAATCAATTGCTTGCCATGGAACGGACGAATCGATGAAAGCCGCAGTTTCGAATCCCGATCGGCCGGATGCCGACCGGACAGGTAGCCGTCCCTGCCCTCCCGCGTCGGGCGAAAGGAGATGGCCGAGTGTAATGGCAGTGCGGCAGGCGGTGATCGCGGTCGTTGCGGTCGCCCTCATTGGCGGCTGCGCGTCCGTCCGCAACTTCGACGAGACCCGCGGCTGGTCCGCGCCCAAGCTGTACGCGGAAGCGCGCGACGAGATGAACACCCGGAACTGGCAGCGCGCGATCAAGCTGTACGAGACGCTCGAGTCGCGCTACCCGTTCGGCCGGTACTCGCAGCAGGCAATGCTGGAACTCGCATACTCGCAATGGAAGGACGCCGAGCCGGTCCAGGCGTTGGCAACGATCGACCGCTTCCTGAAACTCTATCCCACGCATCCCAGCGCCGACTATGCCTGGTACCTGCGCGGGCTGATCAATTTCAACCACGACCTCGGCGTGCTGAGTTCCCTGTCGCGGCAGGATGTCAGCGAGCGCGATCCCCGTTCGGCGCGCGAATCGTTCGACTCCTTTCGCGAACTGGTCACGCGCTTCCCCGACAGCCGCTACGCACCCGACGCCGCGGCGCGGATGAAGTTCGTCGTAAACATGCTCGCATCGAACGAGGTGCATGTCGCCCGTTTCTATCTGCGCAAGGGCGCATATGTCGCCGCTGCCAACCGCGCGCAGACGGCCCTGACCACCTACCCCCAGGCCCCCGCGAATGAAGAAGGCCTGCTCATCATGGTCAAGGCTTACGACGCGATGGGCCTGGTCGACCTGCGCAACGATGCCGAGCGGGTGATGCGGGCGAACTTCCCGAAGAGCAAGTATCTGGCCAGTGACCCGCGCGCGGACGGACGGCGGTGGTGGCATCTCTGGTGACCCGGTAGCCCGGCCGCAGGCTCAGCGCGCTTCGAAACCGGCATCGGCAATCACGGCGCGCAACACATCCACCGGCGCAGTTGCCGGGTCATGCTCGATGCTGGCCTGCGCCGGCACCAGCGTCACCGTCGCGGACTTTACGCCAGGTGCTGCCTGCAGCGCTCGGGTCAGGCTGTTCACGCAGCCCTGGCAGGTCATGCCATCGATTGCGATGTGGATGGTTTCCATCGTTCAGGCTCCTTTCGTCGCAGGGGAGTGCAGGATATGTTCCGGCGCAGGGTGCGCAGGGCGCCAGCGGCGCAGCAGCAGCGCATTGCCGACGACGCATACCGAACTTGCTGCCATCGCGGCGCCGGCGATCACCGGATCCAGCAGGCCGGCAGCGGCCAGGGGGATGCCGAGCACGTTGTAGGCGAAGGCCAGGAACAGGTTCTGGCGGATCTTCGTCATCGTCGCGCGTGACAGGTCGATCGCATCGACGACCTGAGACAGCCGGCTCGCCATCAATGTGATGTCGGCCGTGTGCAGTGCTATGCCGGAGCCGCTGCCGATCGCGAAGCTCACATCGGCTGCGGCCAGCGCGGGCGCGTCGTTGATGCCGTCGCCGACCATGCCGACCGAACGTCCGGCGGCCTTCAGGCGGACGGCTTCTGCCGCCTTGTCCGCCGGTGTGCAGCGCGCACGCCAGCGTTCGATACCAGCCTGCGCGGCGATACGCGCCGTGACCGCCGGATGATCGCCGGACATGATCAGGAGTTCGACGCCGGTAGCGCCCAGCCTGCGCACCGCGCCAGCCGTGTCGGGCCGCAACGCATCTGCCATGCCGACCATGCCCAGCGCCCGTCCGCCGTGGGCGACCGCGATCCAGGTCAGCGGGTCGGCATCGTCACCGGCAGGCTGTACCCGTGCCGGCAGCACGATACCCTCGGCCTGCAGCCAGTCGACCGATCCGAGCAGCGCATCGCGGCCATCGATGCGGGCGCGCACGCCGCTGCCGACCACGGCCTGGAATGCTTCGGCGTGCGGCGCTGGCGTACCGTGTCCGGCCGCGGCCGCACGGCGTATCGCGGCAGCCAGCGGATGCTCCGAATCGGCTTCCAGCGCGGCAGCGATCGCCAGCACGTCGGCCTCGGATGCGCCGCCGAATGCGATGACGCGGGTCACCTGCGGCGCGCCGGTCGTGAGGGTGCCGGTCTTGTCGACAATCAGCAGGTCGAGCCGGTGCGCGGCTTCCAGCGCGGCGGCGTTGCGGATCAGGATGCCGGCACGCGAGCCTTCGCCGATGCCGACGATCACCGCCGTGGGCGTCGCGAGGCCGAGCGCGCACGGGCAGGCGATCACCAGAACCGCGATCGCCGGTACCAGCGAATCGACCAGGGCGGCGCCGGAGAGCATCCACCCTCCGAAGGTGAGCACGGCCAGGGCCAGCACGACGGGCACGAAGACGCCCGCGATCCGGTCGGCGAGCCGCTGTATCGGAGCCTTCGATCCCTGGGCTTCGCCGACCAGCCGGACGATGCGGGCCAGTGCCGTGGTCGAACCGATGCCCGTGGCGCGTACCCGCAGCGCGCCGGTTCCGTTCAGCGTCCCGGCAAACACGGTATCTCCGCTGCCCTTGGACACGGGCAGACTCTCGCCGGTGAGCATGGCTTCGTCGACCGTGGAGCGGCCATCGATGACTTCGCCGTCCACCGGGAACGATTCGCCCGGCCGCAGCTGGAGCATATCGCCGGGCAGCACCTGCGATACCGGCACTTCCAGCAGATCGATGGCGCTGGCCGGGGATGTCCTTTCCACGCGGGCGGTCGGCGGCTGCAGGGCGATCAGCGCCGCGATCGCCGCGCCGGTGCGGCTTCGGGCGCGCGCCTCCAGCCACTTGCCCAACAGCACCAGCGTGATGATCGTCGCGCTGGATTCGAAGTAGAGGTGGCTGCCGGGCGCGGCGAAGGTGACCACGGCGCTGTAGCCCCAGGCGATGGAGGTGCCGAGCGCGACCAGTACGTCCATGTTCGCGCCGCCGCCGCGCAGCGCGTTCCACGCGCCCCGGTAGAACGGCCGGCCGAAGCCGAACTGGACGGCGGTCGCGAGCGCGAACTGCAGTGCGTCGGGCAGCATCCACTCGTGGCGACCCATGAACATGCCGCCCATCTGCGCCAGCAGCGGGAGCGTGAGCAGCCCGGACCCTGCCAGGGCCAGGGTGGCCTCGTGCCGACGGGCATCGGCATCGGCGGTGGCTGTCGCTTCCTCGGCGCCAGGCAGGGTTTCGATGACCCGGGCAGAGTAGCCTGCGCGCGCGACCGCTTCGGTCAATGCCGCCTCGTCTGTGCAGCCGGGATCGAACGTCACCCGCGCGCGGCCGGTCGCGAAGTTCACCGATGCGCGCACCGCCGGCAGGCGCCCCAGCACCTTCTCGATGCGTGTGGCGCACGCGACGCACGTCATGCCTTCGATGGCGAGGTCCAGCGACGCAGGGGAAGGGCGCCGCGGACCCGGCTCGGCCTGGGTATCCATCCAACAAACCTACGCCCGCAGGGTATGCGGGTCAAGCGCGGGTAAGGGTAGCCGTCAGCCCGACAGTTCCGGGCGGTCGGCGAACAGTTCGAGTGCCTCGGGATTGGCCAGCGCCTCGCGGTTCTTCACCGGCAGGCCATGCACGACGTTGCGCACTGCGAGTTCGACGATCTTGCCGCTCTTCGTACGCGGGATATCGGCCACCTGCAGCACCTTCGCCGGCACATGCCTGGGCGTGGTGTTGTCGCGGATCCGGGCCTTGATGCGCGCGACCAGCGCGTCGTCCAGGACGAGGCCTTCGCGCAGGCGCACGAACAGGACCACCCTGACGTCGGTCGGTCGCGCGGGCGGCCAGTCCTGCCCGATCACCAGCGACTCGACCACTTCATCGAGCTGCTCGACCTGCCGGTAGATCTCGGCGGTGCCGATGCGTACACCGCCCGGGTTGAGCACGGCATCGGAGCGGCCGTGGATCACCAGCCCGTCGTGTTCGGTCAGTTCGCAGAAGTCGCCATGGCACCAGACGTTCGGGAAGCGTTCGAAGTAGGCGGCGCGGTAGCGGCTGCCGTCCGGGTCGTTCCAGAACCCGACCGGCATGCACGGGAAGGGTTTCGTGCAGACGAGCTCGCCGCGTTCCCCGCGCACCGGCTGGCCTTCGTCGTTCCACACATCGACCGCCAGGCCAAGACCGCGGCACTGGATCTCGCCACGCCATACCGGCAGCATCGGGCTGCCGAGCACGAAGCACGACACGATGTCCGTGCCGCCGGAGATCGACGACAGGCAGAGATCGGCCTTGATGTTCGCGTACACGTATTCGAAGCTCTCCGGCACGAGCGGGGAACCGGTGGACAGCATCGTGCGCAGCCGCGACAGGTCATGCGTGTCCTTCGGCCTGAGGTCGAGCTTGCGCAGCGAATCGATGTACTTCGCCGAGGTGCCGAAGATCGTCATGCCTTCGTCCTGCGCGAAGTCGAACAGCACGTTGCCCTTCGGGTAGAACGGCGAGCCGTCGAACAGCATCAGCGTCGCGCCGCTCGCCAGGCCGGTCGCCAGCCAGTTCCACATCATCCAGCCGCAGGTGGTGAAATAGAACAGCCTGTCGGTCGGGTGCAGGTCGACATGCAGCTGGTGTTCCTTCAGGTGCTGCAGCAGCGTGCCGCCGGCGCCGTGCACGATGCACTTGGGCACGCCGGTGGTGCCGGAGGAGAACATGATGAACAGTGGATGGTCGAACGGCAGCTGCTCGAACGACAGCTTCGCCGGCTGGAACGGTGCCATGAAATCGTGCACATCGACCGCATCCGGGATGCCTGCGAGATCCGGGTCGCGGCGGGTGTAGGGGATGATCACGGTGCGATGCACCGACGGCAATCGCGACACCACCTCCGCCACGCGCGGCATCACGTCGATCGTCTTGCCACCGTAGAAGTAGCCGTCGGCCGCGATCAGCACCTTCGGTTCGATCTGTCCGAACCGGTCGAGCACGCCCTGCGGTCCGAAGTCGGGCGAACAGGACGACCAGGTAGCACCGAGGCTGGCGGTGGCCAGCATCGCGATGATCGCACCTGGGATGTTGGGCACGTATCCGGCGACGCGGTCGCCGACGCCAACGCCGGCCGCGCGCAGCGCCTGCTGCAGCCGAGACACCTCATGGTGCAGATCTGCGTAGGTGACCGAACTGCGCACCTTGCCTTCGCCCCTGAAAACGATCGCCACCGCGTCGTCCGCCCGGCGCAGGAGGTTCTCCGCGTAGTTCAGGCGGGCCCCCGGGAACCAGCGTGCCCCGGGCATGCGGTCGCGCTCTTCCAGCACGACCTCGCCACGCGTCTGCGCGACCACGTCGCAGAAATCCCAGACCGAAACCCAGAACCGCTCGGGCTGTTCGATCGACCAGCGGTAGAGGGAGGCATGGTCGCGGCACTCGACCCCCCAGCTGCGCTCGACCTCGCGCATGAACTGCTTCAGATGCGACCGCTCGACGCGGTCGGTTGACGGGGACCAGAGGGGCAGGGCAGGTTCGTTCATGGCATCGGAGGGGGCAGGGCGACGTGCCCGGCATCTTGGCCAGGCCCGTCGGTTGACGGTATCAGCCCAGGAAGTCGAGCACGGACTCGGTGACCATTTCGGTGGAAGCCTCGCCGCCGAGGTCGGGCGTGTGCAGCCGGCCCTGTTTCGTCGTCGCTTCGATCGCGCCCATCAGACGGGCGGCGGCCTCCTTCTCGCCAAGGTGTTCGAGCATCATCACCGCGGACCAGAAGGTGCCGATCGGGTTGGCGATGCCCATCCCGGTGATGTCGAAGGCCGACCCGTGGATTGGCTCGAACATCGACGGGAAGCGGCGCTCCGGGTTCAGGTTGGCCGTCGGTGCGACGCCCATCGAACCCGACAGCGCGGCGGCGAGGTCGCTGAGCACGTCCGCGTGCAGGTTGGTGGCCACGATGGTGTCCAGGCTGGCCGGCTTCACCACCATGCGCACCGTCATCGCGTCGACCAGCATCTTGTCCCAGGTAACGTCCGGGTACCTGCGGCTGACCTCTTCGGCGATCTCGTCCCAGAGCACCATGCCGTGGCGTTGGGCATTGGACTTGGTGACGACCGTCAGCAGCTTGCGCGGGCGCGAGCGGGCGAGTTCGAACGCGAAGCGGATCACCCGCTCGACGCCGGTGCGGGTGAACACCGACACTTCCATCGCGGTCTCTTCCGGCAGCCCGCGGTGCACGCGTCCGCCGGCGCCCGAGTATTCGCCCTCGGAGTTCTCGCGCACGATCACCCAGTCGATCTTCGCCGCGTCCGGGCTTGCCAGCGGGCTGGTGATGCCGGGCAGCACGCGCGCCGGGCGCACGTTGGCGTACTGGTCGAACGGCTGGCAGATGGCGAGGCGCAGGCCCCAGAGCGTGATGTGGTCGGGAATGTCGGGTGCGCCGACCGCGCCGAAATAGATCGCGTCGAGGCCCTTCAGCTGCGACAGTCCGTCGGCGGGCATCATCACGCCGTGCCGCTTGTAGTAGTCGCTGCCCCAGTCGAAACTGCGGAACGCGATCGAGAAGTCGCCGCTCTTCCTCGCCAGGTGCTCGAGCACGCGCTGGCCTGCGGGGATGACTTCCTTGCCGATGCCGTCGCCAGGAATGGATGCGATCGTATAGGTGCGCATCTTCAATCGGCCCTCAGCAGAGGCCGCAGCGAGCGTACGTCGGCCAGGCGGTCGAGCGTCCAGACGGTGTCGCATAGCCGGCGCGCGCGGCGCTTGCCGGTGATCGGCGCCAGCAGGTCGTAGCACTTCGCATCGACCTCCGCGCGACTCATCGGGTTCTCGGCCGTCCCGCGTACCGCCTTCGTGTGGTGGGTGAGCTTCGTGCCGTCCTTGAGCGTGATCGACACGATGCCCTGCCGGCTCGGCATCGCGCGCGTCAGCGCCTCGTCGCCGGCGAGCGTCACACGCTTGCGCAGCGCCAGTACCTTCGGATCGCGCATGCGCGCGACGTCGTGCGTCGACACGAACGTGACCGTGCGGTCGAGCAGCATCACGGCGGCCAGGTGCTGCATGCAGATATCGGGCATGTCGCGGTTGTCGACCGTGTTTGCACCCTGCCTGGCGACCCGGATGTCGACCCGTTCGACATCCTCGGCCCGCACGCCCTTGCTGGTGATCAGCGCGAGCAGCGAGTCGAGCGGGGCCTGGATCGGCGAGCCGACCGACCAGCGCTTGATGTTGGTGTTCATGATCTCGAATGTGCTGCCGAGCCGGTTCACGAGTACCTTCGGTTCCGGCTTGCGGCCGTAGGCGACGAAGAAGTTGCGCTCGCCCGAGAACACGTCCTCGACACCGGTCATGCCTGAGTCGACCATCAGCGCTGCATAGACGCCGTTGCGCGCGGGCATGCCGCCGAAGTCGAAGGCCTTTTCGACATGGTCGGGGTCGCGCATCCAGCACGACACGCCCGAGGCCTGCTGCGCAGTGTAGGAAAGCAGGTGGCGCATCTGCCGCGGGTTGAAGCCGAGCAGCGCGCCACCGGCGGCAGCGGCACCGAACATCGGCCCGAAGCTGTGCGTGGAATGGCCATCCTCGCGGAATTCGTAGGCATTCAGCGACATGGTCAGGCGCGATGACAGGTCGTAGCCGACCGCGATCGCGCGCAGCAGCGCGCGTCCGGACACCCGGTTGCGTTCGCCGATCGCCAGCGCCGCCGGCACGATGCCGCAGCCGGGATGTGTCAGCGAGGGTGCATGCGAATCATCGGTCTCGTCGGCATGGGCCAGCATGCCGTTGGCCAGCGCGGCGTTGATCGCGGAGGTGACGATCGGCGTACCGATCACGCAGGCTTCCGGCTTGCCGCCGAGCCCCTCGACGAACGCGATCGCGCGCTCACCGGGCAGCAGCTTCGATCCGGACACCATCGCCGCCAGCGTATCGAGCAGGTGGTGCTTGGTCTTCTCGACCACCGCGGGTGGCAGTGCCTTGCGCGGCGACGCCGCCAGGTAGGCGGCCAGCGTGGTCATCATCGGCGAGATCGCCGGGCCCTTCTTTCCATTTGCACTTGCGCCACTCATGGCAACCATCCCCCGCCGTTGATGTGTATGGTCTGCCCGGTCAGGTAGCGCGCGTCCGGGCCGCACAGCATGCGCACCATTGCCGCGATCTCTTCCGGTTCGCCGCGCCGCCCGAGCGGCGGCAGGCTGGCGCGATGGGTCGGCCGGGCGGGAGCGCCCGGCAGGCCACGTACGGTATCGATGGTGCCGGGCACCACGTTGTTCACCGTCACGCCCATCGGCGCCAGGTCGAGCGCAAGCCCCTTGGTGAAGCCGGCGAGGCCTGCCTTGGCGGCGACCACGTGCGCCCGGCCGGCCGCGCCCTTGTGTCCGGTCTGGCCGCCGATCATCACGACCGCGCCATTGCCGTACTTCGACAGGTGGGGCAGGCAGGCCTGGGTGACCAGGAACGCACCGTCCAGGATGATTGCGATCACGCGCTGCCATTCCGCATGCGTGATCTCTGCGAACGGCGTCTCCGCGCGTACTGCTGCGTTGTTGACCAGGATATCGATGCGCCCGAAGCGCTTCACAGTCGCTTCGACCAGGCCCTGGACCGCCTCCGGATCGGTGACGTCGGCGACATGCACCTCCGCCGTGCCGCCGGCGGCCGCGATCATCGCGCGCGTCTCCTCGGCCTCGGCCTTCGATGTGTTGGCGTTGATCATCACCGATGCGCCGCCGCTGGCCAGCGAGCGACAGATCGCGCGCCCTATGTTGCGCGCGCCGCCGGTGACGAGTGCTACCCTGCCTTCGAGCTCGCGCCCGGGCGCCATGCCGATCGTGCTGGACACCTGTTCTCTCCCTGCGTTCCGGCATTGCCGAAGTGCGGGCGATGCTAGCAGAACAGCAGCAGCGGGGATGGCGCTTTGCGATCAGCGGCACCAGAACAAACGCCCGGACCGAAGTCCGGGCGTGAAAGCAGTGGCGCGCCTGGCAGGATTTGAACCCACGACCCCTTGGTTCGTAGCCAAGTACTCTATCCAACTGAGCTACAGGCGCACGCGACGGATTATATGCGAAATATCGTCTTCCTGAACATCGGAGGCTTTTTCAGCGAGGCATGAGCCTGGAGGGGAGCATTCCGCCGGGCGGCCCGCTGCATGCCAAAGTTGCCGCTGCCAACGTGAAATGCTCGATATGAGCCAGTCGTCCAGAGGGATAAACTACATGACCTGCGCACCCTAGAAACACCGTCATGGAGCACCCGATAGATTTTCTTTTCGCGGCGAGACGTCACAGTATCGCACCGCGCTCGCCATGTCTGATCCAAGCAGCCCTTCTGGCCGCAGCCCTCGCGCTCTGCTCGATGCATGCGGTGGCCGGTGAGCAGGCCGACCGGGCGATCGCTGCCGTGCGCAAGCTCGTCGCCTCCGGCGAGGTCAAGCCCGGCACCGTCCTGCGCCTGCGTGTCAAGCAGGGCAACCTCGTATCGTTGCTGGGCCGCGACGCTGAGCTGCAACGTGAGTGGGAGCGTCTGACTGGCATCCCGATCGACGCCAGCGTCATGCCTCAGGTCGATTCGATGACCTTCATCCGGGACCGGCGTGACGCCGACCTGACCATCGCGCGCACGCACGAGTTTGCCGATCTCGACGCCGCCGGGCTGATCGTCGACCTGCGCCCGCTGCTGCAGCGCTTCGGCTTCCAGTTAC
>CANGXU010000084.1 GCA_947457885.1 Betaproteobacteria bacterium
ACCGCAACCCGGCTGCGGTGGCACTGCTGGCGCAGGGCGATGTGGTGGCTGAGCAAGGCGGTTTCTTGACCTGCCGAGACAGGGCCAGCGACAGCGCCTTGACAGAGGCAATTCATGGCCTGCAACTGTCAAGCCCCGAGCCAGACTCTACAGCGTCAAGGAACAAGCGCGCGGTGTCATTGACCAAACCCGACGGCAAGGCATGGCTGGCCTTCATCAGTGCCATCCATCCCGCCCAGACCATGGGCGCTTTCGGCCACACGTCCCGCGCGCTTGTTGTTCTGCATGACCCCAACGCCAACCAGCGCGTCGTTGACCCATTCATCGTGGCTGAGTGCTTTGGCCTGACACCCGCTGAAGCACGCGTAGCTGTGGGCATAGCAGGCGGTGCAAATGCCAAGCAGATTGCGCAACAACAGTCCGTAGCACTGGCTACAGTTCGCACCCACATTCAGCGCATCATGGACAAAACAGGTGTGGACCGCCAAACCGATCTGGTTCGTGTGCTGATGGCGCTGCCAATACGGGGATGAACCCAGCTGCCTGCCGCAAGGCAGCAACCGGTCCATTCGCCAGAAACACAGTCAGTTCAGTCCAGGGAAATCATCGCGCAGCCTCGCGTTGGTACGGGCGGGAGGGCAGGTCAGTCAATCATCAATGTTGAGGATGCGAGAACGGGTTTGCAGCGCTAATGTCAGCGCAATATCATCCATTCGCTCGCATCCAGCTACATAAAGGTTTCGCAACTGGGAGGAATGCTTCGAGAGCCTCAGTCGAAGAACACAGGAAGCGGACAAGAGACTGCTGGTTACATTGCGGGAAAATGACAATCAGGAGTCGATAGCATGAGTGAGTCGTGCGGGCCGTCTGCGATCAACGAGAGCATTGCTTCCAACAAGACCCGGACGGCGCTGGCGCAGCCCGAAGCGCGGGTTTCTGCGGCACCGCGGATTGCCTTGCTCGACGGGCAGAGCCCAGGGCACCCCTCGCCGAAGCAGCGTTCGGCGTTGCTTCCGGGGAAGCGGGTGGAAGACGCGGAGGACGTCGCTATTCCGCGATGCACCAAGGGGCTCGCTTACATGATCAATAACGCAGTCGAAGTTCGTTGGCCTGAGACAAAACTTCGCCTTGTCCAGACCGATTTCCGCTGGCGCGTTTCGGCAAGCGCGTTCTCACTTGCGGTGTTCGCTGTTGCCGTCTGCCCTGTTGCGTCGGCGCAAACACGACCGGACGCGGGCTCCATCCTTCAGCAGCAGCGGGAGATGATAGAAGTGCCGACCCGCCCGGCAACCGGTATTCCGAAGGCGCCAGAACCGAGGCGTGCAGGAACGATTACCGGATCGGTTCAGGTCACCGATTTCCGAATCAACGGAAACACCCTTTTCAGCGACGAGCGTCTGCTGGCGGTGGTCGCGCCGTTCAAGGGTCGGACGCTGGCTGATGCGGAACTGCGTCAGGTCCTGATCGCGATCGAGGATGTTTATCGGAACGACGGCTATGTGACCGCTGTAGCCTACTATCCGGAACAAAAGGTTACTGGCGGCGTTCTCGAAATCTCGATCGTCGAGGGCCGTCTGGGGCGTGTCATGCTGGATTCTTCCGGCTTGAAGCGCATCAAACCGAGCGTTGCTGAGGGCATCCTCGGAACGCTGGAAAGCGGCGCTCCGATCCGCGAAGCAGACCTGGAAAAACGTCTTTATCTTCTGCAGGACGTGAATGGCATGGTAACCGTCACTTCCGAACTCAGCCCTGGAGCCGCGGTCGGGGAAGGTGACTTGTTGGTCAAGGTGGAAGATTCTCCGTTGCGATTCGGCGCTTCGGTCGATGTCGATAACGGCGGCACCAAGGCCACTGGTACCTACCGCTTCGGAACGAACCTGAGATTCAACAACGCACTCGGGTTGGGTGACCAGGTGAGCGCCCGACTGATTTACCAGGATTTCGACGGGCAGACGGCACTGGGGCGCTTTAATTATGTTTTGCCAGCGGGCAATTGGGGCACGAAGCTCGGCTTCGGGTACTCACGCGTCGGGTACAAGATCGGGGGAGACTTCAAGGCGCTGGACGCGAGTGGAAACGCGGATACCTACAGCCTGTTTGCAACGCATCCGATAATTCGTGCGCGCAACCTGAATCTCTTTGGGCAGATCGGTTACGACTTCAAGGCGCTGCTAGACAAGACCGGGAACCCTGTGACGGATGTCAAGCGGCAGATCGATGCTGGCAAGGCCGGTCTTTTCGGCGACTTCCGACAGTCCAACGGTTCCATCTCGGTAGGTTCGATCCTTGTTACATCAGGCAAGCTCGATATCCGTGATACGCAGGACCCGACGAACGCGAATGACGTGGGTCGCACGAACGGATCATTCGAAAAGCTGAACCTCGATTTTCAAACCGTGCAGTTCCTCGGGGGTGCCGACAGTCCATTCTCCGTGTCGGCCACCGTGTCTGCTCAGTCGGCTAGAAAAAACCTTGCCAACGCAGAGCGTCTCAATCTCGGTGGGGCGAACGGTGTTCGCGCCTACCCGACCGGTCAGCTGATAGCGGATGAAGGCGTCCTTTTCCAGGGAGAGCTGCGATATTCGCCACGGCTGGATTTCTTGCCAAGCGAGACTCTGGGTGCTTCGACAATTGCGTTTTTCTACGACGCTGCCGCGGCCAACGTGTGCCGGAATGTCGATCTTTGCAACAGTGTCGGTGGAACCACTCCTGCCAACAACCGGCTGCAGGGAGCAGGCTTCGGCGTGCGCCTGAACAAGCCCGGTTCGCACCTGATCCGGGTCGATGTTGCGTGGAGAACGGGTGGTGACGCGATCACGACGGGTGACCGCAGCTCCAATCCCAGGGTCTGGTTCCAGATCATCAAGAACCTGATCTGATCCAGGTTCCGGCATGACGGCTGCGCGGGAGCACAGCCGAACGACAAGTTACTGCGTATTCAACGAGGGGCAGAAGATGACAGCAGCGAACCGGGTTTCCCGCAGCCGAGCCGAAATCAATACTGCGCGCACGCAGCCTTTCGTTGTTCGACGTGTCGCCATGGCCGTTGCGCAGGCTTTCGTGATTGCGGGAACGGCCTTGACGGCACACGCCCAGAGCGCAGCACTTCCCTCGGGGGGGCAGGTTACTGCTGGCTCGGCCACGATCGGGGCGGTGACCGGTAACGCGCTGACCATCACGCAGGCGAGCCAGCGTGCGGCCATAGACTGGCGCAGTTTCAGCGTGGGCGCGGGCAACAGCGTGAACTTCATCCAGCCAAGCTCCAGCGCCGCGATCCTCAACCGGGTGATCGGCGGCAGCCCGAGCGAAATCTTCGGCCGGATCAACGCCAATGGTCAGGTTTTTCTGCTCAACCCGAGTGGCATCATCATCGGGCGGGGCGCGCAGATCGATGTAGGCGGTTTCGTCGGCAGCACGCTCGATCTGAACAATGCAGCGTTCATGGCAGGAGGCAAGCTGTCCCTTGCCAACGGCGGCAGTGCGGGTTCGATCGTCAATCATGGAAGTGTGCGCACCGCAGACGGTGGCGCAATCGTGTTCATCGCGCCGCAGATCACCAACACGGGGACTCTGGTAGCGAATCGGGGCAGCGTCGGTCTTGGCGCCGGAGACCGGGTCAGCATGGACTTCCGCGGAGACGGGTTGCTCAAGCTGAGCGTGGACGCTGCGGCGCTCGGCGCCTCAGTCTCGAACGCTGGGCTGATTCAGGCCAACGGCGGCCGCGTGATCATCTCCGCCGAGACGTTGAGCGACGCGATGGCCACCGTCATCAACATGGACGGTGTCGTTCGCGCCAACGCGTTCGTCGAACGCGATGGCGAGATCTTCTTCAGTGGTGGCAACAGCGGCACCGTGAACGTGTCCGGCACCGTCGACGCTTCAGCTGCGGTGCCCGGAGCGAAGGGTGGCACCGTACACATTCTCGGGGACCAGATCGACCTGTCCGGGAACGCAAGCGTCAATGTATCGGGCCCGGCCGGAGGCGGGACCGTGCTGGTCGGGGGCGATTACCTTGGCGGCAATCCGGCACTCCAGAACGCGAGCCGGGCGGTTGTGGGACAGGGCGTGGAGATCATGGCGGACGCCACGGCCTCGGGAGACGGCGGGAAGGTCATCGTCTGGGCCGACGGTAGCACTGGGTTTGCAGGCCGGATCTTCGCGCGAGGCGGCTCCGAGACCGGCAATGGCGGGTTTGTCGAGACGTCCGGTCGGCAGAACCTCGTGGTGGCTGATACTGCGCGAGTCGATGCAACAGCGCCTGGTGGGCGTGCAGGTACATGGCTGCTGGATCCTCTGAATATCGTGATCGCCGCCGCCGGCGCTGGCAACCTGGGGCAAGCGCAGGCTGGCACTGACGTCGCAAGCACCGTTACCCTTTCCACCGGCACCCTCAACGCGGCCGGGGCTAACGTCGTGCTTGCGGCTTCAAATGCCATCACTGTGGACAGTGATGTTGCCATGACGGGCGCAGGCGTCGGGCTGACCTTTGCCGGTGCCAACGGTGCGTCGGCCTCAGGTACCGGCAATGTACCAACCGTCAATCTGAAGGCTTCGATCTCGACCACTAATGGCGCGATCGTTATAAACGCTAACACCACAAACCTCGGTACCTCCGAAGTCGTACTGAACAGCGGGTCGGCCGCCACGACGGTTCTTGGGAATATTGTCGGGGCAAACAACGCTCTCAGCTTAAACGGATCGGGAACCAATACGATCGGAAGTGCGACTGGTTTGGGCGGGTTTACTGCAAACAACCTCGTTACGTTGGGCAACGTAGGCGCCCGTGAAGTGTCGGTGACAGGTGCGACGGCGACGCTCGGGGGCAACGTCACGACGGCCGGCTTCTTCTCCCAGTCCTACCAGAATGGCGCCAGCGCTGCGGGCGTCCTTTCGGGAGGCAGCCTCTTCACCGGGGGGAACTTGAGCGCTGCCGGTACGAGCTTCACCGGTACGGCGATTCTTGAGGGTAACGTCACGACGACGGGTAATCAGAGCTATGGGAACACGGTGCTCAATGTTGGCACGGTGATCCTGAATGCTGGCGCGGGGACAACTACGACCGGCGCGGTCACGACCGCTAACGGCGCCCGCAACCTCACCTTGTCGGGAACAGGAGCTAACACGGTAGCCAGCGCGACCGGCGTGGGCGCATTGACGTCCACCAACCTCACGACGTCAGGTAACGTAAGCGCGGCGAGCGTGATAACCACGGGCGCGGCGACGCTCGGCGGCAATGTCACAACGACGGGCAATCAGAGCTACGCGAGCACGGTGCTCAACGCCGCCACAGTAAGTCTGAACGCGGGTGCTGCTGGTACAACTACGACGGGTGCGGTCACGACCTCTGGAGGCGCCCGCAACCTCACCTTTTCGGGAACGGGAGCTAACACGGTAGCCAGCGCGACCGGCGTGGGCGCATTGACGTCCACCAACCTCACGACGTTAGGTAACGTAAGCGCTGCGAGCGCGAGCACCTCGGCTGCGGCGACGCTCGGCGGCAACGTCACAACAACGGGCAATCAGAGCTACGCGAGCACGGTGCTCAATGCCGCCACGGTGACCCTGGATGCGGGCGCGGGGACTACCACGACCGGCGCGGTCACGACCTCTGGCGGCGCCCGCAATCTTACGTTGGCTGGTAGCGGCACTTTCAACATCGCCTCTGCAACCGGCCTCGGTACTTTCTCCACTCCGAACGGCGCGACGATTTCGGGCGGAACCATAAACGCTGCGACCTACGCGCTGGGTGGCGGCACGATCAACGCTAACCTCGGGGCAGGCACGCTCAACCAGACCAGCGGCACGACTACGCTCAACGGCACGGCGGCCGCGACGACGGTGAATGTTACCGGCGGTACGCTGAACCTCGGGGCAGCGGATCGACTGGCTGACAGTGCAGCCGTCACTCTGGGGACTGGCGGCACGCTCGGAATGGGCGCGTTCACCGACACGGTCGGGACGCTGGCGACGACCGGCGGCACGCTGGGCGGTACGGGTACGCTGACTGCCGCGACGTATGGTCTGGGTGGCGGCACGATCAACGCCAATCTGGGGGCTGGCACGATCAACCATACCGCGAGTACCGCGCTCAACGGCACTGCGGCGGCGACGACAGTCAACGTGACCGGGGGTACGCTCGCGCTGGGTGCGGCCAGCGGGCTGACCGGTACCAATGTTTCAATCAACGTCAATACCGCCGGCACGCTGAACCTGGGCGCGTCGGATCAACTGGCGGATACGGCAGCCGTGACGCTGGGGACTGGCGGCACGCTCGGAATGGGCGCGTTCACCGACACGGTCGGGACGCTGGCGACGACCGGCGGCACGCTGGGCGGTACGGGTACGCTGACCGCCACGACGTATGGTCTGGGCGGGGGCACGATCAATGCCAACCTCGGGGCAGGCACGATCAACCATACCGCGAGTACCGCGCTCAACGGCACGGCGGCGACGACGACGGTCAACGTGACTGGAGGCACGCTCGCGCTGGGTGCGGCCAGCGGGCTGACCGGTACCAGTGTTGCAATCAACGTCAATACCGCCGGCACGCTGAACCTGGGCGCGTCGAATCAACTGGCGGATACGGCAGCCGTGACGCTTGGGACCGGTGGCACGCTCGGAATGGGCGCGTTCACCGACACGGTCGGGACGCTGGCGACGACCGGCGGCACGCTGGGCGGCACGGGTACGCTGACTGCTGCGACGTATGGTCTGGGCGGCGGCACGATCAATGCCAACCTCGGGGCAGGCACGATCAACCATACCGCGAGTACTGGGCTCAACGGCACTGCGGCGGCAACGACGGTCAATGTGACCGGGGGTACGCTCGCGCTCGAAGAAACCGGCAGGCTCGCCACCGGCGCAACGGTGGCGATAAACAGCGCCACGCTGTCTCTCGGGGGTAATGAGACCGTCAATTCGGTCAGCTTGACGAGCGGAACGCTCACGTCTTCCGCGAGCGCAACCTTGACTGCACCGGTAACCGTGAACGGCGCTGGTAACGTGCTCAGTTCAGCGGCAACGCTTACGTTGCCGGGCGTATTCAATGTGGGCGGGAGTACACCAACGTTCACGGTGACCACCGGAACAGTAGACCTAAGGCCCAATGTGCTGAGAGGGGCCGCCATAGTCAACATCGGGGCGACCTTGAATGCGGCCGGGGCTATCGGGGCAAGTGTCAGCAATGCCGGTACGCTCGGGATTTCCAACACCGGTGCGTTGAATTTCGATGGCTCCGTAACCGGAGTAGGTGCGATAAACGTAACGGGTTCGGGCGGTGCTGTGACCTTCAGCAATGCAGCAAACAGCTTCTCAGGACCGTTCAGCATCAACAGGCCGGCAGACGCTGTGACCCTGCGCAACAACGCCGCCACGACGCTGGGTAATGTAACCGTCGCAAACCTTACCCTTGGTTCGGTTGGCGCGGTAACCCAAGCGGTGGGTAGTGCAATGGTCGTCACCAACACGACTTCGATCGTGACTGGTGCCACCTCGGCAACAGAGGGGACCGGTAACGCCGCCATCACGCTTGCCAACAATGGCAACAACTTCGGCACAATAGGATTGCTGAAGGGCTCTGTTGTTGACGTCCACGATGGCAGTGGAGGCGTCCAACTGGGCACCATTAATGCGCAACAAGCTTTGGTGACCGCAAAAGCAGTTGCACTGATTGGCGGGCAGGCAATATCCCAGACGTCAGGCACGAGTTGGACCGTGCCCGACCTTCGCCTGTTTGTTCTGAAGACCGACCGAAGCGCTGTTGCAAGCGACCTGATCATCAGCGCCAGTATCCCGATCGCCACCAACGCATTGGTGGCGGCGTTTGGCAACGGAAGTATCGGTCGTGAGGACGCTAGGGTACGCTTGAGCGCACTGCAAACGGTTTCACTGGGCTTTGGGGACGCTTCTGGAGCGATGGGTACCGCAACCTTCGTGCCTGTGGACGGGAGCCCTGGTAATTTCCTTACCCGATACACCAAAGACAACACCAAAGGCTTGCAAGATGAACTGGCTAGACCCCAATCTCAATTCGCCGTCGGTGCGACCTACGACGTGCTGCAGACGAGCGTCAATGAGCAGGTCGAGCAGGTCACGGGTACGGGTGTCGTGAAACGCCAGCTGGGACGTGATTCGCAACTTCTTGGGACCGTAGCTCGGGAAGTCGAAGCGAAGCCGGGTTCGATCGGCGTCCGTCCGCCAGAAGGCCTCGGAGAGGAGAATGTTCTCAAGCGGCGTTCGAGCACTGACTGATCTTGTCGATATGCTACCCAAGGCAACGGTGCAGCCCCCCGTCGGGCTAGCGCAGGTGGAAATGCTGCGAGTCGATGCAGGCTACCGGATTCTGCCGATCGGTTAACTTGGGTTGTCGCCGCGCGCAGCGACGACGACGGTCTAGCCGGTGCAGCCAGGTGCTGCAGCGCTGCAGAGGGTGTCCGGAATTTTGTGTGCGAGGCATATCATGACGATGAGGAGCATGTAAGAGCGGGCCCCAGAAATTCAGACACCCGGATAAGTGACGTCTCTGCTCCAATAGGCGGCGAAAGCCGCCCAGGCAGGAGCTCAGAAGATGAAACGACCCCGCAGGAACCACTCAGCCGCCTTCAAGGCGAAAGTGGCCTTGGCTGCCGTGAAGGGCGACCAGACGCTGGCGCAGTGCGTAATCCGGCCCATGCCGGTACGCGATTCCGGTCCATGCCGGTACATGAAGAGCGGGTAACCCGTACCGTCGGTCGCCTCGAAAAGGGAGGCAAAGCCGATGGCACAAGCGAGGTTATCCATGAGAAAACTGAGAGAGATCGCCCGGCTGCGCTTCGAGGCTAGCCGTACCTTGGCTGAAATCGCCGCGGCAGTGGGAGCATCGCGTTCGACAGTGCAGGAGGCGCTGTCGCGGCTGTCCAGGGCTGGCCTTGAATGGCCCTGGCCGGCCAATGCCGACGAAGTGGAGATCGAGGCACGACTGTACGTGCCGCACGCGGGCCGCAAGAAGGCCACGGAGCCGGCGCTGCCCGATTTCGTACGCGTGCATACCGAACTTGCGCGCAAGGGCGTGACGCGCCGCCTGCTGTGGCAGGAGTACCGGCGGGAGCATCCGAACGGGCTGTCGTACAGCCAGTTCTGTGATCGCTTCCGCGAATGGCGAGGCACGCAGGATGTCGTGCTGCGCCAGGTTCACGTGCCGGGCGAAGAGCTGTACGTCGACTACGCTGGCCTGACGATGCCGATCACGGACCGCTTGACCGGGGAGATCGCCAAGGCGCAGATCTTCGTGGCCGCGCTCGGGCATTCGAGCTACACCTTCGCCGAGGCCACGGCCACGCAGAACGTGGTCGACTGGCTCGGTTCGCACGTGCGCGCGTTCGAGTTCTTCGGCGCGGTGCCGGCCGCGGTCATCCCGGACAACCTGAAGAGCGGAGTTATGCGCGCGCATCGCTACGATCCGGACGTGAACCCGGCCTACCAGGATCTGGCCACGCACTATCGCGTGAGCGTGCTGCCTGCGCGCGTGCGCCGCCCGCGCGACAAGGCCATCGTCGAGAGCGCCGTGCAGGTGGTGGAACGCTGGATCCTCGCGCCCCTGCGCGAGGAAATCTTCTTCAGCCTGGGCGAGCTCAACGCGGCGATCGCCCAGCGAGTAACCGTGCTCAATGCCCAGCCGTTCCAGAAGCGTGAGGGCAGCCGTCGGTCGGTGTTCGAGACGGTCGAGCGCGCGGCGCTGAAACCGCTGCCGCCGCACCCGTACCAGTACGGGACGTGGAAGAAGGCGAAGGTGCATCTGGACTATCACATCGAGCTGGACCGCCGGTACTACTCGGTGCCGCATGCGCTGATCGGGCGCACCGTGGAGGCGCGCATCACCGACCACAGCGTCGAAGTGTTTCTCAAGGGCCGACGCGTGGCAGCACATGCGCGGGCTGCGCGCAAAGGCCAGTTCGTCACCGATCCCGCCCACCGGCCCGATGGGCATCTGTCCTTCATCGAGCGCAGTCATGAGCGCCTGCTCTCGCGCGCAGAGGCGATCGGGCAGGCCACCGCGGAAGTAATCCGTGCCCAGGCCGGGCAGCGCCTTCACCGCGAGCAGACGCTGCGTCTGAGCCTGGGCATCCTGCGCCTGGCCCGTGACTTCAGTCCCCAGGCGCTGGAGGCGGCCTGCGCCCGGGCGCTCGAGCTCAAGAGCGCGTGCTACCGAACCGTGCACACCCTGCTCAGGCATCCACCGCCCCGCATCGCCGCTCCACCACACATGCCGGCGATCGAACACGAGAACGTGCGCGGCGAAACCTACTTCCAGCAGGCCCTGCCATGATGCTCACCGAACCCCTGCTCGATCAGTTGCAGCAACTCGGGCTGCGCGCCATGGTGCGCGCGCTGGAACGCGACCGTGGCAACGCCGACGTGCTGGCCATGAGCTTCGACGAGCGCCTGTCCCTGCTCGCCGGGCACGAGATCGCCGAGCGCCAGAGCGTTCGCCTGGCGCAGCGGCTGCGCTGGGCGCGCCTGCCCCAGCAAGCCTGCGTAGAGGCCCTGGACACCAAGGCCGTACGCGGCATCGAGCGTGGACGGCTCGGCCAGCTTACCCAGCTGCAGTGGATCGATCAGCACCTGAACCTGCTCATCACCGGGCCCACCGGCGTGGGCAAGAGCTTCATCGCCTGCGCACTCGCGCACCAGGCCTGCCGGGCTGATCTGTCCGTGCGCTACCTGCGATTGCCCAGGCTGACCGAAGAGTTGCTGCGCGCCGGCGCCCAGCACAAGAAGAGCGCCTTCTTCACCCACCTGGCCAAGGCCGATCTGATCGTCATCGACGACTTCGGCCTCACACCCCTGTCTGACGAGCTTCGCCGTGATCTGCTCGAGATCGTCGATGACCGCTTCGACAAGAAGAGCACCATCATCACCAGCCAGTTGCCCGTCAACGACTGGCATCGCTACCTGGACGACCCCACACTGGCCGATGCCATCCTCGATCGGCTGGTCCACAACGCTCATCGACTCGAGCTCAAAGGCGATTCGATGAGGAAAACCCGCAAGCTTTGACCAACTCGATTTCCCGGCTCTTGACGCTCGCCACCCAGCGAGCCGACACTGCCTTCCCGCCCGCTCGGCTTGTACCGGCATCAACCGGATTGTTGTACCGGCATGAAACCGGAATCAGGTACCGGCTTCCGCCGGATTCGGGTACCGGCATGGCCGGAATACGCAGGCGCAGCTTGCTGAGCGATTCGATGTCCATCCGAACCAGATCACGCAGTGGAAGGCCGAGCTGCTCGAGCGTGCGTCGACGGTTTTCGCCACCGCCGGCGAGGAGTGCGTATTCCGGCCATGCCGAGGAGCGCGAAGCCGGCCCGGACGTGAAGGCACTGCACGCGAAGATCGGGCAGCAGGCCCTGGAGATCGATTTTTTGTCCGGCGCGCACGGGCGCGAGAAATAGCCGAACGCAAGACCATGATCGATCCGGTGAGGACGAGGGATTCAAGGGTCATCTGGTGCAGCCCGGCCGAGTTGACCGCTTGATCCAGGGCACGCGTTCTTTCGCGCCCCCGTTGCTTTAGCGCTCGCTACTAAGCCGCTGGTGACGTGCTGCCAAGTATCGCGAGGCCGGAATCCCTCGGCAATCATCCGCCAAGCGGGCCAGAGACTGCGTCGTAGGCATATTCCGCTCCAGGCTCGTTGCCTTTCAGGCTCTCCGCGTTGGGCTCGCCCAGGTAACGCTCGCCGCGCTTTGCAGCCTCGTCGGTTGCGGCGCGCGCACGAGGTCCGCGTGTTCGTTGATAAAGCGCAAAAGCCTGCTCGGGTGTGGCTTCGGATTTCAGGCAGCGCGTAAGAATCATCGCGTCTTCGATGGCATTGGCTGCGCCCTGTCCCAGAAACGGCAGCATTGGATGAGCGGCATCGCCGAGCAGCACGACGCGCCCGGAAGACCACTCGTCGAGCCACGGACGGCCAAACAAGCCCCACTTGAACACCTTGCCGAGCACGGGTCGGGAAATTATGGTTTGGGTGCCTTCGTCGAAGCTGGAAAACTCCTCGAGGAACTCGTCCAGCGGTGCCGGGATGAACCAGCCCTCTTCTTCCCACTGATTTCGGTGTGCAACTGCGATGAAATTCAGCAACTCGCCGCGTCGGACCAGATACCTGTTGATGTGGCGGCCCTGGCCAAAGGCGACTGCCGATTCGCACAAGTGTGGAGGCAGGTCGGCGGTAGCGACCAATCCTCGCCAGGCGACGAAGCCCGTAAAGACCGGGGGCGCCGGATGGAATAGGGCCTCGCGGATCGCCGAGCGAATGCCGTCGGCCGCGATCACCACATCCGCGATCTCCGAGCGACCGTCCGCGAACCTCAACTCCACTTGGCTCTTGCGCGGCTCGATTCGCTCGACGCACGATCCGAATTTCAGCGCGTCCGGAGCCGTCTGCGCCAGGCGTGTGATCAGGGCATGCTGCAAATCCCAGCGATGCAGACGCAAATAGGGCGCGCCATAGAGCTCGCGAAAATCCTTGGTCATCAAGCGGAAGATGACGCGACCGGTGCGGTAGTGCCGATATTCAGTCATCGGTGGCGTGACCGCGGTTGCTTCGAGGTCTGGCCCGAGGCCCAGGTGGTAGAGCACTCGTGTCGCATTCGGCGCAAGCGTAATTCCTGCACCCTGATCGGTGAGTTGCGCCGCGCGCTCGTACACCGTTACTCTGAAGCCTGCCTGAGTCATGGCCAATGCGGTAGTCAGCCCACCGATACCGCCTCCGACAATCGCGATCTTCATGTTCGTCGTCTCAGCTTGGTAAATGCAAGGAAAAATCCGCCCGCGCCGCTGGCGCCGCCAGCCGGATGGTGAAGGCTCCGGATGCTTCGTCGATGCGGGCAATCCGTAACGATGGTACCGCTGCAATCCGAGCCCGGACAACGCACGGGTTCCGATCAGACCCCCGACGGCTGAAGCCGCACACAAATGCCCGTCCGTTTCCTGGTGCAGATCAGTCTGACGCCATAGCCTCGATATCAATGCCGCTCGCACGCAGCGCTCGGGATGGTAGGGTCACTGCAAGCAATCGCTACTGGCGTATGGTTCCAGCTATCACCGAAGAGAACGTGTCAGATTTCCGCATCTGTAATTTCGAATGTGCAGGCTATCAGGAGGAACATCGATGCAAGTACGTGTGGTCAAGCATGTTCTGGGCGCAGCCTTGGTCGTCGGCGTGCCGAGTTTCGCCGGGGCTCAGAACTACCCCAGCAAACCGATCCGGCTCGTCGTGCCGTTCGACGCTGGCGGTACTGTCGATGCGCTCGCCCGCGTTGTCACCGCGCAGATCACGAAGCAATCCGGCGTCCGCTTCATCGTCGACAACCGGCCGGGCGCCAACAGCGCGATTGGCTCGGCGGCAGTGGCGCGTGCGACGCCTGACGGCTACACCGTGCTCAACGTATCGCCGTCGCTCGTTCTGAATGCACTGTTGAGCAAGGACGTGCCGTACGATCTGCAGAAGGACTTCGTTCCGGTCACGAACATCGGCGTCGGCCAGGGCTACCTTCTCGTGGCGCGCCAAGAACTGCCGGTCAATTCCGTAAACGACCTGATCGCACTCGCGAAAAAGCGAGGTGACAAGCGCCTCACATACGGCACGCCCGGCATCGGCAACGCGCTGCATGTCGCGTCCGAGATCTTTGCAACGAAAGCAGCCACACCGCTCCTGCATGTGCCTTACAAAGGCAGCGCGCCGGCGCTCGCAGCAATCGCCGCGGGTGAGGTCGATCTGATGATGCTGTCTCCACCGACCGTGTTTCCGTACGTACAGAGCGGGAGAGTGCGGCCCATCGCCTTCACCGGGTCTGAGCGCTCGAAGGAGTTTCCGAATGTTCCGACGATGAAGGAAGCGGGCGTCGAGGATTGCGTCATCAAGGGCACCTGGGTAGGCTGGTTCGTTCCTGCCGGCACCCCGCAGAAATCAATTGCGGTGCTCGCTGAAGAGGTGAGGAAGGCCGTGCAGAGCCCGGAGGTCGCCAAGGTCCTCATGACCGGCGGATTCGAACCCGATGGCCGGTCGCCTGCGGAATTCGCGCGCTTCGTGAAGGCGGAGGGGCAGCGCTTCGGCGAAGTGGTCAGGAATGCGAAGATAGAGTTGAAGTGACGCTGGCGTGCAGGACACGCCACGACCTCCTTAACTCGCGCAACGCGTTCTACAGAAGACAATGAGGTGAGCGTCACATCGCGGCTCGGACGCCTTCTCGCCGACCATGATCGAAGGCGCATTGGCGTTGGAGCCGATTATTGAGGGCATGATGGAGGCGTGCGAATAGTACTTTCAAACGCCCCTGCGGCCGCGGCCTCGAGGGCGCAAGCGTCGCGCCGGCGCGTTTGAAAGTCCTATTCGCACGGCATCTGGAACTGCCGGTTTGCAGCAAAGCTGGTTTGCTGGGAAAATGGCCGGATGAAGACGACACTCGACCTGCCCGACGAACTGGTCCGGCGCATCAAGATCGAGGCTGCTCAATCCGGTCGCAAGCTGAAGGACCTGGTGGCGCAGTTGCTCGAGGCCGGACTTCGAGCCAGCCGCGACGACGGTGCCGCCGCGGCGTTGCCCAAACCGGTGAAGCGCCGGCGAGGCGGGCCGCTGACGGCCGACGCGATCGAGGCCGCGATAGCCGCCGGCCGCGAATGATCGTCGTCGATACCAACGTCATCGCCTATCTCCTGATCGAGGGCGACCGTACCGCGGACGCACAGGCGCTTCGCCTGGCCGATCCCGACTGGCGCAGCGAGCCGTTCCTGCTGGTCGAGTTCAGCAACCTGCTGGCGACGCAGGTGAGGACCAAAGCGCTTTCGGCCGCGCAGGCGAAGTCGTTGCTCGAATCGGCCGCGCAGCAGGTCTCGGCATGGGTCGAAGTCCCTCATGCAGACGCGCTGGCCGTGGCCCTCGACCGCCAGGTCTCGGCCTACGACGCGCGGTTTGTCGCTTGCGCGCGCCGACTCTCGGCGCCGCTGGTGACTGAAGACTCCCGCCTGCGCGCGGCGACGCCGGGATCGTCGATGTCGATTGCCGAGGCAGTCTCCCGGTCGGCTGGATAGCGGCGGGGCACAGCCAGAGCGGGCGCTGCATGCGGCTCGCGCGCTACCGGGCAAATCAGCGGTGTGACTCAGCGGTGTGGCGCTGCCGGGAGGCTATCGCACGGAGCAGCGAACACCAGGAAGGCACGATTTGCGTCGATAGCTTTCTCGTTATACGATCGTCTTATCGATACTCAGAGCGTCATACTCCCATGGATTCCGTCACCGTGTCTCCCAAGTTCCA
>CANGXU010000085.1 GCA_947457885.1 Betaproteobacteria bacterium
CGCCGGCGAAGACGCCCGCCGCCATCATCGAGCGCCTGAACGCCGCCACTCGTGTCGCGCTCGCGCGTCCCGAGGTCAAGGCAAGGTTCGAACCCAGCGGGACGGTACTGGTCGGCAGCACCCCGGCCGAGTTCGCCGCTGCGATCCGTGCGGACATCGCGCGCTGGGGCACGGTCATTTCCACTGCGAAGATCACGCCGGAGTACTGATGGCGGGCAGACAAGGTCGAGCGGGGTGGGACGCGACCATCGAGCAGCTGATCGCGTACGCCGACCGCGCACGGTATGGGTCTCTGTCGCCGGTCGTCGTCCACGAGGTGAGGCGCCGGCTGGTCGATACCTTTGCCAGCGCGCTGGGTGCCTGGGACGAGCCGGTGAGCGGCATGGCGCGGTCGTTCGCGAGCCGCTACCGCGGCGATGACGTGGCGCGCATCTGGGGCAGCGATCGCGTGACGACGCCGGAACTTGCGGCGTTCACGAACGGCGTGATGACGCGGGCGCTGGATGTGAGCGATACCTACCTTGGACTGAGCCGCGGCCATCCGAGCGACATGACGTCCGGTCTGGTCGCAGTCGCCGAGATCGTCAAGGCGGACGGCAGGTCGCTGGTGGCGGCGATATCGCTGGCCTACGACCTCTACTGCAGTTTCTGCCAGACGGTGGACCTGAACGCCAAGGGCTGGGACCAGCCGGTTTACGGCATCCTCGGCTGCGTCGTGGGCTGTGCTCGCCTGCTCGATCTCACGCCCGACCAGACAGGGCATGCGATTGCGCTCGCGCTCATCCCGAACATGGCGCTCGCGCAGTCGCGCAGGGGAGATCTTTCAAGCTGGAAGGGGTGCGCCGGTGCGAACGCATCGCGCAACGCGGTTTTCGCGGCGCTGCTCGCGCGGGAAGGCTTTACCGGGCCGGGTGCGGCATTCGACGGCTCTGGCGGGCTGCGCGAAGCCCTGGGCGGCTTCGACTGGACGCTGCCGGACACGCCGATGATCGGCCAGACCCACACCAAGAGCCTGCCGGTCTGCTACCACGGGCAGTCGGCGGTGCTGGCTGCGATCGAGCTCAGGTCCCGGGTCGATCTCGCGCGGATCGTATCGATCGATGTCGACGCTTACGGTACCGCCGTGTTCATGATGGGCGCCGACGATTCGCGCTGGGCGCCCGCGACCCGAGAGACGGCCGACCACAGCCTGCCCTACTGCGTTGCCGTGGCGCTGCTCGACGGGCAACTCGAGGCCTCGTCGTTCGATGAACGCCGGCTGGCCGATCCGGCCATCCGCGCGCTGATGTGCAAGGTCAAGGTCGCCGAAGATCCCGTACTCTCCAGCCAGTACCCGGAAGGTGCGCCCGGCCGTGTGACGCTGCGCATGGACGGGGGCGACGCGCTGTCGGTCGAGATACGCTATCCGAGGGGCCACTGGAAGGCGCCGATGTCCGATGACGAGCTCGTGCGGAAGTTCAGGCAGCTGGGTGGTGAAAGGCTGGGTGGCGAGGGCTGCGACCGCGCGCTCGAGGCACTCTGGAAGGTGGAATCGATGGCCGACGTTAACCACCTTACCCGGCTGCTGTGCGGACAATGATGGAGGACTGCAATGTCGAATGAAGCTTCCCTGCTGCCCGGTGCCACGCGCGACCTTGCGACCTTCGCTGCCGGGCTGGCCTATGAAGCGATCCCCGCCGAGGCTGTCGAGCGAATCAAGTCGAGCGTGCTGGACAGCATCGGATGCTTCCTTTTCGGCTCCACGCTGCCATGGACGCGCAAGGTCATGGCACTGGCCCGCGCCGAAGGAGGGACCCCGGTCGCGTCGGTCTATGGAACCGGCGAGCGGACCTCGCTGTCGCTTGCGGCGCTGGTCAACGGAACGTCGGGCCATGCATTCGAACTCGACGACATCCACAAGGAATCGATCGTGCATGCGGGTTCCATCGCCACGCCGATCGCCTTGTCGTTCGCGGAGAAGCAGGGTGGTGCCTCGGGACGGTCGGTGATCACCGCGATGGTGGCAGGTTACGAGGTCGGGCATCGGGTGGGCAGTGCCGCGACGATGAGCCTGTTCTTCCGCGGCTTCCATCCGCAGGGTACCTCCGGCGCGTTCGTGGCGGCCGCAACGGCGGCGCGCGCGATGAACCTGGATGCGCATCGGTTCCAGCATGCGCTGGGTATCGTCGGCTCCCAGGCCGGAGGGCTGATGGCCGCCCAGGAAGGGGCGATGGTCAAGCGCTTCCACAGCGGCCGCGCTGCGCAGAGCGGTATCTATGCCGCCACCCTCGCTGCTGACGACTTCACCGGGATCACGGATGTCCTGGAGGCGGGGTACGGTGGCTACCTGAGCTCGTACTCCGACAAGCCGGCCCCGGCGCGGCTGACCGACGGCCTCGGGACGCGATGGGAGACCCTCGCTGTCGGCTACAAGCCCCATGCGAGCGTCACGAGCATCCATACCGCGCTCGACGGCCTGGGCGAGATCCTGAAGGAACATTCACTGGCGGCGGGCGACGTGGCTCGCGTGGACGCGGGGTTGAGCCCGATGACGCACGTGCACTGTGCCTGGGAGTACAAGGCGCAGGGGGTGACGGCCGCCCAGATGAACCTGTACTACGGACTGGCCGTGATCGCGGTCGACGGCATGGCGTTCACCGAGCAGTACCGCGAGGATCGGCTCAAGGATCCCAGGCTGCTCGACTTCATCTCCCGGGTGTCGGCGACCGTCGATCCGGAGATCGAGGCAATGGGCGCCCCTTTCCGGCATTCGGCGCGCATCCGGGTGACGACGCACGACGGCAGAGTGATCGAGAAGATGATCCTGCATCGCCGTGGCAGTCCCGAAGCCCCGCTGAAGCCCGAGGACATCGAGTACAAGTACCGGCATGTCGTCCGCTCGTGCATCCCCGAGGCACGCATGGAGCGCATCCTCGAACTCGTGCGCCGGCTGGAACGACTCGATTCGACCGACGAACTGATCGCGCTACTTGCCGCACCCACCCACTGAACCGGACGATAGATCCCATGCAGAAGAAGAAACCCGCGCAGCGCACCCTCGCCCGCCAGCTGGCCGAGCATCACGGCAGGCTTTCCTGGAACGACGTACCCGAGGCGGGTCGGCAGGCGATGAAGCGGCTGCTTCTCGACTACCTGGGTGTCGCGATCGCAGGCAGCCAGACGGAGAGCGGCGTGATCGCGCGTACCTACGCCGGGCTGCAGGGCAAGGGGCCGGAAGCGACGCTGATCGGCGGGCGCGCCCGGGTGCCGGTAGCCGCGGCCAGCTTCGCCAACGCGATCTCCTGCCACAGCATCGAGCTCGACGACATCGACGTGCTGGCACTGTTCCACTTCAGCCCACCGGTTTTCTCGCCGGCGCTCGCGGTGGCGGAGTCGGTCGGCGCGAACGGCAAGGCCCTGATCGCCGCCCTGGCGGCCGGTTGCGAGGTGATGGAGCGGGTGTCCACCGCCGCCAACAACGACCTGCGCAACCGCGCGTTTCACACCACGCCCACCTGCGGCGTGTTCGGCGCCACCGTCGCTGCCGGCAAGCTGATGAAGCTCACGGCCGACCAGATGACCTCCGCCTTCGGTCTTGCCGGTGCACAGGCGTCCGGGCTGATGGAGATGTACGGCCCGTCGATGCAGAAACGGTTCAATCCAGGTCCCGCCGCGCGCAACGGTGTGGTCGCCGCATCGATGGCCAGGCTCGGCTTCACCGGCGCCGACACCATCTTCGAAGGCGAGCGGGGCTTCCTGCATGCATTCGCGGGCCGGGACGAGGCCGCGACCCTGGTGCGTGGCCTCGGTCGTCCCTACGCGCTGGAGATCGAGTTCAAGCCCTACTCCTGCGCGAGGCCGATCCACAATGCGATCGATTGCGCGCTCGAGATCCGGCGTGCGCATGCACCAGCGCTGGCAAGGATCCGCAGCATCGTGGTCCGACGGCATCCGGACTGGTCCGAGTACCACCGCAACCCCGCGCCGCGTACATACCACGAGGCGCAGGTCAGCTTGCCGTACTCCGTGGCCATCGCACTGCTGGAAGGCAACGCGCTGCTGGATCAGTACACCGATCGCAAACTCGCCAACGCGGCGGTGCGCCGCCTGATGGGGCTGACCCGCATCGAGACCGATCCGAAGCTGCCGCGCGGTGTGTCCTGCCATACGACGATCACGATGGCGTCCGGCGAGGCTTACGTATCGCAGGTCGACTTTCCGAAGGGTTCGGTCCAGAACCCGATGTCCGATGATGAACTGAGTGCGAAGTTCGAAAGCCTGTCTGTGCCGGTCGTCGGGCGTACCCGTGCGGCCAGGATCGCCGATACCGTGGCAGCGATCGAAAAGTGCCCGGACGTTGGGCAGTTGATGCGCCTGACGATGGGGCGCGCGGGCTGACGCGGCGGGGATCGGAACGTCGAGGAGGAGACCGCTCGAATGTTGAAGCCTGTCGTCTTGCACGCCTGTGCATGCGTCGCGCTGTACGGGGCCGCGCCGGTATCGGCACAGTCGTATCCATCGAAACCGATCCGTATGATCGTCCCCTTTGCCGCTGGTGCACCGGACGCGGCCGCGCGCATCCTCGCCCAGCAGCTGCAGGTGCAGATGGGACAGCCGGTGCTGGTCGAGAATCGTCCGGGTGCCAATGGCCTGCCGGGTACCGAGGCGGTGGCCAGGGCAGACCCTGATGGCTACACCCTGCTGATGGTCTCGACATCCATCGCGATCAATCCCAGCCTGTATCGCAAGATGCCGTTCGACGTGCAGAAGGACCTCGAGCCAGTGACCGCCGTGGTCACAGGCCCGGGTTACATCCTGGTGGTGAACCCCGCGTTGCCGGTGAAGACGGTGAAGGAACTGGTGGCGCTGGCGAAGACTCCCGGCAGGCAGCTCACCTACGGCACGCCCGGCTTCGGCAACGCGCTGCACCTGGCGACCGAGATGTTCACCACACGTGCCGGCATCAGCGTCACGCATGCGCCGTACAAGGGTGCAGGGCCTGCGATTGCCGACCTGATCGGCGGCCATATCCAGATGATGTTCGTGACGCCGCCGCTGTCGATGCCGCATATCCGCTCGGGCAAGCTGCGTCCGATCGGCTTCGCCGGCCCGAAGCGCTGGTCCGAGCTGCCGGACGTGCCGGTGATGGCCGAAGCGGGCATCGAGGGCGTGGTGCTCGACGGCGGCTGGTACGGGCTGTTCGCGCCCGCGCGCACGCCGTCCGTGATCGTGAACCGGCTGCACGCCGAAGTTCAGAAGGCGCTTGGCGTCTCGGACGTGCGCGAGCGCTATGCGAAGATGATGCTCGATCCGGTGGGTAACACACCGGCCGAATTCAGGGTGGAACTGGCGGACCAGATCCGGAAGTACGCCGAGCTGGTGAAGGCGGCGAAGATCGAGCCGCAGTGACCCGCAGTATCCATGACCAGGGAGGGGGAGCGCATGAAGATGAAGGTACGCCGGGTCGTCACCGGCCATGATGCACAGGGCAAGGCCGTGGTTTGCATCGACGAGATCGCGAAGAACGTGCTGTCGCGGCGCCAGGGCATCGAGGCAGCCGTGGTCTGGTCGACCGATACCTTCCCGGTCGACAACGACGACGACGAGGACGGCAGCTTGCGTCCGATGGACACCACGCTCGACAACGGCACCGTGTTCCGCATCGTGCGCTACGAGCCGGGCGTGGTGCCGCGGCGGCATCGCACCGATTCGGTGGACTACGCGGTGGTGATGTCCGGGTCGATCGACATGGAACTCGACGGGCAGACCGTCACGCTGAACGCCGGCGACGTGCTGATCCAGCGCGGTACGATCCACAACTGGGTGAACCGCGGTACCGAGCCGTGCATGATCGCCTTCGTGCTGGTGTCGGCGAAGCCGGTCACCGTGGGCGGCAAGCCGCTCGAGGCGCACGGCTGACTGCACACGACGCACCCTGCATCGCATCCCAGTCAACACACCGGAGAAACACCCATGCCCGAGGCCCGTGTCCGTGGCGTCATCCTCAACTACGAAGTCATCGGCAGCGAAGGTCCGTGGATTGCGCTGACCCCGGGCAGCCGCCGCTCGTACCATGAGCTCATCCCGCTGTCGCAACGGCTGGCGCAGGACGGCTACCGGGTGCTGCTGCACGACCGGCGCAACTGCGGTGCATCCGAGGTCGGCATCGAGGGCATCGGCTCGGAGCACGAGATCTGGGCCGATGACCTGCATGCGCTGGCTGGCCAGCTCGGCGCACTGCCGCTGTTCGTCGGCGGTTCCTCGGCTGGCGCGCGGCTGGCGATCCTGTTCGCCCTGCGCCACCCGGAAGCGGTCAGCGGGCTGCTGCTGTGGCGCCTGACCGGTGGCCAGCATGCGGTGCAGAAGCTGGCGCGCCAGTACTATGAGCAGTTCGCCGAGATGGCCAAGGCCGGCGGCATGGCTGCGGTCTGCGAGTCCGAGCACTTCAAGGAGTGCATTGCTGCACGAGCCTCGAACCGTGAGCGCCTGATGGCGATGGACCCGGCCGAGTTCATCCGCGTGATGGATCTCTGGCGCGACAACTTCCTGGCCGCGGCCACGCTGCCGATCGTCGGTGCGACCGAGGAACAGCTGCGCAACCTGAAGATGCCGGTCTGCCTGATCGCCGGCAACGACAAGGTGCATACGCCGGTGACCGCGCGCAAGGCGGCCAGCCTGCTGCCCAACGCGGTGTTCCACGACGACGTGGTCGAGAAGCACCCGGACGACAACCTGCTGAACGACTGGAACCCGGCCGAGTGGCGCAGCAGGGAACCCCGCATCGCTGAACTGTTCCTGGCGCTGATGGCCAAGGCGACCGGACGGTCCTGACGCGCCGGGGCGAGGATCGTCTCGGACGCGCTGCCGGGGCGCTCGCCTATACTCGAATTCCGCACACGACCGCGATCGCCCCATGGACCACGCACCCGCCTCTCCCTCTTCCGACGAAACCCGCATGCTGCAGGAACTGGTCGCGAAGTTCGTCGACCACGACCTGATGCCGCTCGAGCCTGCCGTGCTCAAGCGCGAGGCGCAGGGCGAAGGCTACAAGCTGACCGAGGACGAGGAGAAGGCGCTGCATGAGCGCTGCCGCGAACTCGGGCTTTGGGGGCTGGACGTGCCCGAGGAATTCGGCGGCGCCAACCTGCCCCTGCTGTCGCTGGCCGCAGCCGAGGAGGAGATGGGCCGCGCCTGCGTGCCGTTCCTCATTCCCCCGGACAGCCCGAACCTGCACATGATGCTCGCGGTGGCCACGCCGATGCAGCGCGAGAAGTACTTGGCGCCATACGCGACCGGCGAGATGCGCTCGGCAGTGGCGATCTCCGAGCCCGGTGCCGGGGGCGATCCGGCCGGCATGATCACGCGCGCAGTACGCGAGGGCGACCAGTGGGTGATCAACGGGCGCAAGATCTGGGTCTCGAACATCCCGCGCGCCGACTTCATCATCCTGATGGCGCGCACCGGCGCCGGCAAACGGCAGGACGGCATCTCGGCCTTCATCGTCGAGAAGGGCACGAAGGGCTACATCATCGAGCGCGAGATCGCGATGATCGGTGGCCGCAAGACCTACGAGCTGGTGTTCGACGATTGCCGTATTCCGGCGGAGAACCTGCTCGGCGAAATCGATCGTGGCTATGCGCCGATGCAACTGCGCCTGAACGTGCGCCGGATGCAGATGGGCGCACGCTGCGTCGGCATGGCGCGGCGCGCGCTGGAGATGATGGCCGAGCATGCACGCCAGCGCGTGACCTGGGGCGTGCGCCTGGCCGACCGGCAGGCGATCCAGTGGTTCGCCGCCGATGCCGCGATGGAAATCCATGCCTGCCGGCTGATGGTCAACGACCTCGCGGTGAAGCTCGGCGCGGGTATCGACGTGCGCAGCGAAGCATCCATCCTGAAGGTACGTGCGACCGAAATGGCACAGACGGTGCTGGACAACGCGATGCAGACGCTGGGCGCGATGGGCATGACGAAGGAGCTGCCGCTGCAGCTGATGCACCAGCAGGTGCGGGTGATGCGCATCTACGAAGGCCCGTCGGAGGTGCACCGCAGCGCCATCGGGCGCCGGGTGCTGGGGTCGAAGGTCTAGCTCGCCGTGGCCTTGAGGGTCACGTCGGCATAGATGTAGATGCGCTCGGCACCGGAGACGCCAAGCAGGCCGCCTTCGGATTCCGGCGCGTTCGGGATGTCGAGCCGGTCGGGTTCGTACTCGTACTCGACCTCCCCCTGGTCCCGATAGGCCCCCTTGCCGGTGCTCTGCATGATCGAGTACTTCTGGATCTCGGAGAATCCGAAGTCGCCGACGCGCCATGGGCGTCCGGTGGCCTGCGTCACTTCGGCTGCCTGTTCGACCGCCCGCTCGATCGCGGTCATCCGCAGCCCATGCACGATATCGTTCAGCCGGGTGGTACTCAGTGCGTAGTGCACTTCGGGCGTGGTCAGGGAAAGCCCGTCGCCCCCCGCTGCCCGGAAGCGCTCCTCGAGGTTGTAATTCTCTTTCGGCGAGGCGCGGGTGGAGGCGAACATCGACAGCGTGTCGTACCCGGCCGAGTTCGCGAAACGGCGAACCTGCGCGAACATCCATTCGGTCGGGATCACCCGGTGCAGCGCCTGGCGGATCCGGCGCTCTATCGCCAGCATGTCGATGTCTTCGGCGCGCAGCAGGATCTCGACCTTCACGCGGAACCGGATGTCCTCCTGGCGTTGGATCTTCTGGACCTGGATGCGGTAGCGGAGCGTGTCGACGAGGTGGGGCTGGTCAAATACGACGGAACTGGATTCCATTGAATCTCCGTGGCTCATGGGGAATACAGTCTAGGGGCTGGCAGTCTCACTGGATGAGCCTGCGGCAGCATGTGCGCACGAAAGCCATGGCGCAGGCCCCGTCGACGCGTCGGCTAGAATCGGTGCATTGCACACTGCTGGCCACGCATCCTGGATCCCGATACCGAGCGCTACTACCGGTTGAATGCAGCGGACGTGGCCGGCCGCTACGAGGCGGTCGCGAGCCCTGTCGCACGCTACTTTCGTCTGGCCTTCCCCGAGGGCAGTCGGGTGCTGGACGTGGGGGCCGGATCGGGGCGCGACCTTGCCGAACTGCTTGCGCTCGGCTACGACGCCTACGGCGCGGAGCCGGTCGCCGAAATGGCCGCGCGGGCGCTGGCTGCGCATCCGCAGCTCCAGGGCAGGATGAGCGGCGCTGCCCTGCCTGGTCTGGGGGCGCCGTTCGGCGGCGGTTTCGATGGCATCCTCTGCAGCGCGGTGCTGATGCACCTGCCGGAGGCAGACGTGTTCGATGCCGCCTTCGCGCTGCGCAACGCGCTGCGTGCGAACGGCCGCCTCCTGCTGTCGCTGCCGCTCGAGCGGGGGGATGTGGCATCCGGCGAGCGTGCGTCCGATGGGCGACTGTTCAGGACCTGTGCACCGGAGCGGATCCAGCTGCTTTTCGAACGCATCGGCTTCCGGCAGGTCGGACGCTGGGACAGCGGTGACGCGCTGTCGCGGGCCGGAACCCGCTGGTACACGCTGCTGTTCGACCTGCGTGCCGGCGGGATTCCGGTACAGTGATGTTGCCGACTCGGCAGAGAACGGGCGGCTATCCCAGGAGGAGCACCATGTCACAATCGCATCGCGTAATCGGCTGCGCTTTGGCTGCAACGTTCGCCATCGCCGCGCCGACGCTGCTCGCGCAGGACTATCCCGCTAAACCGATCCGCATCGTCGTGCCGTTCGCGCCCGGCGGCAACACCGACATCATCGCGCGAGCGATCGCACCGGGTATGGCCCAGGACCTCGGGCAGCCGGTGATCATCGAGAACCGCGGTGGCGCCGGCAGCACCCTCGGCACTGCCATCGGTGCGAAGGCACCACCGGACGGCTACACGCTGCTGATGGTGTCAAGCGCGCACGTGATCAACCCGGCGGTTCGCAAGAGTCTTCCCTACGACTCCGTGAAGGACTTCGCGCCGGTGACGCTCGTGGCCGATGTGCCGAACGCCCTCGCGGTGCACCCGTCGGTGCCGGTGAAGGACGTGCGCGGGCTGATCGCGTTCGCCCGCAAGCGCCCGGGTGACCTAACGTATGCGACGCCGGGCGCTGGCACCTCCTCCCATCTGGCGGTCGAGATGCTCGCCGCGGCAGAGAAGCTAAACCTCGTCCAGATTCCCTACAAGGGCGTCGGACCGGCTACTGCGGATGTCGTCGGCGGCCATGTACACATGATCTTCTCGAGCATGCCGGCGCTGATCGAGCACGTGCGCGCCGGGCGGCTGCGCATGCTCGCCCAGGCAGGCCTGAAGCGCACGTCGGCCGCGCCGGACGTACCGACGATGATCGAGGCCGGCTACAAGGACTTCTACGTCTCCAGCGGCTTCGGCATGTTCGCGCCCGCTGGCACGCCGCGGCCGATCATCGACCGGGTCAACGCGTCGGTGCGAAAGGTGCTGGCAGACCCGGGCGTGCGCAAGCAGCTCGCCAGCCAGGGTGCAGAGCCGGTGGGCAATTCGCCCGATGAGTACGACCGTTACAACCGCTCGGAGATCGAGCGCTGGGCGGCGGTGGCCCGGCAGGCGAATGTACCGATGGAGTAGGGTGACGGCACGAAATGTCGACAGGAATGCGCGCGTTGAGTCGGTTTTCCGCCGTTCCTGACCGGGCTGCTGCCGGGTAAATTACACACAAGATCGTATACACCAAGCCATCCATGAGTATCGCAATCAGCAGGGTCTTCCAGAACGGCAACAGTCAGACGGTCCGGATTCCGCAGGAGTTCCGTCTCGATTCTGCGCGGGTCCAGATCAGTCGAAACGCGGACGGCGATCTCGTCCTGCGCCCGCTCGCCGTGGACCGCGGCAAGGCATTGCTCGAGGCACTTCAGGCTTTCGATGACGATCTCACGGCGGATTTCGTCGCCCGGGTTTCGGCAGACCGGCGCGAGCAACCGCCAGTGCAGGAGCGGGATCCGTCGTGAAGTACATGCTGGGCACGGATACGTTGATCTATTTCCTCCGTCAGAAGCCCCCATCGGTGTCCGACCGGTTGAACGCCCTGGCGGAAGGTGCCACGCTCGTGACCAGCAATGTCGGCGAGTTCACCCGGATACGGGGCCTTGCTGTCGAGAACTGGGCTGTCGCTTGAGCACGGCGGTACCCGCCTGGACGCGACATGCCATCCCCTGGATGCAGGCAGGGCGGTCCCTGATGTCCTCGTCGCGGGCGATCGCCCTGATGATGCTTGTGTCGTCGTCTTCCGCTGTCGCCCAGGGCGGATCCGCCTCGACGCCGGCAGCCACCTGGCCCGACCGCCCGATCCGCCTGATCGCCCCGGTCTCCCCCGGCGGTGGCGGCGACTTCTCCGCGCGGCTGCTGGCGAAGTCGTTGGCCGCGTCGCTGCGCCAGCCGGTGCTGGTCGACAACCGCCCCGGTGGTGGCGGTGTGCTGGGCACGGCACTGGCCGCACAGGCCCCGGCCGACGGGTACACGGTGCTCTGGGTGTCGGGCTCGCATGCGATCAGTGCCGCGTTCGAGCGTAACCTTCCCTATGACCCGGTGAAGTCGTTCGATCCGGTCGCGCTGTTCGCGAAACTGCCGTTCATCCTGGTGGTGAGCCCATCGCTCAACGTCTCCACGCTGCCGGAACTGATTGCCCGTCTGCGTGCGAACCCGGGCAAGCTCAACTACGCCAGCAGCGGCATCGGCAGCATTTCGCATGTGGGGCTCGAGATGCTCAAGCTGATGGCGAAGGTCGACATGGTCAACGTGAACTTCAAGGGCGCGGCCCCTTCGATCGCGGCGCTGCTGTCCGGGGAGGTCCAGATGGTGATGCTCGGCCCGCTGTCGGTGAAGCCGCAGATCGCCAGCGGCCGGCTGCGGGCGCTGGCGGTGAGCACTGCGAAGCGCTCACCGGCGCTGCCTGGCGTGCCGACCTTCGCGGAATCCGGCGTGCCGGGCTACGACATCGCATCCTGGTACGGCATCGTCGCGCCGCGCGGTGCGCCGCGGGCCGCGATCGAACGGCTCAACGCGGCGACCAACGCGGCCGCGGACGAGCCCGCGGTGCGCGAGGCACTCGCGGAGGAAGGCGCGGAACTGGTGAGGGGCACGCCACAGGCGTTCGATGCTTTCCTGCGTGCGCAGGTCGCGCAGTTCGTCGCGCTGCGTGGCAAGGTCGACCTCCAGCTGCGCTGACGCGATTGCGGCAAAGGCTGTACCGTAGCGATGCAATGCATCCCGGAGCCCCAGCATGACCCGTGAATCCGCCGTCTCGCGCGCCACGCGCCACTTCGATGAAGGCCGCTTCATCGAGGACCTCGCACGCCGCGTCGCGATCCGCACCGAAAGCCAGGTGCCGGAGAGCCGTCCCCACCTCGACACCTACCTGCGCGAGGAGATGACCGGTGCCTTCGAGGCGATGGGCTTCCGTGTCGAGATCCTGCCGAACCCGGTGGAAAGTGCCGGGCCGATCCTGCTTGCCGAGCGCATCGAAGACGAATCACTGCCCACCATGCTCTGCTATGGCCACGGCGACGTGATCCGCGGCCTCGAGGGTCAATGGCGTGACGGCCTGTCGCCGTGGGTGCTGAAGCAGGAGGGCGAGCGCTGGTACGGACGCGGCTCGGCCGACAACAAGGCGCAGCACTCGATCAACATGGCGGCGCTCGCGATGGTGATAGCCGAGCGGGGCCGGCTCGGCTTCAATGCGCGCTTCATGCTCGAGACCGGCGAGGAGATGGGCTCGCCCGGCCTGCGCGAGTTCTGCGACCGGCATCGCGACCGGCTGCGCGCCGATGTCCTGATCGCCTCCGACGGACCCAGGCTGTCGGCGCACAGGCCGACGCTGTACCTCGGCTCGCGCGGCGTGATGAACATCGACTTCGCGATCGACCTGCGCGAGGGCGCGCACCACTCGGGCAACTGGGGCGGGCTGCTCGCCAACCCGGGCATCGTGCTGGCGCATGCACTGGCGAGCATCGTGACGCGCGATGGCAAGGTGCTGGTGCCGGGGTTACTGCCCGACGGGATCCCGGACAGCATCCGCGAAGTCCTGGTCGACTGCGCGCCGCAGCCCGAGCCGGGCGAACCGACGATCGACGAAGGCTGGGGCGAGCCGGGCCTGACCACCGCGGAGAAGCTCTACGCGTGGAATACCTTCGAGGTGCTGGCGTTTCGTACCGGCAACCCGGACAACCCGGTCAACGCGATCCCCGGCCGGGCGACGGCCACCTGCCAGGTCCGCTTCGTGGCCGGCTGCGACCCCACGACCTTCGTGCCGATCCTGCGCAACCACCTCGATGCCGCGGGATTCCCGATGGTGCGGGTGAGCCCGGCGCGCTCGAGCTTCATGCAGGCCACGCGCATGGACCCGAAGGATCCGTGGGTGCAGTGGGCCGCCGAGTCGATGGAGCGGACCACCGGCGAGCGGCCGGCGATCCTGCCGAACATCGGCGGCTCGCTGCCGAACGACTGCTTCGCATACGTGCTTGGCCTGCCGACGCTGTGGGTGCCGCACTCCTATGCCGGCTGCTCGCAGCATGCACCGGACGAGCATGTGCTCGCGCCGATACTGCGCGAAGGCCTGCAGCTGATGACCGGGCTGTTCTGGGACCTGGGCGAGAAAGACGCTGCTCGTCCTTGATGCCTGCGGCCCCTCCGTGAACGTTCCCCAGGATGTATCGCCGATGTACCGCCGTCTGCCCCCCTCCCCGATATGCGCCGCGCTGCTCGCGATACCGGCCCTCGTTCCCCCGGCCTTCGGCCAGTCCTGGCCGGCCAAGCCCATCCGCATGATCGTGCCGGTGGCGCCCGGCGGTGGCGCGGACATCACGTCCCGGCTGGTCGCGGCAAAGCTGTCCGAGCGCTTCGGCCAGCAGGTGATCGTCGACAACCGTTCCGGGGCGGGTGGCATCGTCGGACTCGAGATGCTCGCGCGCGCCAACCCGGACGGCTACACGATCTCTCAGGGCGGGGTGGGTCCGCTCGCGGTGAACCCGAGCCTCTACGCGAAGCTGCCCTACGATCCGCTGAAGGATTTCGCGCCGATCCTGCGCGCGGTGTCAGCGCTCAACGTGCTGGTGGTGCATCCGTCGGTGCCGGTGCAATCGGTGAAGGACCTCATCGCATTCGCGCGGGCCAACCCGGGCAAGCTCAACTACGGTTCATCGGGCGCCGGGCGCGCCGACCACCTCGCCGGTGAACTGTTCTCGATGATGGCCGGCGTGCGCATGCAGCATGTGCCGTACAAGGGCGGCGGCCCGGCGATGACCGACCTGGTCGGCGGCAACCTGCAGCTGATCTTCGCCACCGTGTCGACCGCGGCCAGCCACATGAAGAGCGGCAAGGTGCGCACCATCGCCAACACCTCGGCCGTGCGATCGGACCTGTTCCCCGACCTGCCGACGATCGGCGAATCCGGCGTGCCCGGCTTCGCGATCGACAACTGGTACTCGTTCATCGCCCCGGCCGGCACGCCTGCGCCCATCGTCGACACGCTCAACGTCGAGATCGCACGTGCGCTGTCGCTGCCGGACGTGAAGGAGCGGCTGCAGGTGCTGGGCATCGTGCCGTTCACCACCGCACGGCCGGCGGAGTTCGCCCAGTACCTGCGCGCGGAGATCGCGAAGTACGCGAAGCTGGTGAAGGCCGTCGGCATCACGCCGGAGTAGCCCGATGCCCCGCTTCCTGCATACCGCCGACTGGCAGATCGGCCGCCAGTACAGCCAGTTCCCGCCCGACGACGGCGTGCCGCTGGCCGAGGCGCGTCTAGAGGCGGTCGCGACGATCGCCCGGCTGGCCACCGAGCATGCGGTCGATGCCGTGCTGGTGGCCGGCGATGTGTTCGATGCGCAGGCGGTGTCCGAGCGCACGATCCGCCGGCTGTTCGCGCAGCTCGCCGGCTATGCCGGGCCGTGGCTGATGATCCCGGGCAACCACGATGCGGCGCTGGCCGAGAGCGTCTGGACCTGCGCGCGGCGCATCGGCGCGGTACCGCCGAACGTGCACCTGGCACTCGAACCGGGCGTGCTCGATTTCGCGCCGCTCGGCTTCGTCGCGCTCGCGGCACCGCTGACCCAGCGCCATACCTACAACGACCTCACCGAGTGGTTCGATACCGCCGATACACCGCCGGGCCTGCTGC
>CANGXU010000086.1 GCA_947457885.1 Betaproteobacteria bacterium
CTGCAGGCGATCGAGGTCGATTTCCACAAGGTCGACGAAGCGCGCAAGGCGGCCGGCAGTGGCTGGAAATCGCGCGAGGGGTTCTCGTTGACCTACCTGCCGTTCATCGCGCGCGCGGTGTCGATCGCGCTGGCGAAATTCCCGCGCCTGAACTCGAGCGTCGATGGCGACGAACTCGTGCTGCACAAGCGCATCAACCTCGGCATTGCGGTCGACATGAACTTCGACGGCCTGATGGTGCCGGTGGTCAAGGACGTGCCGTCGAAGTCGCTGCCGCAGATCGCGCGCGAGGTGAACGACCTCGCGCAGCGTGCTCGCGCGAACCGGCTGAAGCCGGATGACCTGTCCGAAGCCACCTACACGCTGTCCAATTCCGGCGTGTTCGGCACGGCCTTCACCGCACCTATCGTCAACGTGCCGCAGGTTGCGATACTGTCTACCGACGGCGTGCAGAAGAAGCCGGTGGTGATCGAAGGGCCGGCGGGCGACAGCATCGCGATCCGCCCGGTCGGCATGCTTGCGCAATGCTTCGACCATCGTGCGGTCGACGGCGCGTACTCGGCGGCCTTTCTGAAGGAAGTGAAGACCGTGCTCGAAACCCGGCACTGGGTACAGGACCTCGAAGCCTGACCCGGGCCGTCCCGCGAACTTTCCATGCTGGCAGCAAACGGGCGGCGGGGACCACCCTGCCCCTGAACCGGAGGACTACAGCAATGAACCCAATGATCGAATCATCCGTGGATGCGACAGTGAAACTCGGCGCGCTGGTGTTCGGCGCGGCGGCGCTTGTGCTCGGCGCGGCTGAGTCGCGGGCACAGGCCTGGCCGGCCAAGCCCATCCGTATGATCGCTCCGTTCCCGCCCGGTGGTACGTCCGATGTGATCGGTCGCGTCGTCGGCGGCAAGCTGCAGGAAGTACTCGGCCAGAACGTGCTGGTCGAGAACCGTGCCGGGGCCGGAGGCAGCCTCGGTACCGAGGTGGCCGCCCGCGCGCCCGCTGACGGCTATACGATCCTGGTCGGTAATGCGAGCCCGATCTCGATCAACCCGCTGCTGGTCAAGTATCAGTACGACACCCTGCGCGACTTCGCCTCGGTGACGCTGGTCGCTCGCTCGCCGCAGTTGCTGGTGGTGCACCCGACGCTGCCGATCAAGACCGTCAAGGACCTGATCCCGTTCATGAAGGCCAACAGCGGCAAGGTCAACTACGGCTCGTCGGGTATCGGCACGCTCGCCCACCTGGCGGCCGAGCAGTTCAAGACGATGACCAAGACAGACATCACCCACATCACCTACAAGGGGTCCATCCTCGTGGTGCTCGACATGGTGGCCGGCAACATCCCGCTGGCGTGGTCGGACATGGCTCCGGCGCTGACCCAGGTCAAGGCCGGCAAGCTGCGCGCGGTGGCGGTCACCTCGGCCAAGCCGAGCCCGCTGCTGCCTGACGTGCCGACCATGGCCTCGGTGCTTCCCGGCTTCGACATGGTCAACTGGTGGGGCCTGTTCGTGCCCGCCGGGACGCCGCAGCCGGTGATCGGCAGGCTCAACTCGGAGCTGGTCAAGATCATGCGTTCGACCGACGTGGTCGATCGCTTCGCCGGCCTCGGCGTGGAGTCCCTGTCGAGCACCCCCGAGGAGCTGACCGCGCTGGTCAAGGCCGAGATCGCATCGTTCGGAAACCTGATCCGCGCCGCGAATATCAAGGCCGACTGAACACGGGCGCCGCCTTCGGGCAGCGTCGCTGCGGCGGGCCTCGACCCTCCATCCTTTCATCCACCTCTGAACCCGGAGAAACCCATGGCAACTGCAAACCTCAAGCAACACAAGCTCGGCTGGATCGGCATCGGCCGCATGGGCTACGCGATGGCGGCGAGGCTGGCGAAGGTCGGCTGCGACCTGTCGGTCTGGAACCGCACGAAGTCCAAGGCCGAGCCGTTGAAGGAGTATGGCGCGAAGGTCGTCGACAACCTCACCGATCTCGCCGGTTGCGACATCATCTTCACGATGGTCTCGACCGGCGACGACGTGAAGGAGGTGCTGTACGGTCCGAACGGCGTGATGTCGAAGGGCGGCAAGCCGAAGCTGGTGATCGACTCCACATCGATCTCGCTGGAGGCCTCGGCCGAGATCCGTGCCGAACTCGCCGCGCACGGCGTGCAGATGCTGGCTGCGCCGGTCTCCGGCAACGCCAAGGTGATCAAGGCGGGCAAGCTCACCATCGTCGCCTCCGGCCCGCAGGCCGCGTTCGACATGGCACTGCCCTACCTCGACGTGGTTGGCGCCGGCGTGTCGTACGTCGGCGAAGGCGAACTCGCCCGCATCGCCAAGATCTGCCACAACGTGATGCTCGGAGTGGTGATCCAGAACCTGTGCGAGATCACCGTGCTGGCCGAGAAGGCCGGCATGAAGCGCCACCAGTTCCTCGACTTCCTGAACAAGAGCGTGATGGGCTCGACTTTCACGAAGTACAAGACGCCTGCGCTGACCAACCTCGATTTCCATGTGACCTTCACGCCGGAACTGCTGAGGAAGGACCTCGACCTCGGCCTGTATGCGGCCAAGTCGCTGGAGGTTCCGATGCCGACTACCACGATCACCCGCGACCTGGTGCAGACCTTGATCGGCCACGGCTACGACGAGGACTTCTCCCAGCTGCTGCTGCTGCAGGCGAAGGCATCCGGCGTCGAGTTGAAGCCGGAGAACGTCGAGGTGGGTGACGGACTGTCCTGACCAGGGGCAGGGGAGAGAGGGAGAGGGGGTCAGGTCTTGAGTTTTGCGCTGCTGCCCCCCTCAGCCGCAGCGATCATTCTACTTACGCTCGACACGCTCAAGCCGGCGTGTCGTGCGATCGCGCTCATCGTGAATCCGCCCTCCCGGTAAGCCGAGAGAAGGCGAGGGGGTCAGGTCTTGAGTTTTGCACTGCTGCTTCGCTCTGCCGCCGCGATCATCCGACTCACGCTCGACACGCTCAAGCCAGCGTGGCGTGCGATCGCGCTCATCGTGAATCCGCCCTCCCGGTAAGCTGAGCGCATGCCCTGCGCAAGGGCGGTGTGCGCTGCAAGTATCGAGGGCAGCGTACGCGGCGCAAGCGTCTGCTGCCGAGGGATGCCGTCGGGATCGGCAGCGCGTACCTCGCAATGCTTGAGCGAGCGCTCGATGAACGCGTCGTCACCGAGGAATACCTGGTGTCGCAGGTCGGGCTGCCATGGGGCGAAATCGCATGCTCCGGCGACGCTTTCAGCGTACAGGGCGGCAGCGCGCTTGCGCTGCGCGCGCGATCTCGCCGGACAGCCCAGTATGAAGCTGTGAAGGCCCTCTACGTCGAGCCACGGTGGCGGTAGCGCGAGCCCCACGTGCGCGCGATAGCTCGACCATGCCCAGTCACCGACATTCGACACCATCCGCGCCGCGACCGGGTTGCGCTCGACGTAGCGACACAGCGCCCAAAGGTAAGCATCGCGATCGACAAGGATCGCCTTGTAGCGCCCCTGGAACAGATGCCCGACGAGCCCGTGCCGCCGATTGAATCTCTGCGAGTACACGCCATTGACGTGGCGCATGAGACGCGACAGATTCGCGCGATGGGTGTGCAGCACGACGTGGTAGTGATTGTCCATCAGACAATAGGCCAGCGCCTGCGCATCGAAGCGATCCAGGGCATCGGAGAGCACCTGCAGGTGCGCTGTGCGGTCGGCGTCGTCGAGATAGATCGCCTCGCGGCGGTCGCCCCGACAGGTGATGTGATACAGCGCTCCGGGAAACTCCAGACGCAGCGGGCGAGACATCGATCAGCGCGGCTCCTGTGAAGGGCGAAGTGCCGAAACGAGGCGGTTCGCCATGCGAGAGCAGGGTGTCCTGACGACGATGTCGCGGCAAGCGTGCTGAGTAGGGATTTATCTGCGGAAACGTTCCGGATGCCGACCTGTCCAGGGCCCCGCTGGCGGCTGCAAGAATCAAGACCTGACCCCACCCTCCTCCAAGAATCAAGACCTGACCCCACCCTCCTCCATCCTCCCGTTCGACAGGATGCCTGCTTGTACAATCCCGTCTGCACTCGCAGGAGCGACGCCCCATGAGGCTGCCGGCGATGTGGCATGGACCTGACGCGGGCGCCGACTCAGCGCAGGTCGCAGGATCAACGGACCCAGGCGAGGAGGCAGGACATGGAGCTGCAGCAGGCAGGCCGTATGCACGCGGTCGAACGGTGGCGGGATGTGGTGGAACGTCGCCTGCGGGGGACGGTGCCGCGCCGATCGGCGATTCGGTCGAACAGGCTGGCCATGGCAGGAGCGGCCGTGGTGGCAGCAGCATCGGCCCTGGTTGTACTCCCCGCGTACGCCCAGGCGCCTTACCCGTCGAAGCCGATCCGCATGATCGTGCCCTTCCCGGCAGGCGGCGGCTACGATTTCCTCGGCCGGCTGTACGCGGCGAAGATGAGCGAGACCTGGGGCCAGGCGGTGCTGGTCGAGAACCGGGCCGGTGCCAACGGCAACATCGGCTCCGAGGTCGCCGCGAAGGCGCCCCCGGACGGCTACACCCTGCTGATGGGCGGCATCGGGCCGCAGGCGCTGTCCGTCGGCCTGTATCCAGCCTTACCCTACGATCCGCTGAAGGCGTTCGAGCCGATCTCGCTTGTTGCAGGACAGCCGAACCTGCTGGTCGTGCATCCGTCGATGCCGGTGAAGACGCTGAAGGACTTCATCACCTTCGCGAAGGCCCGGCCCGGCCAGATCTCCTATGCGTCGAACGGCAGTGGCAGCGGCCAGCACATCGCGGCCGAGCAACTCAAGCTCATGACCGGCATCGATATCGTGCACGTTCCGTTCAAGGGCGCGGCGCCGGCGCTCACCGCGATCCTGTCCGGTGAAGTTGCGGTGGCGTTCAACGTCATTCTGTCGCCGCTGCCCTACGTGAAGAGCGGCCGCCTGCGGGCGCTGGCCACCGCCAGTTCGCGCCGGGCAAGCCTGGCACCCGATGTGCCGACGATGACCGAACTCGGCTATCCGATCGACATCGATACCTGGTATGCGCTGTACGCGCCTGCCGGCACGCCGAAGGAGGTCGTCGGCAGGCTCGCCGCCGAGGCGGTGCGCATCGGCAGCCTGGCCGACGTGCGCGAGCGGGCGGGCGGCCAGGGCATCGAGATGATCGGCGCCGGCCCGGACAAACTGCTCGCGCACAACCGTGCCGAGATCGCCCGCTGGACCAAGGTGATACGGCAGGCGAAGATCAACATCGACTGATCCGCTGCGGCGGACGCGACGACGGAGGCAGGCATGAAACAGACAGTGGCGATGATCGGGCTCGGCATCATGGGTTCGGCGATCTCGGCGAACCTGGTGAAGAACGGCTTCACCGTGCTGGGCTTCGACGTATCCGACTCAGCGAAGGCCGCCGCGAAGGCGAAGGGCGTGGCGCTGGTCGGCTCGCCGAAGGAAGCAGCCGCCAGGGCCGACGTGCTGCTGCTGTCGCTGCCGAGCGTCGCAGCGCTCGATGCCGTGGTTGCGGGCACGGACGGCATCCTGGATTCCGCGCGCGGCGGCATCGTCGTAGCCGAACTGTCTACGCTCCCGATCGAGGACAAGCAGCGCAGCCATGACGCGCTCGCCGCGGTCGGCATCACGATGCTCGACTGCCCGCTGTCGGGCACCGGTGGCCAGGCGGTCAGCGGCGACCTGTCGGTCTACATGAGCGGCGATGCGTCTGCGGCGGAAAAGATCCGTCCGGTGTTCGCCGGCTTCTCCCGGCAGCAGGACCATGTCGGCCCGTTCGGCAACGGCATGAGGATGAAGGCGGTGGCCAACATGCTGGTGGCCATCCACAACGTGGCTGCCGCCGAGGCTTTCGTGTTCGGCATGAAGATGGGCCTGGACCCCGAGTCGATCCTGAAGGTCGCCGGCAACGGGGCCGGGGGCTCGCGCATGTTCGAGGTGCGAGGTCCGATGATGGTGAAGGACGAGTACCCGGCGACGATGAAGGTGTCGGTGTGGCAGAAGGACATGCACATCATCGGCGAGATGGCCAAGGCCGTGGCCTGCCCGACGCCACTGCTCAACACCTCTGCCATCCTGTACGACGCTGCGATGGCCCAGGGCCGATCTGAGCAGGACACCGGTTCGGTGTGCGCGGTGCTCGGGGAGATGGCGCGGCTGAAGCGGGTCAACCCAGCCGGATGACTTTCGCTGCGTTCAGTTCGTCGATCTCGCGCGCGCCGTAGCCGATCGATTCCAGTACCTCGCGCGTGTGCTCGCCTACCTTCGGCAGGTCGAGCCGCACGCCCAGCCGGTGCCCGTCCATCTCGATGGGCAGGATCGGCACCTTCGTCGCGGTGCCGTCCGGCAGCGTGATCGGCGCCAGGCCGCCGGAGGCGTTCAGGTGCGGATCGTCGAACAGGTCTTCCGGGCGGGCGATCGGCGCGAACGGCAGGCCGAGGGCCTCGAAGCGCGCCATCAGGTCGGCCTTGCTCATGCGCGAGAACAGTTCGGTGATCACCGGGATGGTCCTGCCGCGCTGCTCGACGCGCTGCGGGTTGGTCGCCAGCGAGGGATCGGTCAGGAACTGCGGCAGGTCGAAGGCCTCGCAGAACACCTTCCACTGGGTATCGGTGACCACGCCGACAAACACCTGCTCGCCCTCGACGGTGGTGAACGTGTCGTACACCGCCCAGGCGCGCACGCGCTCGGGCATCGGCACTGCCGGCCTGCCGGTGGCCAGCGACTCCATCATGTGCTGTGCCATCAGGAACACGTTGTTCTCGTACAGTGCGCTCTCGACATACTGGCCGCGGCCGGTCGCCTTGCGCTGGTAGAGCGCACCCATCACCGCGACGGCGCCGAACACGCCGCCCATCACGTCGTTGACCGACGCGCCTGCGCGCAGCGGACGGCCCTTCGGCCCGGTCATGTAGGCCAGGCCGCCCATCATCTGCGCCATCTCGTCCAGGGCCGTGCGGTGCGCGTAAGGCCCGCGCAGGAAACCCTTGTGCGAGCAGTAGACCAGGCCCGGATTCTCCTTCGAAAGCGCTTCATAGCCGAAGCCGAGCGACGCCATCGCCCCGGGCCTGAAGTTCTCGGTGACCACGTCGGCCCGCGCCACCAGCCGGTGCACGATCTCCTTTCCCCGGGCAGACTTCAAGTCGACCGCAAGGCTCTTCTTGTTGCGGTTGTAGGCAGGGAAGAAGCCGGCACCGGAGGCGGTCAGCTTGCGGGTATGGTCGCCCTCGAGCGGCTCGATCTTGATCACCTCGGCGCCCATGTCGCCGAGCACCAGGCCGCAGGTCGGGCCCATCACCATGTGGACGAACTCGACGACCCGCAGGTCGGCGAACGGCAGGGCGTGGCTCATTCCGCTTCCCTCATCGTGCTGGCTTCATTCGGTGTTCCCGGCGCGCGCCGCGGACCCTGTGGTATTGATCGTCCATCATCGACCGGAGACTGCCATGAGTGCAACCCCCTCGTTCCAGCCGCTGTTCCATCTTGCGTTCCCTGTCCGCGACCTTGCCGAGGCACGTTCGTTCTACGGCGGCCTGATCGGCTGCAGCGAAGGGCGCTCGTCCGACGAATGGTGCGACTTCAATTTCTACGGCCACCAGATCGTCGCCTACGAGGCGCCGCACCTGTGCGCCGTCAGCGACACTTCCCCGGTCGACGGCGACGACGTGCCGATCCGACACTTCGGCGCGGTGCTGGCGCTGCCCGACTGGGAGGCGCTGCGCGACCGGCTGCGTGCGGCGGGCGTGACGTTCATCATCGAGCCGCAGATCCGCTTCGTCGGCGAGATCGGCGAGCAGCACTCGATGTTCTTCCTGGACCCTTCGGGCAACGCGCTCGAGTTCAAGGCGTTCACCGACATCGGGTATCTGTTCCGGAAGTGACACGTCCCGCACGCGCCTAGCCGGAGCTGGACGGATCTTCACGCTGCGCTGCACCATCGTTTCTCCGCCACCGATTGTCGCTGGCTCTCTATACTGATTCATACAACAGCGGAGAGCGGGATGCGAAATCCCGCGTTCGTGCGGACAACGTCCGCACCATCCGTGCGCGGGGGCGCACTCACATCCAGAGGTAACCCATTCATGAAACGCCTCATCGCAATGACCGCGGCGATACTCGTCGCCCTGTCCGCATCCGTGTTCGCGCAGCCGAAAGCCTTCTCGATCGTCACCGGCACCACGGGTGGCGTCTACTTCCCGCTTGGCGGCGGGCTTGCACAACTGCTGAACAAGCATGCCGGGATCAACGCCAACGTCGAGGCGACAGCCGGCTCGGCGGAGAACATGTACCGCATCGGCAAGGGCCAGGCAGACCTCGCGTTCAGCCAGACCGACGCCGCCTGGGATGCGGTGAACGGGCTCGACAAGTTCTCGGGCAACAAGATGGGCATCCGCGCGCTGATGGTGCTGTACCCGAACGCGATGCACCTGGTGACCATCGAAGGCTCGGGCATCAATTCGATTGCCGACCTGCGCGGCAAGCGCGTGTCCACCGGCCCGGCCAACAGCGCGACCGAGATCATGGCGATGCGGGCGATGCAGGCCGTGGGTATCGACCCCGACAAGGACGTGAAGCGCGCCCGGCTGTCGCCCGCCGAATCGACGCGCGCGATCCGCGACCGCCAGCTCGACGCCTACTGGTTCGTCGGCGGTGTTCCGACCCCGGCGATCACCGACCTTGCCGCGACGCCCGGCATCAAGATCAAGCTGATCGACTACCAGAAGGAAGCGCTGGCCGGGATGGTCAAGACCACCGGGCCGATCTACGTGCCACTCACCATCCCGGCCAAGTCGTATCCGGGCCAGGACACGCCTTCGCAGGCGGTCGCCGTGTGGAACATCCTGGCCGTGCGCGACGACATGCCGGTCGAGATGGCCTATAACATCACCCGCGCCGCCTACCAGCAGCGCGCTGAACTCGCAGCGGTCCATCCCGAGGGGCGCAACATCGACATCAAGTGGCAGTTGAACGGTGCAGCCGTGATCCCCTTTCATCCCGGGGCGATGAAGTTCTGGGCCGAGCAGGGCGTGAAGCTCAGGTAGCCGGGCGCGCGCGGCGTGTCGATGCAGGCGGGCAGGGCGGACGGCGCGCCTACCGCCGCAGGGGCGCCCGCCGTTCCCGCCGAGCCGGTGGTGCTCGACGGGGCCGTCGGGCGGAAGGTCACCGAGCTGATCGAAGCGGAGGAGGGTGCCCTGCACCGCTACGGTGGCTGGCTGGGCGGCTTCCTCACGCTCGTCGCCATCGGCATCTCGCTGTTCCACCTGTACGGCGCGATCGAGGTCGTGCCGGCGCAGTTCTTCCGTACCGCGCATGTGGCGCTGGTGCTGTTCCTTGCCTTCCTGCTGTATCCGGTCGCGCGCCGCTACCGCAACCGGATGATGTGGTGGGACTGGGTGTTCGCGCTGGCCAGCCTGTCGACGCTGGTCTACGTGCTGGTCGAAGGCTGGGATTTCGCCTATCGCACCATTGCCCCGACTACGATGGACGTGGTGATGGGCTGGCTGCTGATCCTGCTGCTGCTGGAGGCGACGCGCCGTACCACCGGCTGGGTGATGGTGTTCGTGCTGGCCGTGTTCATCGCCTACGCGTTCGCCGGGCCGTGGCTGCCGCAACCGTGGACGCATCGCGGCTACGACCTCTCGCGGCTGGCAGCCACGCTCTACATGACGGTCGACGGCATCTATGGCACGGCCGTGGACGTCTCCTCGTCGCTGATCATCCTGTTCTGCATCTACGGCGCCTTCCTGCAGTTTTCCGGCGCGGGCAGGTTCTTCCTCGACTTCTCGTTCGCGGCGATGGGCTCGAAGCCGACCAATGCCGGGCGCACCGTCGTGCTGGCGTCGTTCCTGCTCGGCGGGCCTTCGGGCTCGGGCGTGGCGACCACGGTGACCATCGGCTCGGTCGCCTATCCGATGCTGAAGAAGGCCGGCTATCCGCCGAACCCGGCTGGTGGCCTGCTCGCCGCGGGCGGGCTGGGCGCGATCATCTCGCCGCCCGTGCTCGGCGCGGCCGCCTTCATCATCGCCGAGTTCCTGCGCATCTCGTATCTGGACGTGATCCAGATGGCGATCATCCCGACGCTGCTCTACTACTTCAGCCTGTTCCTGATGGTGGAACTGGATGCGCGCAAGTACGGCGGCGGCGACGCGGTGGTCGAGAATCCACTGTCGGTATGGCACCTGCTCAGGACCTACTGGTTCCACTTCCTGTCGCTGGTGGCGATCGTCCTCTACATGATGTGGGGCTACTCGCCGACGGCGTCCGTGTTCTGGGCCATCGTCACCGCCTTCGCCGTCAGCTTCCTGCACCGCGATTGCGCGCTGCTGCCCTACGCCCTGTTCTCCCCGAGCGGCGTGCGCCCCGTCGCACTCTGGGCGAACCTGCGCGATTCCCGGCTGGCACGCGCACTGCGCGACGGCACGGTCGGCATGCTCAACGTCGGTGTCACCTGTGCCGCAGCGGGCATCATCGTGGGCATCGTCACCCTGACCGGGCTGGGCCTGAAGTTCAGCTCGATCGTCATCGGCTATGCCGAGGTGTTCGCGGGTGGCTTCGTGGCTGCGTTCCAGGCGGTCGGTCTGTCGCCCGGCGAGGCGGTGTTCGCGAACACCCGGCTGCTCTTCACGACCATCTTCACCGCGCTGATCGTCTGGATCGTCGGGCTCGCGGTGCCGGTCACGGCTTCGTACATCATCTGCGCGGTGGTTGCGGCGCCGGCGCTGATCAAGCTCGGCGTGCCTGACTTTGCGGCGCACATGTTCATCTTCTACTATGCGGTGCTGTCGGAAGTGTCGCCGCCGACCGCCCTGTCGCCCTTCGCGGCCGCGGCGATCACCGGCGGCGATGCCTACAAGACCACCCTCCAGTCGTGGAAGTACGTGATGCCCGCGTTTGTCGTGCCGTTCATGTTCGTGCTCGATCCCGCCGGGGTCGGCCTGTTGCTGAAGGTGCCGGTCGGTGGCGACTGGCTCGACGTGGCCTGGGTATGCACGACCGCGCTGGTCGGCATCTGCGCGCTGGCCGCGGGTGCGCAGGGCTGGCTGCTGCGCAGGACCGGCCGGCTCGAGCGCTCGCTGCTGATCGTCGGCGGCGTGCTGCTGATGTTCATGTCGACCGTGACCGACCTGCTCGGTTTCGCCTGCATCACCGTCGCCGCAGCGAGCCAGTTCCTGCGCCGCAGCCTGCCTGCGCCAGCCCCCGGGGCGGGTAACGCCTGAGATGGGAGCCTCCGTCCACGGTGCGGGGGCTCGGGCGACGGCCAGGGCTGCTGCCGCCAGCAATGTGCCCGGAGGGGCGGAACTTGACGAGTTCTGCGATGCGATCTGGCTGGAGGACGGGCTGGCGCGCAACTCGATCGACAGCTACCGGCGCGACCTCGCCCAGTTCGCCGACTGGCTGGCGCAGCCGCCGCGATCGCTCACGCTTCTGGCCGCCGGCCGGGCCGAGCTGCTCGAATACCTGGCACACCGGGTACGCATCGGCGCGCGCGCATCGAGCAGCGGCCGGCTGCTGTCGGCGATGAAGCGCTTCTATCGTTTCATGCTGGCCCGCGGCCGGATCCCGGTGGATCCGACGCTGGAGATCGATGCGCCCAGGCATGCGCGCGCGCTGCCGCACAGTCTGTCCGAGGCGCAGGTCGAAGCACTGCTCGAGGCACCAGACATCCAGGATCCGGTCGGGCTGCGCGACCGGGCGATGCTCGAGGTGCTGTACGCGACCGGCCTGCGCGTGACCGAACTGATATCGCTGACCCTGCCGCAGGTGAGTCGCGAGATGGGCGTGGTGCGTGTGGTGGGCAAGGGCTCGAAGGAGCGGCTGGTGCCGCTGGGCGAGGAGGCGCTGGCCTGGCTCGGACGTTACCTCGCGCAGGGGCGTGGCGATATCCTCGGTGCGCGCCAGAGTACCGCCCTTTTCGTGACCGGGCGGGGCGAGGCGATGACGCGGCAGGCGTTCTGGTACCGGATCAAGCTGCACGGGCGCAGCGCCGGTATCGCGCAGGCGATCTCGCCGCACGTGCTGCGCCACGCGTTCGCGACCCACCTCGTGAACCACGGCGCAGACCTGCGTGTGGTGCAGTTGCTGCTCGGCCATGCGGACATCTCGACGACGCAGATCTACACCCATGTCGCGCGCGAGCGGCTGAAGGACGTGCACCGCAAGCACCACCCGCGCGGCTGAGCCGGGCGATCAGCGCGGCAAGGTTGCCGATCACCACCGCGATCGGCGATGATGCGCAGCGTCGGCAAAGACCGGCGTTCCCAGCGAGTGACGAAGACGCGGCCGGCGCGTCAGGAGGAGAACCCGTAGTGCGCACCCTGCTTATTCCGCTGGCGCTGTTCTGTGCTGCCCCGATGGCTGTTGCGCAGCCGTTCCCCGCCAAGCCGGTACGCATCATCGTCGGCTTCGCACCCGGTGGTGGCACCGATTTCGTCGCCCGCGTGCTCGGGCAGCGGCTGGGGGAGGTCTGGGGACAGCCGGTGCTGGTCGAGAACCGCGCCGGTGCGGCCGGCACCATCGGCGCCGACTTCGTCGCAAAGGCACCCGCCGATGGCTACACGCTGTTGATGGGCCATGTGAACTCGAACGCGATCGCGCCGAACGTGTTCCGGCGCATGCCCTACGACACGCTGAAGGACCTCGCGACCATCGTCTACGTCGGCTACGTGCCGAACGTGCTGGTGCTGCATCCGTCGCTGCCGGCGAAGTCGGTGAAGGAGCTGATCGCGCTCGCGCGTGCGAAGCCGGGTGCACTGACCTTCGCCTCCTCGGGTACCGGCAGCACGCAGCACCTGGCCGGCGAGATGTTCATGAATCTCACCGGCACCAGGCTGATCCATGTGCCGTTCAAGGGCAGCGGCCAGGCGATCCAGGACCTGATCGGCGGCCATGTGTCGCTCAACTTCGATACCATGCCGCCGGTGCTCGAGCACATTCGCAACGGCAAGCTGCGTGCGCTTGCAGTGACTACCCCGCGCCGCGCCAGCCAGCTCCCGGATGTGCCGACCCTCGAAGAACTCGGGCTGAAGGGTTTCGAGATGACGAACTGGTACGGGCTGATGGTGCCCGGCGCGACGCCGCGCGCCCTGGTCAACCAGATCAATGCCGACGCGAACCGGGTGATGAAGGAGCCGGCGATCCGCGAGAAGCTGGTGGCCGTCGGCACCGACATCGGCGGCGGCACGCCCGAGGAGTTCGACGCGTTCCTGCGCACCGAACTGGCGAAGTATGCGCGGCTGGTGAAGGCGACCGGGGTGGTGATCGACAACTGAAGGGGCCGGCGACCACACCGGTCGGCATGGCATCCGGCCGGCCCCCGCAGCGGTACTGGCGCGCGTCTGCGCTCAGGGTGCCGGTCGTGCGGTCTGCACCGGCCGCTGCCTGGTCCTGAGCCGCCGGACGAACAGCACTCCACCCATCGCCGCCGTCACGCCGATCGCGAGCGCGAACGATGCGGCGACGGCATCCCTGGCCGTGCGCCCGAGCAGGGGCACCATCCAGTCGTGCTTGTGAACGTTCGCGAACAGCCATCCCTCGCGCCGGTCGGCGTGGTCGATCACCGCCGACACCGAGCCGTCCGCGGTATCGATGAACGCAGTGGTTCCCCCCGGCCCCTCCAGCAGCAGCCGCTGCACCGGCAGCCGCTTGAAGACGAAACCGTAATCGTCACCGAAGCGGATTACGGTGCCTCCGGAGCCAGTCACTGCGAGGCCGGTGGCCCGGGACGCGATCCAGACCGCATGCCGGACCTCGCCGCCGGCAAGCACGGCACCGTCCTGTGCCGACAGATACACCGCAGGTGGCGGTGGCGGCGGTGCCGCGTGTCCCTTCTTTCCGTGGTGTCCATGGTCCGGGCCCGGGGCGGGCGATGGCCGCGCCGGTCTCGGCGGCTGCACCCGATAGAACGGCTGGCCGTCGATCTCGGCCAGCGAGATCCGGGCCGGGTTCGCGATTCCGGCAAGCCGTGCAGCATCTGCGAAGTCGATGCGCAATTGAGCAGGGTCTATCTGCGCGGGCACGGCGGTGAAACGTACGGCCGGATCGCCGCGCAGTCCGGCATGCAGCAGGTGGTAGAGCCCGCTACCGAAGAACGCGAGCGCGACCAGCGACAGCGTCACCCCGGAGATACGGTGCACGCTGCGCAGGCCGCCGGAGCGCACCATGCGCCGGTGCGCGAAGAACAGCCACAGGCCGCCCAGCGTGGCACCCATCGCGGCCAGGAGCATGGCGGTCAGCAGCGTCAGGCGCACGGCAGGCGACAGTGCATCCAGCCAGTCCCAGCGGTGCAGCGTGGTGAACAGACCGGAGGTCCAGCGCTTCGTGCCGTCGACCAGCGTACCCAGGCGATCGGTGACGGTGTCCACGTACACGGTCATGCCGTCCGGACGGTCGAACGCGACCCGCCAGGCCGGCAGCAGCCGGTTCACGTCGCCGTACTCGGCGTCGAACCTTGTCTGCAGCCGGGCGGAGACGACCGGGGCGGATGTTTCGCCGAGGTACTGGCGCGCCAGCCACTCGGCATGGCGGCGATCGCCGTCGTCCAGCCTGGACCCGTCTGCCACCGCGTAGTACTCACGTATCCCGCCCGCCGGACGGGTGACCTGGTAGAACGCGCTGCCGTCGATCGACACCATCCGCGCGTCAGAGATCGAACCGCCGCCCTGGCGCGCGAGAACCGCAGCCAGCGGCTGGCCACCAGCAGGCTGCACCGCAGCTGGCTGTGCCGGCGGCGCCTGCACATGCTGCACCATCGGCCGCGGCTGCATCCGCGCCATGATCGGATGCAGCGTCCCGGATACCGACCAGAGCAGCACACCCGACAGGGCGAGGACGCCTGCCCATCGATGCCATTGCAACAGGCGGGCCATCGCTCACAGCCTCCAGTCGATGCCGGCGAACACGGACCGTCCGTCGCCTGGCAGGAACTGCGCCGAGTCGAGCCCGCGCGCATCCGCGATCACGCCGGTGGTCGCCGCGTACTTGCGGTTACCGAGGTTGCGCGCCTGCATGAAGAAGGACGCCCCCTTGTCGATACGCAGGCCGGCCTTGAAGCCCCAGAGGGTGAACGGATCGGCGAACAGCGTGCTGGCCATGTCCACCGCGGTCCTGGTCGACCATTC
>CANGXU010000087.1 GCA_947457885.1 Betaproteobacteria bacterium
ACGGCACGCTGCATCGTGTACGCGTGCACGATGGGGCCGAACTTGTTGGACGTCTTCTCGTCCTTCAGCAGCGGCGTGCCGGTGAAAGCAATGTAGGCCGCACGCGGCAGCGCCTTCTTCATGCGCTCGTGCGTCTCGCCCCCGTGGCTGCGGTGGCCTTCGTCCACCAGCACGATCAGGCTGGGCGAGGGGTTTCGGCACTCCGGCAGCTTGGAGGCTGAGTTGAACTTGTGCACCAGCGTGAAGGTGATGCGCTCGGTTCCGTTGCCGATGCGGCGCGCCAGGTCACGACCGGTCATCGCCCGGCTCTTCTCGCCGTCTTTCAGCGATGCGATGGCTGAGCCGAAGGCCCCACCGGAGATGAAGTTGCGCGACAACTGGCCTTCGAGGTCCACCCGGTCCGTCACCACCACCACGCGGCACTCCGCCAGCGCGTCCACCAAGAGCAGCGCCTTGGTGAGGAAGACCATCGTGAAGCTCTTGCCCGAGCCGGTCGTATGCCAGATCACGCCTCCCTCACGCCCGCCGTCCGGACGCAGTTGCTGGATGCGTGCCAGCAAGGCGCGGATGCCGAAAAACTGCTGGTAGCGCGCCACGATCTTGCCCACCTTGCGGTCGAACAGCACGTAGCTGCGCAAGAACTCCAGCAGCCGGCCTGGCGTGAGCAGGCTGACCAACAGGCGATCCTGGTCGGTGGGCTCCATGGGCTGCGCCCACAGCGCATCGAAGTAGCGGGCCAAGGCTGCAGGCTTGCCCTCGAACAGTCGGGCACGCACTTCCGCTGGCACGGCAGCGTTCTTGAGCGCCGAATGATGCGCAGCGTCGAACTCCTCCTCACGCCAGCGGGCCCAGAACTTGGCAGCGGTGCCAGTGGTGCCGTAGCGGCCCTCGGTCTGGCTCACGGCCAACAGCAGTTGGGCGTAGCCGAAGAGCTGCGGAATCTCGTCGGGCCGCTGGTTGCGCAGGTGCTGGCTGACCCCCTCGGTCACCATCGACTTGCTGACGTGCGTGGACTCGGGGCGCTTGGCTTCGATCACCACCAGCGGCAGGCCGTTGACGAAGCACACCACGTCCGGCGTGCGGTGGTGCGTCCCTTGGGCGGATAGCACCTCCATCTCCTCGGTTACATCCCAGCGGTTGGCGGCCGGGTTAGCCCAGTCGATGACCGGAATGGTCGGCTGATGCTTCTTGCCATCGGGCATGAACTCGGTGACCGTGATGCCCAGCGCGAGCTTTCCGTACAGCCGCTCGTTGGCCGGCAGCAGCCCTTCGGCCAGGCTCAACGCCGACAGTTCGCGCACGATCTGCTCGATGCCGCTGCTCGACAGCGGATACGTCTGGCCCTTGTACTCGTAGCGGCGGGTTTGCAGCACTTCGACCAGCCTCGAGCGGAGCAGGACTTCGCGGGTGCTGCCGCGCATCGCGAGGGCCTGCGCTGTGGTCAGGAAGGTCCAGCCGAGGTTGCACAGCAGGTGCAGCGCCGGTGTGTGCGCAGCGTACTGTTCCTGCGAGTTCGGAGCGGCGGCACTCATGACGCCGCCTCGGCAGAGGGGATTCGGACTCGACGCTTGCCCGTCAGCAGGTCGTCCAGCAGTGCGGCCTTTTCGCGCTTCAACAGTTCGACTTGTCGGCCAGCAGCTAGAACCTGAGTGGAGCAAGTTTCGATGGCTTCAGCGATTGCATGCTGTTCATCAAGCCCCGGCACGTCGATTTGAACGCGTAGCAAGTCGTCCGGATTAACGCGTCTAGCCTTTCGACCACCGTTTGCAAGTCCAAGTTGCCCACGATAGAACTCTTCGCGGGACACAAAGCTCAAGAACCACTTCGGGTCCACGCCGGGCAGGAAGTCGAAAGCCGGAAGATCAAGGGTGCTCTCGTATCCATCCAACGAATCCGGAACGAGACCAAATGCGCCGTTCAAAAAATCGAGTTTGCTGTAAATGAACTGTCCCGACCGGCGACGGTAGTAGCGCGTCGCTTCGCTGCCGGGTCGTCGATCGACTTTGGAGATCACTCCCTTTCCGTACAACTTCACAGTCAGCTTACGGGCCTCATGTCCACCCGATCCAGCGATGCGACTTTCACGGACTAGTTCCGAAATCGAAGTCTGCTTCCACGGCGTCCCAGAGCGCAGGCGCCTCTTCCCGGATATCAATTGGTCTGCGATATTCAAGCGCTGGAGCTTAAGATTCGCGACAGTTTCCTCTGCGATACGAATTGACTCCTCCCACAAGGAGAGAATCTGCGATATCCGCAATTGCTCCTGCATTGGCGGGATCCAGATCTCCAGTTGGCACAGCGCCTTCTTCGTCAGCTTGTATCTGCCGACGCCCTGCCTTGACAGCGAAGAGGTCAGGTCACGATGCATAAACCAATAGTAGAACCACTTCGGCGTGCACTTTTCCGAGGTGCCGATGATGTGTGCATGGTTGTTGACGTTGGCCTTGCCAGCGAAATGCAGCGTCATCGACTTCTCGCGGTACTTCAAGAAGTGGTCGCCATCCTCGCCTATGACAGCGAATTCCTCATCGATTCGGTAGTGATCGATGTAGTCGAGGACTCCGGTGGGTCCGAAATACGGGTAAGGCCCCTTCAGCTCACCGCGTTGCTCAACGTTGAGCGGCATACGAAGGTTGTTCTTGATGGCACACGCGTCGCCAACCGTAGTGCACGTCCATCCCTCAGGCAGCATCTCCGCGCTCCTTCCTCAGCTTGCGCCCGAGCCCGTCCACGTTCACCGACGGTGCGGGGCCCACTTCACCGCTGGCTGCCAATTGCCGGTCAAAGTCCGATTGAAATAGGCGGTCCTGAACAATCCGGTACTTCTCGAACTCGCTCTCGGCGTGGGCCCGCGCAATCTCGGCCGTGACCTTGCCCGCGTCCTGCAGCACCGCCCGGTCCGTGGCGGCGATGAAGCGATTCAGCCGTGTCTCCCAGTCCTGCATGGTCATCGGGATCTGGCGCAGGGCCATATCTTCGGCCAGGTCCAGGTACGCGGACACCAGGCGCTGCAATTGCGCCATCTCGCTCTGGGTCAAGTAGTTCTTGGCCACGACCACGTCGAACTTCTGGATCTTGCCCAGCGGCGCGTCCTTCCATGAGGTGAGCCCCATGTGGTCCTTGCTCGCATCGGCGCGGCTGACGATGACCTCGGCCGCCGTCTGCCCGTGGATGGCCCAGTGCAGCTTGTTCTGCACCGTGGCGAAGAAGCGTTGCGTGGCCTGCGCCTGGCTGTCGTAATCGATCGCCGTGGCATACAGGTCGGTGATCTTCTGATAGAACTTGCGCTCGGAGAGACGGATCTCCCGGATGCGCTGCAGTTGCTCTTCGAAGTACTGCTTGGTCAGGACGGTGCCGTCGTTCTTCAGGCGCTCGTCGTCCATCGCGAAGCCCTTGATGGTGAAGGACTCGACGATGGCGCTGGCCCACTTGCGGAACTGCACCGCTCGCTCGGAATTGACCTTGTAGCCCACCGCGATGATGGCGCTCAGGTTGTAGTGTTTGGTGTCGTAACCCTTGCCGTCGGCGGCAGTTATTCGAAAACTTCGAATAACTGCCTCCTCGGCCAGCTCGGTGTCGGCAAACACCTTCTTCAGGTGGTAGTTGATGGTCTGCGTCTCGACGTCGTACAGCAGGCCCATCATCTTCTGGGTCAGCCAGACGTTCTCGTCGGCATAGATGGCCTCCACGCCCCCTTGGCCGGCCGCCGCCACGAAGGTCAGGTACTCGGCCGCCGACGAGCGTGTGAGGCTGCGTCCACGACTTGGTGGCTTGCTTCCAGGCCTGTCAGTCACGCCCCGACTCCTGCTTGTTGGCGCCCAGGCGCGGGTGATCGCGCTCCAGTTGCTTGATGCTCTTGTCAGGCGAGGGAAGTTCCTCGGGCATGGTGCCGCCGAGTTCCTGGATGGTCTGGCGCACCTTGCGCCCCACCTCGAGATGGGTTCGGTTGGCCGCCAGCTCCGTGCTGCCCATGTGGTCAAGGATCTTCTGGCTCTTCTTCAGCCCCTTGCGGGCATGGATGTCCTTCGCACCCAGGCCGCCATACAGGCCCTTGTAGCCGTGATCCTGGAAGACGGCGTAGTCGGCGGGCGTCTCGACCCCTGCACTCTTGGCCGCTGCCGCGAGGTGCTTGTTGTGAAGTGAAAGCTCGTCACGCAGCATGAGTCGTCGCTGTGCTTCACTCAACGCATCCAGCGTGGACCGCGTGTCTGACTCCTGGATGCGCTCATAGCCGACCTGGGCGAGCCACCTCTTGAATGGCTCCGCCTTCGGTGACGGAATGGACTGGATGACCCTCAAGACACCCTCTACGGTGGCGCAGTTCAAGGCCTGGGTACCACCCGGTGTCGTCATGCGAAGGGGGGTGGCAATCTGCCCCCACCCTTTGGCCAGCTCAGGGTCTCGCCGCCGCAAGTCCTTCAAGTAGCCCTCGGGGTTCGGCGAGTCCGTCAACGCCGCGATCACGTCCACCACTGCGAACCACCACTGGCCTCCATGCCAGGTTCGCCTAACTGCGCGACTCTCGAAGGCTTCCAGCGCAGAGCTGGCATCCTGGGTCAGGCTTGGCTTCTTCTCACTCATACCCCAGCTCCTTCAGGTACGCATCCATCTGAACCTCCAGCCTTGCCAGCTCGGCCTTCAGCTGCTCGCGCTCGCGCCGCACGGCCATCAGATCGATCTCGGCCTCTTCCTCGAAGGTGTCGACGTAGCGGGGGATGTTCAGATTGAAATCGTTCTCGGCGATCTCGGCTGGCGTGGCCAGGTGGGCGTAGCGCGCCACCGGCTGGCGGGAGGCGGCGGTGTCCAGGATGCGCTGCAGGTCCGCCTCGCGCAGCACGTTCTGGTTCTTGCCGGCCTCGAAGTCGCGGCTGGCGTCGATGAAGAGCACCTTGTCGTCGGTCTTGGCCTTGCGGAAGATCAGCACAGCCGCCGGGATGCCGGTGCCGTAGAACAGCTTCTCGGGCAGACCGATCACTACATCGAGCAGGTTCTCCTCGATCAGCTTCTGGCGGATGCGACCTTCCGCTGCACCGCGGAACAGCACGCCATGCGGCACCACCACGGCCATGCGGCCGGAGCCGGGCTTCATGGTCTCCACCATGTGCAGGATGAAGGCGTAGTCGCCCTTGGTGCGCGGCGGCAGGCCGCGGCGGAAGCGGCTGAACTTGTCGGCCTCGGCGCCTTCGAAGCCCCACTTCTCCAGGCTGAAGGGCGGGTTGGCCACGACGATGTCGAAGTGCTTGAGGCTGGCCGCGCCGTCCAGCAGTTTGGGATTGCGGATGGTGTCGCCCCACTCGATGCGGTGGTTGTCCTCGCCGTGCAGGAACATGTTCATCTTGGCCAGCGCCCAGGTGCTGCCAATCGCCTCCTGCCCATACAGCGCGTACTTGCGCGCCCCGGTGCGCTGGCGGATGAGGCGGCCGCACTTCATCAGCAGTGAGCCGGAGCCGCAGGTCGGGTCGCAGATCTCGTCGCCGGGCTGCGGGTCCATCAGCCGTGCCATCAGCGTGGACACCTCGGGCGGCGTGTAGAACTCGCCGGCCTTCTTGCCGCTGGTGGAGGCGAAGTTCTTGATCAGGAATTCATAGGCGTTGCCGATCACGTCGAGCTGGCCGACGCGGCTCTCTCGCAGGTTCAGCTCGGGCTTGGCGAAGTCTTCCAGCAGGTGGCGCAGGATGTCGTTCTTCTGCTGCTCGTCGCCCAGCTTGTTGCTGTTGAAGCTGATGTCCTGGAACACATCGCGCAGCTTGCTGAGGTTCGCCTCCTCGATGGCATGCAGGGCCTTGTCGATGCGCTCGCCGTTGCCGGGCGTATGCCGCAGCCCATGCAGGGCGTAGAAGCTGGCGCTGGCCGGCAGCACGAAGCGCTCGTTCTTCAGCATCTCGGCGATCAGCTCGGGGTGGTCGCCGTACTGGGCCTTGTAGTGGTCGTAGTGATCCTGCCAGACGTCGGAGACGTACTTCAGGAACAGCATCGTCAGGACATAGTCCTTGTAGATGCTCGGGTCCACGGTACCGCGGAAAGTGTCGCAGGCGGACCAGACGGCGGCGTTGATTTCATCCTGGCTGATGGCGGTGCTGGTCATGGTCTCTTGCTCCGTTATGGCTTGATGCCCGCGGTCTTGGCTAGGTCGACGGCGATTCCGGCAAATGTCTGTTCGCGGTTCAGGATCAGTTGGGTGAGGGCCTGGCGCTCACGTGCCGCGGCATCGGCCAGCGCGACAATACGGCTCTGCTGGTAGATGGGCGGAATGGCCAGCTGGAGGCCTTCCAAGGCGGAAATGCGCACGCTCAGCTGACTGCTGCCCTCCGCTGCTGTCCGTAACTGGTGCTGGACCGGCGGCTGGTTGATCTGCCAGGCAAGAAAGCGTGCGCTGACGTCTACCCCGGGGCGCAGCCGCAGGAGCATCAGGTGAGGCCCACAGACCGCAGGGGCGGGCGGTTCTTCGATGCTGACGGAATAGAACCGTTGGCCCCGAGCGACGAAAAGGACGTCCTCGGCTTGCAACCAATCGGGCCTTTTCCGGCCGGGCAGCTCAGCGCGTACCACCGAATTCCAGCTGAGGCCCTGCGCCGGATCGACGTCCTTCATCTGGGCGACGAGCGCTCCGCCCGACGGAACTTCCGACAGAGGCCCGCGGAACGGGTAACCGGTTCGTATCGTGGCCAGGTCGCCGAGCGTTTTGCTAAGTGCATCAATCACGGTGATGCGATCTTCCTTGATTTCTGGGCGAAAGGGAAGCGCAATGCGTTCCTTAAAATCGCATCAAGTCGAATGGTGCAAATTACAAGAGAAACCATGAGCTTCGAAATTGACTTCCTTCCGGTGGGCAACGGCGAGTCCAGCGGTGACGCCATCGCCGTTCGCTGGGGAACCCCAAGCGGCTATCAGATACTTGTGTATGACGGTGGCACCCGGCAATCTGGTGCCGCTCTCGTGGATCACGTTCAGCAGTACTACGGCACCCGCCGCGTCGACCATGTTGTCAGTTCACACCCAGACGGAGACCACGCTTCCGGCTTGTCGGTGGTGCTGGAGCGTCTGGATGTACAGCGCCTGTGGCTGCATCGACCGTGGGCGTACTCACCGTTGATCCGTCACTGGACCGCCTGATCGGACCCCGAAAGGGATTCACCGGCCTCCCGCCTGATCGAGTCGCCTACGCCTCCGCCGGCAGGGACTCGAAGTCGCACCCCCGCCAGGCCGTCATGAATGCTTTCTGGCGGCGTGGCTTCCAGCCGTTTGCCACCCGAGGCACTGCCCTCAGTTACTCGTACCAGATGCCGCCACGCCCCGGCTGGGGGCCGATCACGCCCATTGGCTTCTCCAAAAGGGTCGAGACATGGGACTGACCGATGCCATCACGAGGCTCGCAGACCCGTACGAAAGGCAAGCGAGGCTGTACCCGGCCCTCCTGGCGATCAGCCCGCTCGCGCTGGCCACGTTCGCCTTGTTTGCTCCGCACGTCTCGCCGATAGGCAACGCGGCGACTGCCATCGCGGGATGCAGCCTTCTCTACTGGTTGGCCGGCCTCGCCCGCGATCGGGGCAAGCATCTCGAGACCGCTCTTTTCGTGGCGTGGGGTGGTAAACCTTCGATTCAGCTGTTGCGCCATCGAAACAGGGTCATCGACACGGTAACCAAGGCACGAGTTCACCGGCTCCTCGCCAGCCGTCTTGGGGTGAACTTTCCGAGTCCAGAGGACGAAGAGCGCGATCCAGAACGCGCGGATGAACTCTATGAGTCTGCCTCAAGATGGCTGCTCGAACAGACGCGTGCCACAAGCAGGCACGCGCTGCTCGCAGCCGAGAACACCGCCTATGGCTTTCGCCGAAACATGCTGGGCATGCGCTGGATCGGGTTGGCCATGATCTCGCTCGCGTCCGGTTGGATCGTGATCGACGGCGCGCCCTTTCTTTCCGCCAACATCGTCACGATGATCGACCAGCTGCCCTTGCTGCCGCCGGCACATCGGCTCGCGCTAGGAGTCTGCGTGGTGCTCGCGCCCCTTTGGATCTGGGGCGTGTCTGCTTCGCGTGTCAAGGTGGCAGCGTTTGCCTGTGCGGAGCGGCTCGTCGCGGCCAGTGAAGCGCTCGGGCCGACAGGGCAGCCACCGGCACCTTCAGCCAGCAGCCCATCATCGACATCGCCCAGCGCTGAAGTGGCGGAATAGCAGACTGCGGGCCCGCGCGTCACTCCGCGCGCATGCCCGCCCGCTTCGCGATTTTCTGCCACTTCTCGATCTCGCTGCGCAGGAACGCGCCCCACTCGGCCGCCGTGCTGCCGACCGATTCCGCGCCCAGTTCGAGCAGCTTCGCGCGGAAGTCGGGTGCACGCACTGCCTTCACCACTTCCCGGTTCAGCCGCTCGATGATCGGGGCGGACGTTCCTGCCGGTGCCAGCAGCCCGCTCCAGATCGTGGCCTGGTAGCCGGGCACGCCGGCCTCGGCGATGGTCGGCAGGTCGGGCATCTCTGATGAACGGCGCGAGTCGCCGATGGCCAGCACGCGCAGCTTGCCCGACTTCACCTGCGGAATGGCGGAGATCGCCGCGGCGATGGACATCTGTATCTGGCCGGCGATCAGGTCGGCCAGCATCGGCGGCGAGCCCTTGTACGGGATGTGCTGGGCCTGGATGCCGGTCATCGCCTTGAACAGTTCGGTCGGCAGGGCGGTCGCGTTCGAGCTCGATCCGTAGTTGAGCGCATCCGGCTTCGCGCGACCCAGTGCGATGAGTTCCTTCACCGTACGCACTGGCAGTGTCGGGTTGACCACCAGGATCAGCTGCTGGTTCGCGGTGTGCGCGATCGGCGCGAAGTCCTTCAGCGTGTCGTAGGGCAGCTTGCGGCCGAGCGCGACGTTGATCGCATGGCTGGTCGACACCTGAAGCAGGGTGTAGCCGTCGGGCTGAGAACGTGCGGCGATCTCGGTGCCGACCACGCCATCGACCGCAGGGCGGTTGTCGACGACCACCGGCTGGCCCAGGTTCTCGCCGAGCTTCTGCGCGATCATCCGCGCGACGAGATCGGTGCCGCCGCCGGGCGTGAATGGCACGATCATGCGTACCGGCCGGTCGGGATAGGCGGAGGCGGCATGTGCACCTGCCGCGCAGGCGAGCAGCGACGATGCGGCGATCGCGGCGTGTCGGGGGAAGGAATGACGATTCATGGGCGGAGCTCCGGTCTCTTCAGGGTGACGCCGAATTCGTTCGACAGCACGGCGGCGATCTGGTCGAAGCAGACGCCCGCCCGCTGCACGCGGAAGGTCGAGAAGTCGATCATCGTGCTGGAGAGGCCATCGGGGGTGCTGTAGCGGGACCGGCCGTAGTCGACCACGATGTCGGCGAGTGCGATGACCTCGGGCTCGATGTCCTGCACCGCATAGCGGCTGCCCTTGAGCGAGGTGTTGGCGGACGATCCGACGAACAGCTGGCCGGCACCGATCGCCAGGTCGGCGATGCGATTGCGCAGGTCTCCGGCATTGAGCAGGATGTTCAGCGTGTCGCCCTTCACCGCATTGGACAGGACGAAGGGATCCATCGCCGCCAGCAGCGGATGATCGCGCCGCAGCGGCGCGATCACTGCCAGCGGCAGGTCGTGGCCGAGTGTCACCGCATCGATCATCGCCAGCCGGTCCGCTGGCAGCTGGTGCAGTTCGCGGTGCAGCCAGTGGTTGCCGACGATGCCGGTGGGCTTGTCGAAGCTGCGCCGCTTGGCGGCGTAGATCCGGCGCACCGCATCGGCGGTGTATCCGAGGACCGCATAGCCGACGTCGAGGTGGATGACCGCGACGCCGCCGGCGCTGACGGCGTCGTGGACCCGCCGTGCGTCGGCCGCGACATCGTGTCCTTCGATCCGGATGGCCATGGCAGCCCGCTCTCCTCCTGGATGCCGGGCTTCGCCGGCTCGTTCACGGTGCCGATTGTGGCACGGCGCGCGCGCATTGCCAGCCGCACGCCGACCGTGCACCATCGACGCCATCGTCCAACATCGAGGGAGCATCTTTCCATGCCCGTACAGGACCTGCGCATCAAGGCCACCGGCGGTGGCGAGTTCGACTGCCATCTCGCGCTGCCCGCCGCGCCGGGCAAGGCCCCGGCCGTCGTGCTCGCCGCCGCGGTGCATGGCGTCGACGAAGACATCCGCAGCATCGCCGCCGAGGTCGCATCGATGGGCTTCATCGCCGCCGCGCCGGACCTGTTCTGGCGCACCATCCCCGGCCCGCTGCCGCGCAGCGACAAGCGCACCGGCGAGCGTGCCGAGCCGCGCAAGACGGTGATCGGCGCCGGCGAGGCGGATCTCATGGATACCCTCGCGATGCTCAAGACGCAGCCTGCGTTCAACGGCCGTGCGGCAGTCGCCGGCTTCTGCTTCGGCGGGCCGTATGCGCTGATCGGGCCGAAGCGGCTCGGCTTCGAGGTCGGCGTCTCGTGCCACGGCTCGGCAATGGAAGACTTCATCGCGGACGCCGATGGCGTCACCGCGCCGGTCTGCCTGCTCTGGGGCGATCGCGACAACCGCGCGCCGCCGCCGGTGCTCGATGCCTATCGCGGGCTGGCGTCACGCATGCCGAACGTGGAACTGCATGTGTTCTCCGGCGTGCAGCACGGCTACATGATGAAGGGTGACGAGCGCTACGACGCGACTGCGTACGCGTTCTCGATGAAGCGGATCGGAGAGCTGCTGGCCGGGCTGCGCTGAACCGCGGGCTTGCTCTTCGCTCAGTGCGTGTCGCAGCAGGCCACCTCGCGCGGCTGTATCGCACACCCGTCTGCAGCGCCCGCCTCGCAGCAATGGTCGGTCAGGTAGCCGAGCAGTGCGTCCATCTGCCCGAGCGCCGGCCGGTAGTGCAGGTGGCGCCCCTCGCGCACCGGCGCGACGAGCCCGGCGCGCGCGAGCCCCTTCAGGTGGAATGACAGCGTCGATGGCGGCACGTCGAGCAGTGCCGACAGCACACCCGGCGTAAGCCCGGCCGGTCCGGCTCCGACCAGTGCGCGGAACACGCGCAGGCGCATCGGCTGTGCGAGGGCGGCGAGCGAGGCGACTGCAGTCGATTCATCCATCATGCCTGCGCCCGATCTGTCGGCAGCAGCAGCGTCACCGCCCAGCACACGGCGAGCATCGTCGCCGCGCCGCACAGCGTGGCGAACAACCCGCCCCACTGGTAGAGCAGGCCAGACAGCAGCGTGCCGCCGAAGCGGCCCAGTGCATTGGCCGCGTAGTAGAAGCCGACATCCTCGGCTGCCTTCTCCGAGCCGGCATAGGCCAGCACCAGATACGAGTGGATCGACGAGTTCACCGCGAAGGCGAAGCCGAAAACGCCCAGCCCCGCGACCACCACCCAGTCGAGTGCAGGCACCTGCAGCGCGACCGCCGCGGCCAGCCCGGTCGTGACCAGTGCGAGCAGCGCAGACCACAGGCGCGCAGCCGGCACCTCGGTCGACAGTCCATCCTCGCTGCGCCGGACCAGCGACGGCGCGATCGCCTGCACCAGTCCGTAGCCGATGGTCCACAGCGCGAGGAAGGCACCGACCATCGTGAACGTCCAGCCGGATGCATAGAGGAACACCGGTACGCCCACCACGAACCAGACATCGCGCGCACCGAACAGCACCACTCGTGCGGCAGCGAGCAGGTTGACACCGCGACTCTTCGCGAACAGTTCGCGCAGCGACTTCGAGGCCTTCGCGCGTCCCATCAGCGGTGGCACGAAGGCCAGCACCCCGGCCAGCACGCAGCCGAGCAGTGCCGCCATCGTCCAGAGCGCGCCGCGGAAGCCGAGTGCCTCGAGCAGCAGCCCGCCGAGGAAGAAGCCGAAGCCCTTCATCGCATTCTTGCTGCCGGTGAACCAGGCGACCCAGCGGAACAGCCGCCCGGACGCATCGCCCGCGGTGAGCTTGATCGCCGACTTGCTCGCGGTCTTGGTCAGGTCCTTCGCGACGCCGCAGATGCCCTGCGCCATCACCACCCAGGCCACCGACATCGCAGCCGTCCAGCCAGGCGATAGCAGGGACAGCAGCAGGAAGCCCGCGATCTGCAGCGACAGCCCGACCGCCAGCATGCGCGAGATGCCATGGCGCGTGGCCAGCCAGCCGCCGACCAGGTTGGCCAGCACGCCCGCCGCCTCATACAGCAGGAACAGGAAGGCAAGCGTGAACGGCGAATAGCCGAGCTTGTAGAAATGCAGCAGCACCAGCATGCGCAACGCGCCGTCGGTGAGGGTGAACCCCCAGTAGGCGGCGGTGACGATCGCGTAGTTGCGGCTGCCGCTCATCGGTCGCCCGTCAGATGCCGCGTACCTGCATGTGGCAGGCCAGGTCGACCATCCGGCAGGCATAGCCCATCTCGTTGTCGTACCAGGCGTAGACCTTGAGCAGCGTGCCGTCGGTCACCATCGTCGACGGCGCGTCGACGATCGAGCTGCGCGTATCGCGTGCGTAGTCGGCGCTGACCAGCGGCCGCTCCTCGTAGCCGAGGATGCCGGCGAGCGATCCACGTGCAGCCTCGGCGAACAGCCGGTTCACCTCGGCCACGGTGGTCTCGCGCTTCATCTCGAACACACAGTCGGTCAGCGACGCGTTCAGCACCGGTGCGCGCACCGCATGCCCGTTCAGCTTGCCCTTGAGTTCCGGGTAGATCAGCGCGATCGCGGTCGCGCTGCCGGTAGTGGTCGGCGCCAGGCTCTGCATCGCGCTGCGTGCGCGGCGCAGGTCCTTGTGCGGCGCGTCCACCACCACGTTGGTGTTGGTCGGATCGTGGATGGTGGTGATCTGCCCATGGCGGATGCCGATCGCCTCGTGCACCACCTTCACCACGGGTGCCAGGCAGTTGGTGGTGCAGGAGGCGGCAGTGACGATCCGGTTGCGCGCCGGGTCGTACAGCGATTCGTTCACGCCGACCACGATGTTCAGCACGTCGCCGACCTTCACCGGCGCGGCGACGATCACCCGCTTCGCGCCGCGGTCGAGGTGGCCCTGCAGGGTCTCGGGCGTGAGGAACTTCCCGGTGCACTCCAGCACCAGTTCGACGCCGAGGTCGCCCCACGGGATATCGGCCGCCACCGGATGCGACGAGAAGCCGAGCTGCCGTTCGCCGATGCGGATCGCCGTCTCTCCGTCGGCTTCGATCGACTCGCGCCAGCGGCCCTGCACCGTGTCGAACGCCAGCAGGTGCGCGGTGGCCGCAGCGCCACCCTTGATCTCGTTCAGGTGTACGACCTCCAGCCGGTTGCCGGCGCGCGGATCGTCCGCCTGCCGCTCGGCCGCACCGAAGGCGGCGCGCAGCGCCAGCCGGCCGATGCGTCCCATGCCGTTGATACCTACTTTCATCGTGCTGCCTCCGTCCGACGTTTCGACTATCGTCGAAATGTACGCGGCAGTCGTGACGGTTTCATGACGGGATCGCCGACGGGTGTGCGCGGTACTGCCGGTGGCCCGCTTCAAGCGTCCGCGTCGCGCTCCAGCGCTCGATACGTGCCGATCATTGCGGAGTCGCAGCTGAGCCGCGCAGCGATCCGGCTGCCCGGTTCGATGACCCGCCAGAACGGAACCACGCTGGTGCGCGGCTTGCCCGCCACCAGTTCGGCGATCGCAACCTCGGCGACTACCTTCAGGTAGATTGCGGTGGTGACCGGGCAGGTCGCCTGCGCGCCATTGCGCCGTGCCAGTTCGTTGCGCACGCGCTCCACGGTCCGGGTCTCGCCAGACGGGATGCGCGCGATGTAGTTCGCGAAGACGCCGGGCGAGCCGATGTAGAGGGTCGAACCTGCCTTGATGCCGGCGAAGTCGGTTTCCAGCACCACCGTCTTCGGCGGCCCTGCCTTGTCGAAACGACGGCGCCAGTCGGTGGCGCGTGAGCGTGCAGTAGCCATGGATCAATCCACCTTGCCAGGCGGCGTCGGAACGAAGAGGCGGATATTCCAGCGCCCTGCGATCGTACGCAATAATCCCGCGTTTTCGATCGGTTAATCAATCATTTAGCCTCTTTCTGTACGAATCGCGCGGGGCGTTTGCCTGTCCGCCATCCCCGGCTGCGATGCGGACCAGGCCTTGCATCCGGTCCGCCCGATCGCTAGCATTCCTGTCACCGTAATGAGATTCCGCTCAACGGAACAACAGCTCCATCCGGAGGACACATGCCCGCCACGGCACCTGCATCCGTCCGCAATGCGCCCCATGTCGGGCGCGCGTTGCGAGCGGCCGACGTCACACGCGCCGAAGACGGCGAACTGCACCTGTCCGGCGCCGAGTGCAGCGACTGCGGCACCCGCATCTTTCCCGGCGCGCCGGTCTGCCCGTCCTGCAATGGCGAACGGATGAAGCCCCTGCCGCTGGGCAGCAGCGGCACGCTTTACGCCTGCTCCACCGTGCATGTCGCCCCGGCCGTCTGGCAGGTGCCCTACGTCATCGGCTATGTCGACCTGCCGGAAGGCGTACGCGTGTTCGGCAAGATCGCCGGCACCGATGGCGTCGCCGCGGGCCTCGCACCCGACATCACGGTGCGCGTGCATGTCGAAGAAGCGGCCGTATCGGACTCCAACCCGGCGGACTCCAACCCGGCCGCGCCGACCTACCACTACTGGTTCGCGCCCGCCCTGGAGGAAAGCTGATGCACGCCAACCTGCGTCCCGTGTCGGTGATCGGCACCGGCATGATCAAGTTCGGGAAACACCGCGACCTCACCGTGCCCGCGCTTGCCCAGCCCGCCGTGCGCGATGCGCTGCGCGAGGCGAAGCTGGAGCCGAAGCAGATCGAGGCCATCTACGCCGGTACCGCCACCTCGGGCTGGATGCCCGGCCAGCGCGTCGCCCGCGACACCGGCATGAGCGGCGTGCCGGTGGTCAACTGCGAGAACGCCTGCTCGAGCAGCGCCACCGCGTTCCGCGAAGCCTGGGTCGCCGTCGCCGCCGGCCTGTACGACTACGTGCTGGTGTTCGGCGTCGAACAGCTCACCAAGCTTGGCGGCGGTACGTTGCCGCTCGACCAGGACGACATCGAAGTGTCGAACGGCATGGTGATGCC
>CANGXU010000088.1 GCA_947457885.1 Betaproteobacteria bacterium
ATCGCGCGGCGGGTCCCTCGCCGATCATGATGTCGATCTGGTAGTCCTCCAGCGCAGGGTAGAGGATCTCTTCGACGATCGGCGACAGTCGGTGGATCTCGTCGATGAACAGCACATCGTTCGGCTCGAGGTTGGTCAGCAGCGCGGCCAGGTCGCCGGGCCGCTCGAGGACAGGCCCGGAGGTCTGGCGCAGCCCGACGCCCATCTCTCGCGCGATGATGTGCGCGAGCGTCGTCTTGCCCAGCCCCGGCGGCCCGAACAGCAGCGTATGGTCGAGGGGCTCGCTGCGCGAGCGCGCGGCTTCGATGAAGATCGACAACTGGCCGCGGATCTTCTCCTGGCCGACATACTCGTCGAGCAGTTTCGGGCGCAGCGCGCGTTCGACCACCTCTTCCTGCGTGGACGCGGGTGCAGCGCTGATCAGTCGATCGGTCTCGATCGCCATCCGGGGCTTCGGTCAGTACGAAGCCGCGATTATCGCGCCAAAGCGCGCATCGGCGCGAGACGCCGGAAAAACCGACGGTGGCTCGCGGCCCATGCGCCGCCCTCACCCCTTCGAGAGCACCTTCAGGGCCACCCGGATACCGTCGCCGACCGCAGTGCCCGGGGGCACCTGCTTCACCGCGAACATCGCCTCCTTGTCGCTGTAGCCCAGCGCGAGCAGGGCGTTGAGCACATCGTTCGCATCGCTGCGTCCGGCAGGCGCCCCCGCCCCCGCGCCCGGTGTCCCGGGCAGTGCATCGCCCAGCTTTCCCTTGAGCTCGAGCAGCAGGCGCTCGGCGGTCTTCTTGCCGATGCCGGGAACCCGGGTCAGGCGCGCGGTCTCCTGCAGCACGACGGCCTCCGCCAGGCCATCGACATCCATGCCCGAGAGCAGGGCGAGCGCGGTCTTCGCACCGACGCCGCTGATGCGGATCAGCGCGCGGAACGCATGGCGCTCCCGTTCGGTAGCGAACCCGTAGAGCAGGTGTGCGTCCTCGCGGATCGCCAGGTGCGTGCACAGGGTGACCGTGTCGCCGATGCGAGGCAGCGAGTAGAACGTGCTCATCGGCACGTCGACCTCGTAGCCGATGCCGCCGACGTCGAGCAGCACCTGCGGCGGGTTCTTCTCGCGCAGTATGCCGGTCAGCCGCCCGATCATTCGATCGCCCCGGCGATCACGCCACCCGCCTTCAGCAGGTCGGCGGCGGAGACCAGCCTGCCGCGGCGCATGCGGAAGCCCGCAGTGGAAAGCCCTGCCATGCCCTGCCCGCCATGGGCGTGGCAGATCGCGCAGGCCAGTGCGTCGGCCGCGTCCGACGATGGATCGGCGGGCAGCGACAGCAGCCGGCGCACCATCTGCTGGACCTGCGACTTGTTCGCCTGGCCGTTGCCCGCGACCGCCTGCTTCACCTGCTGCGCGGTGTACTCGGACACCGGCAGGTCGTGCGCGACGGCCGCGCAGATCGCAGCACCGCGCGCCTGCCCGAGCAGCAGCGTCGACTGCGGATTCACGTTGACGAACACCTTCTCGATGGCCGCCTGCACCGGCGCATGGCTCACGATGACCTGCCCGAGGCAGTCGAGGATCGCCTTCAGCCGCTCCGGGAGGTCGCCCGGCGGCACGCGCACCAGGCCGGAGGTGATATAGGTCAGCGACTGGCCACGCACCTCGATGATGCCGAAGCCGGTGCGCCGCAGCCCGGGATCGATGCCCAGGATGCGCCGGGTCGGCTGGCTGCGCGCACTGATCGGGGAGCTCACCGCGCTAGTGTAGCGCGCGCCGGTGCCAGGGCACCTGCATTCACCAGTGCGACGCCGACCGCGGCGATGACCAGCCCGGCGACCCCCGACGCAGCCAGCGTCTCGCCGAACACGGCCCAGGCAATGACCGCCGTCGTGCCGGGGGTCAGATAGAACAGGCTGGCCACCCTTGAAGCCGCACCGCGCCGGATCAGCACGTTCAGCAGCGTGATCGCGCCGAGCGACAGCACCACGGCCAGCCAGCCGAGCGCGAACACGAATTCGCCGGTCCAGTCGATATCCATCGTCTCGGTTGCGAAAGCGATCGGCACCAGCAGCAGCGCGGCAGCAGCGAACTGCACCAGCGACCCTGTGCGCAGGTCCATGCCGGACACGAAGCGCTTCTGGTAGATGGTACCGGCGGTGATAGACGCCAGCGCCACGCAGGCGAAGCCGAGCGAGGCCGGCGTCGCACCCGTGGCGTTCGCTTTCGGTCCGAGCACCAGCATCACGCCGGCGAGCCCGAGCGCAAACCCAAGCCACTGCAGGCGGCCGATCCGCTCGCCGAGCACCGGGCCGGCGAGGCAGGCGGTGAGCAGCGGCTGCAGGCCGACGATCAGCGCGGCCGCCCCGGCGCTCAACCCGAGGTGGATGGCGGTGAACACGCCGCCAAGGTAGCCGGCCTGCACCAGCAGACCGGCTACCGCGAGATGCCCGTACTCTCGCGCGCTGCGCGGCCACGGCGCACGCGCCAGGACGCAGATGCCGCCCAGCAGAACGCCGACGACCGCGAAGCGCAGGGCGAGGAAGGTCAGCGGCTCGGCATGGGGCATGCCGAGCTTCGCGCCGATGAATCCGGTGCTCCAGAGCAGGACGAAGACGGCCGGGACCAGCCCGGCGGTCAATCCTCCACCAGCGCCGTGGTGTAGACCTCCTGCACGTCGTCGAGCGCCTCGAGCGCGTCGAGCAGGCGCTGCATCTTCGCGCCCTCGTCGCCAGCGAGCACGGTCTCGGACAACGGCTTCATCGTCACCTCGGCGAACTCGGCCTTCAGGCCCGCCGCGTCGAGGGCGGCCTTCACCGCGGCGAACTCCGCCGGCGGGCAGATCAGTTCGACGCTGCCGTCCTCGTTGGTGGTTACGTCCTCGGCACCGGCATCGAGGCCGACTTCCATCACCTTCTCTTCGCTGGTGCCGGGTGCGAACACGAACTGGCCGCAGTGCTTGAACTGGAACGCGACAGAGCCGTCGGTACCCATGTTGCCGCCGTTCTTCGCGAACGCATGGCGCACGTCGGCGACGGTGCGCACCTTGTTGTTGGTCACGCAATCGACCATCACCGCGGCGCCGCCGATGCCGTAGCCCTCATAGCGGATCTCGTCGAGCGATTCGCCGGTCAACGCCCCACTGCCGCGCTTGATCGCGTTCTCGATGGTGTCCTTGGGCGTGTTGACCTCGCGCGCCTTGCTGATGGCCAGGCGCAGCCGGGGGTTGCCGTCAGGGTCGCCGCCACCGGACCGGGCCGCGACGGTGATCTCGCGGATGCAGCGCGTCATCGCCTTGCCCTTCTTGGCATCGGCGATCGCCTTCTTGTGCTTGATATTGGCCCATTTGCTGTGACCGGCCACGGTGTTCTCCTCGGTTTTCGCAGCGCACGCGCGGACCGTCGATCGGCACCGGTCGCACACGGTACGGATTCTACTCCGGCAGGCCATCCCGGCGGAATTCGCACCCGGACCCCTGTGCTACGCTCCGTGGCGTTTCCAGCATCCATCCCGAGGAATTCATGGCCGAGCCGATGTCGATCGCAAGGACTGTCCGGGGCGACACGGATCTGTTCCTGCTGCCATCCCTGTCCAACCGCCACGGCCTGATCGCCGGGGCGACCGGCACCGGCAAGACGGTTACCCTGCAGCGGCTGGCCGAGCAGTTCAGCCGCGCCGGCGTGCCGGTGTTCATGGCAGACGTGAAGGGCGACCTGTCGGGCATGTCTCAGACCGGCGCCTGGAACCCGAAGCTGCGGGCGCGCGCCGAGCAGCTCGGGCTGGCCGACAGCCACGCGTTCGAACCTTTCCCGGTGATGTTCTGGGACGTGTTCGGCGAGCAGGGTCACCCGGTGCGCGCAACGGTCTCCGAGATGGGGCCGGTGCTGATCGCGCGCATGCTGAACCTGAACGACACCCAGGAAGGCGTGCTCGCGCTGACCTTCAAGATCGCCGATGACAACGGGCTGCTGCTGATCGACCTGAAGGACCTGCGCGCGATGTTGCAGCATGTGGGCGACAACGCCGCGAAGTACAAGACCGAGTACGGCAACATCTCGCCGGCGAGCATCGGTGCAATCCAGCGCGGGCTGCTGTCCATCGGCGAGCAGGGTGGCGACCGCTTCTTTGGCGAACCGGCGCTCGACATCGGCGACCTGATGCAGACCGACCCGAAGGGGCGGGGCATGATCGGCATCCTCGCCGCCGACAAGCTGATGAACTCGCCGAAGGTCTACGCGACCTTCCTTCTCTGGCTGCTTTCGGAGCTGTTCGAGCAGCTGCCGGAAGTCGGCGACCCTGACAAGCCGAAGCTGGTGTTCTTCTTCGACGAGGCCCACCTGCTGTTCACCGATGCGCCACCCGCACTGCTGCAGAAGATCGAGCAGGTGGTGCGGCTGATCCGCTCCAAGGGTGTCGGCGTGTACTTCGTCACCCAGAACCCGCTCGACATCCCGGATACAGTGCTCGGCCAGCTCGGCAACCGCGTCCAGCACGCCCTTCGCGCCTTCACGCCGCGCGACCAGAAGGCGGTCAAGACCGCCGCGACCACGATGCGCCCGAACCCGAAGCTGGACATCGAGTCGGCAATCACCGAACTGGGGGTCGGCGAAGCGCTGGCATCGTTCCTCGACGCCAAAGGCAGCCCGACGATCACCGAGCGTGCGTTCGTGCTGCCGCCCTCCTCGCGGCTGGGCCCGGCGACGCCGGACGAGCGACGCAAGGTGATTGCCGACTCGCCGGTGGCAGGCCACTACGAGAAGGCCGTAGACCGTGAATCGGCCTACGAGAAACTCAAGCAGGGCGAGGCAGCCGCCGCATCCGGTGCCCCGGCCGGCCAGCCTGCGCCGGCCGATGGTGGCCTGTTCGGCTCGCTCGGCGGCCTGCTAGGAGGCGGCGGCAGCGGCGGTGGCGGCCGGTCGCGCGAAGGCGTGGTCGAGACCGCCATGAAGAGCGTGGTGAGGCAGGTGGGGTCGGAGATCGGCAGGCAACTCGTTCGCGGCGTGCTCGGCTCGCTGATGGGCGGCGGCCGCCGACGTTGATGCCCGGCCGGGCGGCCGACGCAGAGCCGACAGCCGCGGCGACCCGCTCGCTCAGCATCGGACTCGCCTGCGCGCTCGGCGCGGCCGTATTCTTCTCGGCCAAGGCGATCTTCATCAAGCTGATCTACGCGCACGGGGTCGATGCAACCACGACGTTCGCACTGCGCATGATGGTCGCACTGCCGTTCTTCATTGCCATGGGCTGGTGGTGCGGCACCGCCGGACTGAGATCGATCAGCCGCCGGGACTGGTGGGGCATGGCCGCCTGCGGGCTGCTCGGCTTCTACCTGTCGAGCTACCTCGACTTCATCGGCCTGTCGTACATCCCGGCCAGCCTGGAGCGGCTGATCCTGTTCCTGTATCCCACGTTCGTGGTGCTGCTGTCGTGGGGCCTGTTCCGCACCAGGCTGAGCGCCGCACAGGCCCTGTCGCTGCTGCTGTCCTATTCCGGCGTGCTGCTGTGTGTCTGGGACAACCTGCGCATCGAGGGCGATCCGTCATCGCTCGCCCTCGGCGTGGCATTCACGCTCACCAGCGCGTTCACCTACGCCTGCTACGTGGTGGCCAGTGCCCGGATCGTGCCTCGGGTAGGTTCGATGCGATTCACGAGCTATGCATCGTCGGTGGCCTGTGGCTTCAGCATCGCGCACTTCTTTGCCACACACGACGCCGGATCGCTGGTGGTGCCGGATGTCGTTTATGCCTATGCGTTTGGCATGGGCACGGTATCGACGGTGCTGCCCATCCTGCTGGTGGCCGAGGCCCTGCGGCGATTGGGTGCGAACCAGGTTGCGCTGATCAGTACCTCCGGTCCGATCGCCACGCTGGCGATGGCTGCACTGATCCTCGGGGAGCGGATCAGCGTGCTGCAGATGATGGGTGCCACCCTGGTGATCGCCGGCGTCATGCTGGTCAGCCTGCGCAGACAGACGCCAGCTCGACAATAAGTCATACGGCTGACTTCTCGGCAGCCCTCGCACGCGGAAACCCTGATCGAGGCTGGCTCCGGCAACTGACAGATGCGCTACAAGATGCGCACAAACCCCGGGGGACGGCCCGGCACGGCACGCCACGGCATGGGATGCGAGTACGCTCACGACTCGATAGGTGATATTTTTCACGAATACGCTAAATATCGGTTCGCGAGCGTCGATAACCGGATGCTGGTATTGGAGTCAGGCAGCGCAGCCTGGCTCGCAACTGCCCGACGCACGTTGCGGCAGCTTCCCGGTTACAGGTGCAAATCGTCAGGTGTCAGTCCAATGCAGGATCAGGCAGCCTCAACAATCGGGCACGGGCAGGTACGGATGCCGGTCGAGCAACTCTCGATCGGCATGTTCGTGGCTGAACTCGATTGTCCGTGGTCGGAGTCGCCGTTCCTGATCGAAGGGTTCCGGATCGACACTGCAGACGAACTGGAACTCGTCAAGCGACTCTGCAGCGACGTCATCGTCGACAGGTTCCGATCGGTCGGCATGGACAGTGCTGATGCTGATGACGGTAACGGAACGCAGGCTGCTGGCGGCAGCGGAACGTACGCCTTCACGGACGCCCTTGGCCAGACAGCCCTCGACCGGAATGCCGGGCCCATCAATCGCGCCGGCGCCGAGGCGGGAAGCGGGGACGACCAGGCCCGCGATCGCAGCTTGCATGAGCGCCCGCTGGGCTGGCGATGGATCGGCGACGTCGTATCCGAGGTTCTGCAGTCCTACCTGCGTCCCCGCCGACCTTCATTGGACGATCTTCCGGCGCCGGACATCCAGCCGGCGGCGCGGCGCATGACCACCAGTGTGAAGCCAGCGGCTGCCCCGGGATTCTGGTCCAGGATGACCCGCGAGGTCCTGGCCCGGCCGAGTCCAGCCGCCGCCGCGCCGCAACAGCCAGCCCAGCCCCGCCAGGATGCGGTCATCATCGCAGACACCCGAGCGGCCCCGACGAACGCATGGACGCGTTTAGGGGCGATGCTCGGAGAAATGACGGCGAAGAAACGCACCGCCTCTGCCAACCGGGTGGATGCGCGCACGTTCGTGGCTGAGAAGGGGCCCCGGTTCCAGGTCGGCGCCGCGGACGATACTTCCCGCGGCGGGCCGCCGATCGGCAGTCTGTTGAAGCGGGCCCTGCTCAAGCTGTTCGCTCCGCTCTTCAGTAACGCGCCGCCCGACCGGACAACCAGTGTCGTTGAGTCGCGACAGTCCGGAGACGATCTCAGCGAGGAGGAGCGGCAGGCGTCGGTCATGGCAACCGACAGCTTCACGCAGGAAATCCCGAACGCCGCGCAGGTGCTGAAACACAGCATGAATGCGCTGCATCTCAACTACGCGCGCGCGGAATGTGACGTGTCGCTCGCGCTGGAATTGCTGCGCCCCTGGGTCACAGAGATCGTGGACAGCGTGCTGCGCAGCGAGAACGCGATCGTCTGGCTTGCGCGGCTGGAGTCGCACGACCTGGCAGACCACAAGCGTGGCCTGCAGGCTGCGGTCTACATGGCGCAGTTCGGCGCCCACCTGGGCATGCAGCATGAGGAGATCGAGAAACTCGCGCTCGGCGGCGCGCTGCTCGATATCGGCAAGATGCGGGTATCGAAGGACATCCTGAAAAAGCCCGGGCCGCTCGATACCTCGCAACTACGGCAGGCGCGGGCGCATGTCGAGATCGCGATGCGCATGCTGGACGACTCCGGCATCAACGACATGCGGGTCCGCGAGACCATCGAGCGCCACCATGAGCGCGAGGACGGAAGCGGCTATCCGCAGGGGCTCTCGGGAGACGCCATCGGCGTGTACGGACGCATCGCGGGCATCGTCGACACCTTCCTCGCCCTCAGTGGAGAACGGCCCTACGCCCCCCGCGCACCGATCGACACCTGCCTGCGGCTGCTGCTCCAGGCGCGGGGTACGCTCTTCCACGCACCGCTGGTCGAACACTTCATCCAGATGATCGGTGTCTACCCGGTCGGCAGCCTGGTGGAACTGTCCACCGGGGAGGTCGCCGCAGTACTGTCCCACAACCGTGTCCGGCGCCTGAGGCCCCGGGTGCTGATCATCGCTGGCTCCGACGGAAAGCCCCTGACACAGCCAACGACGCTCGACCTGCTGTATTGCCCGCGCGATGGCGCCGGCAACGTGGTCAGCATCGCCAAGGGCCTGCCGTTCGGGCATCACGGTATCAACACCGAGCAACTGTTCGCGGCCACGGTGCAGTGATCGACGAACCAGGCACCGGGACGCTCGCAGCCGCACCCTTCATGCTTGCCGGCGAGCAGTTGCACGAACACATTCGGCGCACCCACGACGCGGGTGTGGCATCGCCTGGCTCCTATGCTGTACTCGCGGTCCGCCTCATGGCGAGCGGTGCACCGCCTCTGGACTACCAGCCGGAGGCGGAGGCCCGGAGAGTGCAGGAAGCCTTGCGGGTCCTCGGTGGCCTGCTGCGAACCGACGACCGGGTCGCGGTGATCCGCCCCAACGAGCTGATCGTGGTGCTGCGAGGCCTGCCCAGTCCGGAGTACGCGGAACTCGGCGCCACCAGCATACTGAGCCGGCTCAACGGCCGGAATCCGGGAGAATCGCTGCACGGGAATCTGCGGGCAACGGTCGGCATCGCGACCAGCGCGTCCGCATCGGATAGACCGGGCGATCTCGTGCGGTACGCGCGAACCGCAGTGCGCCTGGCGGCAACCGCCCCCGCAGGCTACCAGATTCACCGACCGGCCGACGCACAGCGCACGCCTCACGATCTGGAACCTGCGCTGCGCGCAGCGATCACCGCCAACGAACTGCATCTCGTGTTCCAGCCGCAGATCTCGCTGGTGGGCGGCGGGGCCGTCGCGGTCGAGGCGCTGGCCCGCTGGCACCAGACCGGTATTGGCCCGGTGCCGCCGGACAGGTTCATTCCCCTGGCCGAACAGTGCGGTCTGCTGCCACGACTTACCCGCCTGATACTGAACACCGCGCTGCGCCAGCACAGGCGCTTCTTGGATGCCGGCCTGCACGTCAGCATGGCCATCAACGTATCCCCGATGGACCTGCGCGAGCACGATTTCTGCGATCTGGTCGAACAGGCTCTGCAGACCTGGTCGGTCAGCCCCGGCGACGTGACCCTCGAGATCACCGAGACCGCTCCAGTGCATGATCCGGAAGAGGTGGTACCGCTGCTGAAACAGCTCAAGGACATCGGCGTGCAACTGTCGATCGACGATTTCGGTACTGGCTATTCCTCGCTGTCGCTTCTGCGCCAACTGCCGGTCGATGAAATCAAGATCGATCAACAGTTCGTGCGCGGCCTGCTGGTATCGCGGCAGAAACTCGATATCGTGCGCACGACGCTTGCGCTCGCCAGCAACTTCGGTCTCCGAGTCGTGGCGGAGGGTATCGAGGACGAGGCCACGCTGGACGTGCTGCGCGACATGGGATGCAAATTCGGCCAGGGCTTCGGTATTGCCCGCCCGCTCGCCGCCGTGGACGCGGCCGGATGGCTGCACGAGCGCGCGAGGTCGCGGTTCGGTCAGGTATCCTAGCCGAGCCCGGTCGCGCAGAAGCGCGAACAGAAGCACGGGCGCAGTACAACCGCAGGAGGACATCAGATGGACATCGGCAACCGCCGTCTCGCGCGGGCCGTGCTTGCCGTGCTGCTTTCCGGCACCTGTGCGGCCACACACGCACAGGCACCGTGGCCGGCCAAGTCGATACGCATGCTGATCGCGCTCGCCCCCGGTGGTGGCGTGGATACCACCGGCCGGATCCTCGCCCAGAAACTGTCCGAGCGCTGGGGCCAACCGGTCGTGGTCGAGAACCGGCCGGGTGCCGGTGGCGCACTGGCCACAGAGACCCTCGCCCGTGCCACGCCAGACGGCTACACGATGCTCACCAACTCCTCGGGCGTGGCGATCACACCCAGCCTGATGAAGCTGTCGTACGACCCGCGCAAGGACATCATCCCGGTATCGCTGGCAGTCATCTCGCCCGGCGTCATGGTGGTGCACCCCTCGGTGCCGGTGAAGACGGTGAAAGAGTTCATCGCGTTCGCGAAGGTCCGCCCCGGCGACCTGCTCTACTCCTCTTCAGGCAATGGCACCGGGCAGCATCTCGCCGCCGAGCTGTTCAGCCAGATGGCCGGTGTGAAGATGGCACACGTACCCTACAAGGGCACCGCGCCGAGCATTACCGACCTGATCGGCGGGCGGGTTTCACTGTCGATGGCGAGCGTCGTGTCGACGCGCCAGTACTTCGAGGGTGGCAAGCTGCGCGCGCTCGCCGTGCTGGGCGCGAAGCGCACGCCGGCACTGCCGAATCTCCCGACCATCGCCGAGTCGGGCGTGCCGGGCTATGCCTACGAGAACTGGTACGGCGTATTCCTGCCGGGGCGCACGCCGATGGACATCGTGCTCAAGACGCAGCAGGAGATCACACGCATCGTGAACGATCCGGAGACCGCGAAGAAGCTGGTATCCCAGGGGCTCGATCCGGTCGGCAGCAGCCATGCCGAGTTCGTCCGCTTCTACGAAGAAGAGATCGCGAAGAACGCGAAGCTGATCGCCTCGGTCGGCATGGAGGTACGCTGATGGCGAAGCCATCCGACCTGCAGGCAGCGCCGGCAGTGTCCGACGCGCTGCTCGGCGAGATCGCCGACTACGTGCACGGCTACCGCATGCGCGACCGGGCCCCGATCGACGCGGCCCGCCTCTGCCTGTTCGACACGCTCGCCTGCGCCCTCGAGGCGCTCGAGCATCCGGAATGCGTTCGGCTGCTCGGGCCGCTGGTGCCGGGCACGATCGTGCCGCAGGGCGCGCGCCTGCCCGGCACGCCCTTCGTGCTGGACCCGGCCAAGGCCACCTTCGATCTCGGTACGATGATCCGCTGGCTCGACTACAACGACGCCTGCAACGGCATGCTGACGATGCATCCGTCCGACGGGCTGGCCGGCGTACTGATGCTCGGCGACCACCTGGCGCGGCGCGCGGCCTCGACCGGAAAGGTGCCGCTCACGGTTGCCGACCTGCTCGATGCGGCGGTGCGCGTCTACGAGATCCAGGGCGCGCTCTGCGCGGCGAACGACTGGCGCGCGCACGGCATGGACCAGACGATGCTCGTGCAGGCAGCGGTTGCCCCGGTACTGACGAAGCTGCTCGGGGGCACGCGCGCACAGGTGTTCAATGCCGTATCGCATGCCTTCGTCGAGTCGACGCTGTCGGCGATCCGCCATGCGCCGAACATCGGATCGCGCAAGAACTGGGCATGCGCACGGGCGAGCGAAGGGGCTGTGCGCATCGCCATGATGGTGACGGCCGGCGAGGACGGCTACCCGTGGATCCTGTCGGCGCCGGAACTTGGCTTCCATGCAGCCCGCTTCGGCGGCACACCACTGCGTTTCGACGCACCTCTCGGCGAGGCGGTGATCGCACGCTGCATGTTCAAGCTGCTGCCGGCCGGCATGCACGGCCAGACGGCGGGCGAGTGCGCATTCCTGCTGCATCCCGAGGTCGCACCGCGGCTCGACGAGATCGAACGCATCGAACTGCGCTGCCATCGGTCACTCGCCCGCATCATGGACAAGCCGGGCGTGCTGCGCAACGCGGCCGACCGTGACCACTGCGTGCAGTACATCGTCGCGCTGGGGCTGATGCACGGACGGCTCGGGCCATCGGACTACAGCGATGCGTTCGCTGCCGATCCACGCATCGATGCCTTGCGCGCAAAGATGGTGCTGGCCGAGGAGCCGCGCTACACCGAGGGCTTCTTCGATCCGGTGCGCCGGACCAGCGCGAACTCGGTGCAGGTGTTCTTTCGTGACGGTACGTCGACTGCCCGCATCGAGCGCGAGTACCCGCTCGGGCATCCGGAGCGGCGATCCGAAGCCGTGCCGGCGCTGCGCGCGAAGTTCGAGCATGCGCTGCGGCGGCTGGACCCCGATGCCCGCGAGCGACTGCTCGGATGGTACGACGCGCCTGCGTCGATCGATGCGCTCCCGGTCGACCGATTCGTCGGCGTGCTGGCCAACAAAGGCTGATCGGAAACGCTCAGCCCTTCCGGCACCCCAGGAACCCGCGTGTCGATCAGCGATTCCCGTCACCTGGGCGATGCTGGCTTGCAGAGGCTTTGGCGGGCTCCGTTCGTGGCCGGCTGGCACGTCACTTCGACTTCCATGTCGAACTTCAGCATCCCGGTGGCGCGGTCTCTCTGAGTCTGCATCAAGGCTGGGTTCTTGAAAGCAGCCTCACGGCCGAGTGCGCGCAGGTAGACCGAGATCTGGGCAGTGGATTCGGCGAGACCCGAAAACGCCACCTTCGAGCCCTTGGACGCAACCGTCGTCAGGCGCAGCCCGCCGGGCATCGGTGTCTCGAGGCTGCGCCTGACCTCGGGCAACGAGATGTCAACAAGCGCTGCGGGACCTGCGCTCGTATCGCTTGCAATGCTCACGCCGACCGATCCAGCGCACATCCCACCGAACAACAACATGGCGATAACGGGATACCGAAAAACACCCATGTCGAAACCTCCGCGAATCACCTTTCTGGTGGCTCATCAACGAGCCATCGAGCTATCGAACGTCCCTGTCACCAACTCAGTACTGTCGCGATTTTACCGCATCCGTGATGAAGACCACGCAGCGCAAGCGCGATTCGGGCGTTGATCGAAGGATGTCCCCCATTGCGCCGTACCGGCGCGGATCCGAGGCCGGTCACCCCGGCGTATCGACTCTCGTCGCCCGACCTTTCTGGCGACGAATACCGGCGCGCGGCACGGCGCTCGTCATTGCCGCCAGGCTCTCGCTGGGCGGGCCCCGCGACGGTGCCGAATCGCGCCTGATCACAGCACGGCGACCTCGCTGTCTATGCAGCGATCGGGCGAGCGATGGTCTACCTGGAGGTGCCATGCGGAGCAACCCGAAGACGGCGACACCCGGCGCGTTTCTCTTCGGATCTGGACTGCAGGGCGACGACATTCCACGGCCAGAACCACGTCCGCTGCGTACGCGATTCTGGCCGGGTAATGGTTTCCGTCGCACCCGCCGGCAAACCGTCACCCCGGTCTCTGCAGGCCTTGCCGAGGGCATCTGAAGTTCCTAAGCTCTGCCGAGGATCCACGGCGGCCGCGGCCGCATTCCACCCAGCAGAGGTTCAGTCCTGGAGTCGAGGGAGACCGTGTCGGACATTCTGATCTACGGCGCGTCTGGATACACCGGCCGGCTTTGCGCCGACGAGTTCGTCAAATCGGGGCTTCGGCCCGTTCTGGGCGGGCGCCAGGAGATGGTGCGCACGCTGGCTGCGCGCCTCGACCTCGAGGCAGCCGTGTTCGACTTGAACGACTCGCGCGAGATCGAACGGCAACTGAAGGGCGTACGCCTTCTGCTGAACCTCTCCGGTCAGTTCCTCACGACCCAGAAGCCCCTCATCGAAGCCTGCCTCGATTCCGGCACCCACTACATCGACATTGCGGGCGAGGTAGCGGACACTTCGAACGCTTTTGCCTTCGACGAACAGGCTCGCCGCGCGAACATCATGATCATGCCCGGCGCCGGCTTCAATGTCGCCCCCTCCGATATCGTGGCGGGGCTCGCGAAGAAGAGGTTGCCCGACGCGAACGAACTGGTAATCGCCCTGGCCACCGACGGCGGGGTATCGCGCGGCACCCTCAGGGGGATGCTGTCGCACATCGAACATCCCGGGCATCGACGAGTCGGCGGTACCCTGGTCGCGGCCCAGCCAGCCGAAACCGAACTGGACTTTCAGGTTGCAGGCCGGAAGTTCCGCGCGGTCTACGACCCTTGGCTCGGTGACCTGTTCACCGCAGGGGTTTCGACCGGCATCGCCAACATCGCGACCTACTCCGTCCTGCCGGGGCTCGCAGTGGCGATGATGAAAGGCCGGCTGCTCTGGCTACGTGATCTGATACTGAACCACTTGCTTCCAGTCTTCCCGGAGGGTTCGTCCGCGCGCCAGCTGCGCGATGGGAGGACCTACGTCCTCGCTATCGCTTCGAACGGCCAGACCCGGCAGCGGGTCGCGTTGATGGGCCCTGAAGCCTACCGGTTCACCGTGCTCTGCCTTCGCGAGATTGCGCGTGCAGTAATGGCGGGGAAGTGGTCCCCAGGCTTCCAGACTCCGGCCCTCTACGGGCCGGAACTGCTCGACGGAATGGAGGGCGTCAGATGGGATTGACTCGTGAGGCAACACCCTGCTCAGGATAGTTGACGGCGGCCATTGCTCCGCTGGTACGGGCCGGATCGATCGATGGAGCGATCTGCGAGCGGCCGCCAACCATAGGTCTGCGTGCGACGAAGGTCGAGCAGGTCGGTAAAGCGCATCGGGTCAGCGCAAATCCTGGCGGACCTGCGCGAAATCCCACCTCGACTGCGCTGGCGCGGCGCCGACAAAGTTGAAACGTTGCCGCCGGCGCGTCAGAGCAGACGTTGAACCGTTAGTAGTGACGCAAGGCAATGATCTGTTGCGTTTTTTTCGAACCTGACAAAATCGTACCCACTGACCGTACCCGCTGAACATCGGGCTGCGTGTGATGGACTTCCCGCAACGCAGGGAGCACCCGGCGGACGGCGGATTCACAGATGCGTGTATAGCTGGAAAACCTGCGGCACCGCGACCAGGAGGCGCGCTTCCACGCCCTCGGCAAGACGCTCGATGGGCGTGCGCTGCACATCACCTTCACGCTGCGCGGTGATGGCACCCTGATCCGGGTGATCTCGGCGCGCGACATGCACCGAAAGGAAAGGAGCGTCTATGACCAAGCCCGCTAAGCCGCTGCCCAGGTTCAGGACCGAGGCGCAGGAGCGCGCGTTCTGGGAGGCCGAGGGCCGCGACTCCACACAGCATCTCGACTGGGCGAAGGCGCAGCGTGTAGTGCTGCCCAACCTCAAGCCGTCGACGAAAACCATCTCGCTGCGCCTGCCGCAGCACCTGCTCGATGCCATCAAGGC